>JAFSSR010000181.1 GCA_017450885.1 Clostridia bacterium | reverse complement strand
TCTACCTTATAAGCGCCCTTCGTCGCGAAGCGATGAGGGGACCCAATTCCCCACGAAGCTCGGCAGGCTCGCTTCGCCGGGGACCCCTTTCGGGTCCGCTGTCGCGCGAACAGCGCGACTGAGGGGAGCAAAGTCCCGCCGTCTTCGAGGTCGTCCCACCCGAACGCCATTTCAACCGGTAGGGGCGGGGTCCCACCCCCGCCCTAAAGGACACAGTCAGCAACCGACTTCGTTTTCGCGCTCCGCTCGCGGCAATTTTATCGTCTGACGGCGAGCGCGATCTGCCGGGTGCTGATCTGTCGGACCCCGGCATAAAATTATTTTAACGGTATATCAAAAACATAAAGGGGGCATGAAAGATGAAAAAACACCTGTCAATATTTCTTCTCGCGCTCACGCTGACGCTCGTTTCCTGCAAAGGCGAGGCGTCAAGCGCGCGTTCGGTCGCGGAGGGATACGCCGCGGCGATGCCGGAGATGGCGGGCGAAAGGGTGATCTTTTCAGCCGGCGCGGGACTCTCCGAACGCGAATATCTGTCGCCCGGCGACCTCGTCGACCTCTACTATAACGGCAAGCCGGACGCGGGCGAGACCGCGCTGCTCGAAGACTGGTGCGTGATAATGGCGGCGTCGCCGGAGGTCGCGGAGGTGCACGTTCTGCGGGTCCGCCGCAGAAGCGACGTGACGGCGGTCGCCCGGATGGTCGAGGCGCGGGCGCGCGTCCTGCGCTCTCCCGAGCTTTTCGCCGCCCGCAGCGATTTTTTCGGCTCCCGCCCGGAAAACGTGCAGGTGACGGTAGACGGGAAATTCGTTATTCTTACGGCAAGCTAAATCCACGCTGACGCGTGGGCTAAATCGCCGCGGAGCGGCGGCTAAATCCACGGCAAAGCCGTGGGCGAAATCCACGCTGACGCGTGGGCTAAATCCTCGCTGGCGCTCGGGCTAAATCGCCGCGTTGCGGCGGCTAAATCCACGGCAAAGCCGTGGGCTAAATCCGGCTAACGCCGGGCTAAATCCTTGCTGGCGCTCGGGCTAAATCCTTGCTGGCGCTCGGGCTAAATCGCGCCGCAGGCGCGATTTAGCTGTCTTCTTCCTCCCCGTCCTTGTCCTTGTCCTCGGGGGACGTGGGCTCGACGCGGATATTGATCTTCTCGCCGAAGGGGTTGAAGGGATCGCCCGTCTGATGCGGATGGTGGTGGTGTTCCGACTCTTCTTTTTTGCGGCGCGCGCGTTCCTCCTCGGCGGCCTTGGCGCGCTCGGCGTTTTCGCGGTCACGGCGCGCCTTGCGCTCGTCGGCGAGGGCGGCGATCTCCTCTACTGTGGGCTCGTCGAGCTCCATGGCGCGTGCGAACTGGACGTCGTCCATGATCTCGTACTTGGTCAGGAACCCGGCTATGAAATGCAGCTTGCCGATATTCTCGCGGAGCAGCTTTTCAGCTTTGGCGTAGCAGTCGGAGATGATGCGGTGTATCTCCTCGTCGATGGCGGTGGCGGTGGCGTCGGAGTAGTTGGGCGTCGAAGAGAAGTCGCGCCCGAGGAATATCTCCTGCTCGCCGGAGCCGTACTTGATAGGTCCGAGGCGGTCGGACATACCGAGCTCGGTGACCATCTTGCGGGCGATGGCGGTGGCGCGCTCGATGTCGTTGGAGGCGCCGCCGGAGAAGTCGTCGAATATGATCTTTTCCGCGACCCTGCCGCCGAGCATCATGGTGATCTCGTCAAGCAGACCGTTGCGGTAGACCGAATATTTGTCCTCCGCGGGGGGATTGAGGGTGTAGCCGAGGGCGTGTCCGGCGGGGATGATCGAGATCTGCCGCACGGGGTCGACGCCGGGGAGCAGATGTCCCAGGATGGCGTGTCCCGCCTCGTGATAGGCGGTCTTTTTCTTTTCCTCGTCCTTTATGCGCATCGACTTCTTGTGCGGGCCGACCATGACCTTGATCGACGCGTCCTCGATGTCGTCCATGCCGATCAGCAGATTGCCGCGGCGGGCGGCGAGAAGAGCCGCCTCGTTGAGCAGGTTGGCGAGATCCGCGCCGGTCAGACCGGCGGTGGTCTGCGCGATCTTGGCGAAGTCCACGTCGGATGTGAACGGCTTGCCCTTGGCGTGGACCTTGAGTATCTCCTCGCGGCCCTTGAGGTCGGGGTAGTTGACTGTTATCTGCCTGTCAAAGCGGCCGGGACGCAGGAGCGCCGGATCGAGGATGTCGGGGCGGTTGGTCGCCGCCATGACGATAACGCCGTCGTGCGAGCCGAAGCCGTCCATCTCGACAAGCAGCTGATTGAGCGTCTGCTCGCGCTCGTCGTGACCGCCGCCGAGGCCGGCGCCGCGGTGACGTCCGACGGCGTCGATCTCGTCGATAAAGATGATGGCGGCGTTCGACTTGCGGGCGGTCTCAAAGAGGTCGCGCACGCGGGAGGCGCCGACGCCGACGTACATCTCGACGAAGTCGGAGCCGGATATCGAATAGAAGGGGACGCCCGCCTCGCCGGCGACCGCCTTGGCGAGCAGGGTCTTACCCGTGCCGGGAGGGCCTACGAGCAGCACGCCGTGCGGGATCTTGGCTCCCAGCTTGGTGTAGCGGCGGGGATCGCGCAGGAATTCCACGATCTCCCGCAGCTCCTCCTTCTCCTCGTCGGCTCCGGCGACGTCGGCGAAGGTCTTCTTATCCTTGTCGTCGGTCGCCAGCTTTGCTCTCGAACGTCCGAAGGACATGGTCCTGCCGTCACGCCCGGACGCCTGTCTCATCATATAGATAAACAGTCCGAGGAAGAGCAGACCCATGATGATATACGGCAGGAAGCTGACCCAGAACGGGACGTAGGTGGGCTCCTCGTAATTGTATTTGTAGACGCCGTCGCCCGATTTAAGGTCCTTGACGTCCTTTTCCTCGTTGGTCCTGACCTGCTCGCGGATGGTGTCGTTGAGGTCCTCGTAGAAAATGTTGAGCGACTGCAGGCGGTAGCTGTACTCCTTGCCGTCGTAGGTGACAAAGGTGAGCAGATCGTTGGGATCTATCTCAAATTCGCGCACCTCGCCCTTCTCGAAGGCGTTGACGATGGCGGAGTATTCCGGCGTTCGCCTGCCGGTGTTCCGCAGCAGCATGGACGACGTGGCGATGACCACCGCCACGATGATCACGTAAAACAGGATGGCTTTTAAGTTGGTTTGTTTTTTCATGTATTTGTTCCTTTTTGTTGGGATTGGGGATTATACATTAAGAATGAGGAATGAGGAATGAGGAATTAGGAATTATGGATCGCCGCGCCGCTTCGCGCGGGACGGCGTCGATCGGCTACTTTCCGTAAACTCCCGGCTTGAGTATGCCCACGTAGGGGAGCGTGCGGTACTGCTCGGCGTAGTCGAGACCGTAGCCGACGACGAACTCATCGGGGATCTCGAGCCCGACGTAGTCGGGGGTGAAAGTCACCTCGCGGCGCGAGGGCTTGTCGAGCAGGGTGCAGGTCTTGACCGAGTGCGCGCCCTTCAGCTTGAGGTATTCGCAGAGATAGGAGAGGGTGCGGCCGCTGTCGATGATGTCCTCGATAACAAGTATGTCCAGATCGGACAGATCCTTGCGGTGCAGGTCGAGGATTATGTTGACCGTGCCGGAAGAGATGGTCGAGCGCCCGTAGGAGCTGACCTTCATAAAGTCGATCTCGACCGGGATGGACAGGCACTTCATCAGGTCGCCCATAAAGACCACCGAGCCCTTCAGTATGCCGAGCAGCAAAAGCTTGTGTCCCGTCTTCGCGTAGTCGCGGTCGATCTCCGAGGCGATGCGCTTGACGGTCTCGGCGAGCTTCTCCTCGGTGACAAGTACCTTTTCGATGTCGTAGTTGATGTTCATTTATTTGACTCCTTGGTTTAGTTCAAAGATTAAAGTTCAAAGTTCAAAGACGAGTCACCGGCGTGGCCGGACGCCAGTCGCCGGACGCCAGTCGCCGGACGCCGGAAGAGTTGGTGCTGAAACGTCGTAATACGCACCCAACCCCGTAGGGCGGGGTTTTAACCTCGCCGCCTTCGTCGTCGCCGCACCCGAACGGCGTTCACGCAAAGCTCCTTCCCCCGCGGAGCGGGGAGGGGGAGCTCCCGGCGGAGCCGGGTGAGGGGAGGGGAAAACGAAATCGGTTGCTGACTGTACCCTTTAGGGCGGGGGTGGG
The DNA here is from genome assembly GCA_017450885.1 of Clostridia bacterium. GTDB lineage: Bacteria > Bacillota > Clostridia > Oscillospirales > CAG-272 > RGIG3438. The sequence continues at coordinate 133 of JAFSSR010000181.1, read as the reverse complement.
ACCCCGCCCCTACCGGTTAAAATGGCGTTCGGGTGGGACGACCTCGAAGGCAGGGTCACGGATTGCCGCGTCGTACCTTCGGTACTCCTCGCAATGACAGCGTTTGGGCGCTGAAACGTCGTAAGACGCACCC
>JAFSSR010000023.1 GCA_017450885.1 Clostridia bacterium | reverse complement strand
ACTCCTCGCAATGACAGCGTTTGGGTGCTTGTTGTTAATAAGGCGCTTCGAATATCATACCGGGCGTTTGTGTTCGCACGAGTCGATATACACGTTTCGGCTCCGGCGCCCCGCCGGTCCTCGCAATGACAGCGTTTGGGTGCGGAAACGGAGTTACAGCGCCTTACTTTTCCGAATTATTCGTCGCCGCAGGCGACACCGCAATTCCTCATTCCTCATTCCTAATTCCTAATTATTTCGGAACGGATTGCCGCGTCGCGCGGCGGAGCGTGCATACAAGCGACACGTACGCTCCGAGCATACTGCGGATATTTTGGTCCGGCCACGCCGGCGACTGGCGACACGTCTTTGAACTTCGTCCTTTGAACTTCTCCGCCGACACTCCGCGGCTTACTTGCAATACTCGCTTATGACCTTGACAAGCAGATCGTTCAGCTTTTTCACGTTGTAATCGCCGATGGTAGGCTCAAGGTGGCTCTCGCCCACGCCGGAATGATCGGTGAGGAAGATGTAGGTCCCGCCGGTGGCGCACGCCATGGCGCGGAGCATGAATTCCGTCTCGGTATCGACGCCGCTCGCCGCCACGGGGATTATGCGGATGCCCTTCGCCGCCGCGGCGACGACAGACGCGCGCACGCTTTCAGGCACGCCCGCCGCGTCGCTGTGTCCGGGAGCGTCGAGGGTGAGGAAGAGCAGCTTGACCGCGTCGTCGCGCCAGTCGTGACCGTTTACAGAATCATCGAGCGCGGTGTGGACCGCCTCGGGGTAGTCGCCGCCGCCGTCGCTGAACTGCTGATCGAGCTGACGGATGACCTCTTCTATATCGCCGCTGAAGGCGAAGCTGCGCACGACGTACTCATCGCCTTCGTCGCGGTAGAAGTTGACCGACAGGCGTATGTCAAGTCCGTCGTTTTCGCCGGCGACACGCTCAATGACGCTGCCCATCTCCTTCTTCAGGTATTCGAGCTCGTCGGTCATGGAGCCGGTCGTATCGGTGGTGAACATAAGGTCGAGCTTGGTATAGCGCTCGCCCGCGCCGGAGACGGTCGCGCCTCCCGCCGCGAGCTGATCCGCGGTGATCTCATGCTGCGCGCCGCCGACCGATACCGCCGCCGGGACCTTCCCCGCCGAGTCGATATCGTAATACAGATAAGCCTTGCCGTAGGAGTCGGTCACGGCGCGGGATATCACGTTCCCTTCGGCGTCGAGCAATTCTACCGCGGCGTTCTTCGCGGTGTTCTGACCGTCCGATACCGTCACCGCGAAGCGCTTGGTCACGTCCATCTTCCAGAGCCTTGCGAGACCCGCCCATTCTTCGCGCGCAAGCACCTTACGCCAGAAATCGTAGTTGTCGTTGTCCTTCCACTCGCCGGCGGTAAGGGTCCCCGCCTCGATGGGAGTCGTGTCCGCTGGCGGCTCGTCGCCCGGGACGCCTCCGTCCTCTCCGCCGAAGTCCGCGGCGATATCGGGAGAGCTCGGGACGACCGGATCGTCGATCACCGCGTATCCGCCGTCGTCGCGTTCCGCGCTCTTCGCCCCGCCTTCGGGAGCGATATCTTCCGCCTTCGAAGCAAACATATCCTTTGCGGCGCTCGGCTCGGCTTCTTCCCCGTCCGCGCCGGAGCCTTTTATGTCGGTCGGCTCGAGGGAGGCGGGCTTTTCCGCCGGGTCAGCGTCTACTGACGACTCGCTTTTCGCCGCGCTGCAGGCGCACAGTCCGGCAATCATCAGTAAAGCGATGAATAAGCATATCAGTTTTTTCATATCGTTGTCCTTCCTTTCGGGAGTCGTTTTTTTGCCTTACGCCAATTAGACGCGCCGTTTTGCAAAAAAGTTCCCGTGACGGAAAAATATTTTTCCCGGCTCGCCGGAAACGTGGTATAATATGGTATACCGGTATAATAATCGAACACAGAAAGGCGTTGTTTTATGATCTGCGTTACCTCCGATCTGCACGGCTATCCGCTGGAGAGTTTTCTTTCCCTGCTCGACCGCGCGGACTTTTCCGACGGCGATCTGCTCTTCATCCTCGGCGACGTTGTCGACCGCGGGAAGGACGGAGTGCGGACGCTTTTATGGATAATGGAGCAGCCGAACGTCTTTCTCATCCTCGGCAATCACGAGGAGATGATGCTCGCCTCCCGCCCGCTGATCGGCGAGGTGACCGAAGAGCTCGTCCGTTCGCTCAACTCCGATACGCTCGCCTCTTTTGAGAGATGGATACGCAACGGCGGCAAAGTGACCGCCGAGGCGCTGAACGCCCTCCCGCCGGAAAAGCGGGACGCGGTTTTTGAGTTCGTTTGCGATCTGCCGCTTTACGAGGAGGTGAGCGCCGGCGGGCGGGAGTTCCTTCTGGTACACAGCGGTCTCGGTAATTTCGATCCGAAAAAGTCGCCCGGGGACTATACGCCCGACGAGCTCCTGTGGCACAGGCTTTCGCCGGACGAGCGGTATTACGACGATATCATAACCGTCTTCGGGCACACCCCCACCGCCTATCTCGACCGGGACAGGCGCGGCAGGGCGATCTTCACCGATACCTGGATAGACGTCGACTGCGGCGCGGCGGGCGGCATCCCGCCAATGCTCCTGCGGCTGGACGATATGAGGGAATTCTACGTCTCTTGACTTTTTGCTATAATTGTGGTATATTATTCCCGCGAACATTTTCCCAAAAGGAGGCGGACCATGGAAGAAAGACGCGACTTCCGGTCATATATCAGACCGGAAAAGCTGAACGAGGAAACTCCCGAACCGAAAAAGAAAAAGAGGAAGATGGCGGGCGACAGCGGGCCTCTCGGGACTGTCGCGCATAATATCGGCAGAATTCTGTTATATTACGCCGTTCCGTTCATCGGAAGTCTTATCGGCTTACCGATAATGCTCGGCGCGTACGATTTCATTATCCTACCGATATTTCTGTTTATCTTTTACCATATAATCAGCAAGAAGACCTGCTCGGATATGAACGCCGCGGCGATGATCAATCTCTGGATCGCGGCCGCGCTTTCTGTCTTATTCGCCGTACTGATGGTCATTTTCTCCGGGAGCACCTCGGGCGATATGATGCAGATCTTTTATTACTCGACGCTGCCCACGAGCTTTTCAATTATAGCGGCATATGTTTTTGACGGAGACGCCTGGGCCCAATACTTTATGGCGATGATCGCTTACGGCGCGGGGTTTATCGTCTGCGCCATCCATGCGGAAAAGGGTAAGCCGAGAATAAGGCATACCATCCTACCCCTCCTGCTCATCGCCGCGTCGGTCGCGGTCAGCATCCCGATGTATCTTCAGCGGCCGGAGGTCAGATACGCCGGGCACGGCTTCGACTATATGCACGGATACTCCAGCACCGATTTCACCGACTACACCGTGTATGCGGACAACTCAAAGCTGGTCGAGCCGGACACCGCTCCGTCCCTGCTTATCGAAAAAGAGTTCGAGATGCCCAAAATGGACGGCGCGGAGGCGTGCTATCCGCTCTACTCCGCGTTCGCCAAAGCGGTATACAAGGACATAGGTAAAATAGAAGAGGCTTTCAAGGACGATTTAAATAACTACGGGGATTATTGTGCGCATAACGGCAAGATAGTCACGTTTACTAACACGGTCGTCGGCTTTGAGCGCCTGATAAACTGCGACGTCGATCTCTTCTTCGGGGCGCGCCCGTCGAAAAGCCAGCTTCAGGACGCGTTAGACAAAAAGGTCCAGCTCAATATAACGCCGATAGGCAAAGAGGCGTTCGTCTTCTTTGTCGAGGAGGACAATCCGATCGACTCGCTGACAGCCGACCAGCTCCGCGCGATCTATCACGGAGATATCGAAAACTGGAAGGAACTCGGCGGGAACAAGGCGCCGATAGTCGCCTTCCAGCGGCCGGAGAACTCCGGCTCCCAGACTATGATGCAGTATTTTATGGGCAAAGTCGAGCTCAAGCAGCCGATGACTTATGAGATGGTCGGCGGAATGGGAGGCGTTATCCGCGAGGTGGCGCAGTACGCCAACGAGCGCGGAGCGATCGGTTATTCCTTCCGCTATTTCGTAGAAGGGCTTTCGCAGGAGAAGGGCGTCAAGCTGCTCGCCGTGGACGGGGTGTACCCCACCGTCGAAAACATAGAAAACGGCAGCTATCCCCTGACGGTCGACCTCTGCCTTATCACCCGAAAGGACGACCCGAACAAAAACGTCGGCAGGATGATCGACTTTATCCTCTCTCCCTCCGGTCAGGAGATAATACGCAAGACCGGGTACGCGGGACTGCCGGAAAAGAGTAATTGACCCGGCTTTCTCCCGGCGGCGCGGCGGAAAGGCCTCCCGAGGTCTCGTCCCGGGCGCCAAACCGAAAAAGGATCTGCGGGAATTCAAGAATTCCCGCAGATCCTTTTTTTCGTTCGTGTCGGCGTCCCGGAGTCCCGGCGCGGTCAGAACGTTATCACTCTTTCACCGCTCTGGTATAGGCGTTTTCTCCGGGGATAAGGTATATGTTGTCCTTATCTGACTCTATCTTATATTTCGCCGCGTACTTTGCGAGCTCGGTATTGATGACGCCGCTTCTTATCGCGTTTTCGGCGGAAAGCTTCCAGGAGATCTTGCCGTCGCCCTCGTAGTAAAGGAGATAGTAATACCCGTCCTGCTCCGCGAGTCCGCAGTCGCCCTGCCGGCGTTCCTTGTCAAACAGCCAGACCTCGACCGCAGGGGCGGTCTCGCCCAGATCGACGTTTTCCCGCAGACTTCCGTTCCCCTGCGCGCCGTCCGCGCCGGATACCAGGTCGGCGAAACGTTCCCCGCTCCGTTCTCCCGACTCGAATTCGGCGAGCGCGGCTTTCGCTTTTTCTTCATCCGTAAAGCAGGAATAACGATAGTTCACCGTCTTGTTTTCGGCGCGGTAGGGGGGCGTGACGAGATAATAGACCGTGTATATGCCGGAGCCGTTGTCGAGCATGACAATATCGCCCGCGCGCCTGCCGTCGGCAAACGCCCATTTTCCGAAGGCGGTCGTATCGTTGAAGCCGTACTGGACCACTATATTGGTCACTTTTGTATATATCTCTTCGTCGGAAAGCGGGACCTCGAGAGTATCGTTTATCGACTTATAATACGCTATGCCGCGCTCGACGTACTCGTCGATACCGGCGGACGCTTCGATATACCTCGACTGCCTTTCAGCCTCGGCAAACCCCGCCTTGCGCGCTTCCTCGTTCGCGTACTCGGTCTGATCGGCGCGGACCTCGACCTTGCGGAAATCGACAAAAAGGAAGTCCTTTTTGTTTTCCTCATAGTACGCTTCGAGAGAAGCGTCGTCAGCCGCCACGCTGTCCGAAATATAGCTGAACTGCTTGTCGCTTAAATAGTACAGCTCGAGACATTCGCGCAAAGACTCCTCGGTAAGCCCCTCGCCGAAACGGCTGTCGAGGAACTCCTGAAGGGACATCCCGAACTCCTCCGCGGCGGCTTTTATATCGTCCAGCTCCGCTGCCGCCTTTGCGCGGTCCGCGTCGTCAAGACCCGCCCCGCGGTCGATAGCCGCCTCCGCCAAGCGGAGATAATTCAATACGTTCTGCACCGTGACGCCCATAAAATAGTCGAACCAGGTGGCGGTGTTATCGTAATTCTGCTCCTTCAGATCCTTCGTCGGATCGAGCCCGTAAGGCGCGAAATAGCTCTCATAATAGAGGTTGACGGCGTCGTAGTAGTCCTTGTAGAAGAAATAGGCGAGCTTGTCGTTGGTGACGGAAAAATGCTCGCTTTTTAAGGAGACCGCCTCGCGCGGGTCGTATTTGCTCATATCGCGAGCGGTGGTCTCCGGCTCAGAGGTGTCGCCGCCGCCGTTCCCGCGTGTTCCGCATCCCGAGAAAAGAAGTATTGCCGCCGCGAAGAGGGCGGCCGCGCGTTTGAATTTCATTTTTGCCGTTCCCTTTGAAATAAATATGATACGATCATTATACCCCATAGCGCAGACGATGTCAATCTTGTTTTCGCCTAAAGAGGGTAGGAACGACCATGTCCGGCTGTATTATCATTAAATATGTGTTGATATTTTCGGAGTTTGGTGATATAATGTGGATATCTGTTCTTCGGAACAACGCTGTAAGAGATAAATTCGGGAAGACCCGGAGGAAACAATATGAAGATAATAATCATCGGCGTCGGCAAAGTCGGAAGCGTGCTCGCGGAAAATCTCGCCGCGGAAAATCACGATCTGACCGTCGTCGATACGAAAAAGCAAAGGCTCGAGGAGCTTATCAATACCTGCGACGTCATCGGAGTCTGCGGAAACGGCGCGTCGTACGATATCCTCTCCGAAGCCGGCGCAAAAAACGCCGACCTCGTCATAGCCTGCACGCCTGAGGACGAGGTCAACATCCTCGCCTGCTTCGTCGCAAAGAAGCTGGGCGCCGGTCACACCATAGCCCGCGTTCGCAATCCCGAGTACGAAAAACAGCTCCGCTATATGGGCGACGACCTCGGGCTCTCCATGATAATCAACCCGGAAAAGGCTACGGCGCGCGAGATTTCCCGCGTTCTGCGCTTCCCCACCGCCCTGAAGGTTGAGTCCTTCGCCAAGGGCCGCGTGGAGCTGATAGAGTATATCGTCGGCGAAGCGTCCCCGCTCAACGGGGTCAAGCTCTCCGACCTCAAAAAGAACGTCCGCGCAAAGGTGCTCATCTGCGCGGTCGCCCGCAACGGCGGCGCGACCATCCCGTCCGGCGATTTTGTCATCGAGGCGGGAGACACCGTTTACATAACCTCCTCCCCCTCCGAGCTGGTCAATTTCTTTGCCCATCTGGGGGTCCTGCGCGCGGGTGTAAAGAGCACCATCATCGCCGGAGCCAGCAGCATCTGCTATCATCTCGCGAAGGAGCTGATCGGCATAGGCATAAAGGTCACGATAGTGGACAGCGACCTGAACCGCTGCCGTCAGATGAGCGAACGCCTCCCCGACGCGCTGGTCATTCAGGGAGACGCGACGGACGGCGAGATCCTCGGCGAAGAGGGCATCGCGAAGACCGACGCGTTCGTCGCGCTGACGGGCCTCGACGAATCCAACATAATCCTCTCGATGTACGCGATACAGAAAGGGGTCGGCAAGGTCGTCACCAAGATCAACCGCCGCACCTTCTTCAATCTCGTGGCGCACTCCGCGGTCCAGGACACCATAGTCTCCGCAAGCGCGATCACGGCCGAGCAGATAACCCAGTACGTCCGCACGATGAACAGCGACGACAACGATATAGTCACCCTCCACCCGATCGTCAACGGCTTGGCGGAGGCGGTCGAATTCCGCGTAGCGGAAGGCTCCGAGCTGATCGGACGCCCGATAATGGAGCTCGATCTGCGCTCCGACGTGCTCATCGCCGTCATCGCCCGCAAGGACGGAGAGATAATCATCCCATCCGGCCGCGACATCCTCGGGCAGGGCGACAGCGTTATCATCGTCACCACGGATAAAAACGTTTCCAGACTTTCCGATATAGTCCGCCGGGGAGGGACGAGACGGTGAATTTCAAAACCATACGCTACACCCTCAGCCGTATAATGCTGTCGGAAGCCGCGATGATGCTGATCTCGCTCGGCGTTTCGCTCATTTACGGCGAGACGGATAAGATACTCTCGTTTATAATCCCGATCGCCGGACTTGTCGTTTTCGGGGCGCTTCTTGGCGTAAAAAGTCAGAAGGACGGGGAGATATACGCCCGCGACGGCTTTGCCATCGTCGCCTTCTCCTGGATATTGATGTCCCTTTTCGGCGCCGTCCCCCTGGTGATTTCCGGCATGATACCCAACTACGTCGACGCGGTCTTTGAGACGGTCTCCGGGTTCACCACCTCCGGAACGACCATCATGACCGAGATCGAAAAGTTCCTCGCCGAAGGGTTCCGCGGAGTCCTTTTCTGGAGGAGCTTTACCCACTGGATCGGCGGTATGGGCGTGCTCGTCTTCGTCATGGCGGTACTCCCCATGTCGGGCAACCGCAATATGCATATCATGCGCGCCGAGGTGCCGGGTCCCGAGGTCGGGAAGCTGGTCTCCAAGGTCAGCAATACCGCGAAGATCCTATACGGCATCTACCTTGCGCTCACCCTGATCGAGACCGCCATGCTGTTCTTCGGCGGGATGCCGCTTTACGAATCGTTCATACACTCTTTCGGAACGGCGGGCACCGGCGGCTTCAGCGTTTGGGACGCCAGCATCGGGCATTACGCCGCGGTGGGAGATCCGCACGCATTGTATTATGAGATGGTCATCACCGTCTTCATGCTGCTCTTCGGAGTGAACTTCAACCTCTTCTATTTCATGCTGCTGCGGCAGTTCAAGGCAAGCTTCAAGAACGAGGAACTGAAGCTCTATTTCGGTATAGTCACCGTGGCGACCTTCGCCATAGCGGTCAATATACTCAATACCGTAAACAATTTCGGACAGGCGCTGCGTCAGTCGGTCTTCCAGGTCGCGTCGCTCATCACCACCACCGGCTACGGGACGGTCGACCTCAACACCTGGCCCAGCTTTTCAAAGACGGTCGTCATATTCCTTATGTTCCTCGGCGCCATGGCGGGCTCGACCGGCGGCGGATTTAAGCTCTACCGCATACTCATTCTCTGCAAATCCGCAAAGAACGAGATGCGCCGCCTCATCCACCCGAACTCCGTCATCCCCCTGCGTATCGACGACAAGACAGTAGACGAAAAGACGGTAAAGGGGACCTACGTTTATTTCGTGGTATACTCCATGGTGCTTATCATCTCGGTGCTGCTTATAGGCATAGACCCTGCGTCGGTCGACTTTACGACGGCGTTTTCGTCCACCCTGTCCTGCCTCAACAACATAGGGCCGATAATCGGCGGTCAGTCCAACTTCGCCGCCTTTACGATCCCCTCCAAGCTCCTTTTCACCCTCGATATGCTGCTCGGCAGGCTGGAGATCTTCCCGATACTCATGATCTTCTTCCCCTCCATGTGGAACAGACGCAAGTCGAAGGTCAAAAAGATCAAATTTCCGGTCTCCGAATAAGAACGGCAAAAAGACCGTTTCGTTTCCGAACGAAGCGGTCTTTTGCGTTCGCGCCGCGGATCTACAGGAACTCGCGCAGTCTCGCGACAGCCGTCTCGGTGTCCTCTCGCGCGGAAAAGGCGGTAAGGCGGAAAAATCCCTCTCCGTATTTCCCGAAGCCCGCCCCGGGGGTGCCGGCGACGCCCGCGGAGGTCAGCATACGGTCGAAAAACTCCCAGGAGCCGCATCCGTCCGGACAGCGCATCCATATATACGGCGAATTGACGCCGCCGGTATGGAATATCCCCTTTTCGTCGAGAAGGCGGGAGATCAGCCGCGCGTTTGACAGATAATACTCCGCCATCTTCGCGCTCTCCGCAAGTCCCGCGGGCGAAAGAGCCGCCTCCGCCGCGCGCTGGACGATATACGACACCCCGTTGAAGGAGGCCGCCTGCCTGCGCGCCCACATCTTCCCCAGCTCGCCGAGCTCGCGCGGGAAGACCGACCATCCGCAGCGCGTTCCCGTAAATCCCGCGCTCTTCGAGAGCGAGTTGATCTCTACGGCGCAGGACTTGGCGCCGGGGATCTCGTAAATGGTGTGCGGGACGCCGGGCTCGGTGATATACGCTTCATACGCGGCGTCGTAAATGATGACCGAGCCGGTATTTATGGCGTGAACCACCCACGCAGCGAGCCCTTCCCTGCCGTATGCCGCTCCCGTCGGATTGTCGGGAGAGCAGAGATAGATCACCGCGGGACCGCCGCCGCATCTCTCCGGGCCGGGGAGAAATCCGTCCTCCGGCAGAGCCGGGATGGATACCGTCTCCCTGCCCGCGAGCAGATTTGTATCCAGGTAAACGGGGTAGACCGGGTCGGGTATATAGACCTTCGCAGCCCCGAAAAGGGACGGCACGGCGGCGCAGTCGCTTTTCGCTCCGTCGGAGATGAAGATCTCCTCCGGCCTTACGTCCACCCCGCGGCGGGCGTAATACCGGGCGACGGCGGAGCGCAGAAAGCCGTACCCCGCCTCCGGGCAGTAACCGCGGAAGGTCCCGCGCTCCCCCATCTCCGCGGAAGCGCGCAGCATTGCGTCCACCACCGTTTTCCCAAGCGGGAGGGTCACGTCCCCTATTCCGAGCCGAATCACCTTTTTCCCGGGGTTTTCAGCCTCGAACGCCCTTATCCGGCGCGCCGTCTCGGAAAAAAGATATCCGCCGCCGAGCGAGGCGAAGCCCGCGTTGAGTTCAGTCTTGATCATAATAAAATACCCCGTCGTAAACGTAATCCGCGGGCCCGGACAAGAATAGATCATACTCCGGCGTGCATCTTACCCGCAGCTCGCCGCCGGGCAGTCTTATCCCGATCTCGGAGCCTGCCGGGAACAGACCGCGTCTGACAGACGCCGCCGCCGCGGCGCAGGCGCCCGTCCCGCAGGAGAGCGTCTCGCCGCTTCCCCGTTCCCAGACCCTCATTTCGAGGCTGTCGGCGCCCGTCTTTTTCACAAATTCCGCGTTTACCCTCTCCCCGAAAACGGGAGCGTTCTCGAATGCGGGGCCTATCGCGCCGAGATCGACAAGCGCCGGCTCCGCTCCGAACACGACCGCGTGGGGATTGCCCACCGAAAGGGCGGTGACCTCCCATACCCGCCCGCGGATCGCCGCCCGCAGATCGCGGCGGAAGACCGCCTTCCCCATCTCCGCCGTGATCTCGCCGTCGGGCGAGACCGACGTCCGCCTCACCCCGGACGCGGTCGCGATCTCCATATTCCTTTTTACGCATATCCCGCGGTCGAAAACGTAGCGCGTCACGCATCTCAACGCGTTGCCGCACATCAGCCCCTCGCTCCCGTCGGCGTTGAACATCCGCATCCGCGCGTCCGAGGCTCCGTCCGCGCAGATAAGCACGAGCCCGTCGGCTCCCACGGAGGTCCTGCGCGGGGACACCGCGCGCGCCAGCTTTCCGGGATCGAACGGCAGGCTCTCGCGCCGCGTGCAGTCGACGTAAACGTAGTCGTTGCCCGCGGCGGTCATTTTTGTAAACTCAATTCTCATCCGCCAAATTCCTCATGGTGTAAATTCCGGGAAGTCTCCGTACGACGTATTCCGCGGCGGCTATCGCCCCCTCGGCGAACAGACGGCGGTCGTGCGCCTCGTGGCAGATCGTTATCGTCTGGCTCCCGGCGCATATTATGACCTCGTGCCTGCCCGCCGACCCGCCGAGCCGCAGGGAATGGATGCAGATCTCCCCCTTTTTCCGTCCGCCCTGCCTGCGTCCGACGGTGACGAACGCGTCGCCGCGTACCTTCTTTATCTCGTCGGCGAGCATGACGGCGGTCCCGCTCGGAACGTCGATTTTGCCCGAACGGTGGGTCTCGACGATCTCTATCTCCGCCTCGGGAAAGAAGGAAGCCGCCGTCCTGACCAGCCGTGCGGCAAGCGCCGCGCCCGCCGACATATTCGCCGAAAAGAAGACGGGGACGACAGCCGAGGCTGAGGCGATCATCTCCCTTTCCGCCGCGGTCTGCCCGGTGGTGGCGACGACGAGCGGCAGCCTTCTGCCCACGGCGTACTCGCAGACGGAGCGGGTCGCCCTGCGGTCGGAGAAATCAATAACGCAGTCCGCTTCGCCGCGGTAGTCGAAGAGGCTTTTGACGCGGGGAAACGGACAGTCCCGCCCGAAAGCGGGATCCGCGGCGCATACGAGGGTATGCGTGTTTGAAGCGTCGATCAGCGAGACGAGCATCCCGCCCATCCTGCCCCCGGCGCCGTTGACTATCAGCTTCACGTCGACCTCCCGTTTTTTAGTATTCTATGACGGAGAATTGAAAAAAATAACGCAAAAAACGGATCCGCGCGGCGCAGTCGCCGCGCGGATCCGTTTCGGTATCTTTATTCAGCTTTCTTTGTCGGTCAGCATCCCGAGCCAGATCTTGATAAGCGCCCTGCGCGGGAGGAGCTTGGAGAGCAGATGCTGGGTCTTTGTAAACCAGCCGTGCACGATGAACTGCTTGTTTTTCTTCGCCTTTTTCATGCAGTACGCCACCACCTCGTCCGCCTCGGTCATGGGCTTGTACGACTTGGGCGAACGGCGGACGTTATCCCGCGTGTGGGAGAAAAACTCCGTCCTGACCCATCCGGGGCAGAACACGCTGACGCAGACTCCGCGGTCCTTCAGCTCGTAATAGAGGGCGCGGGAGTATTGCAGGATGAACGCCTTGGTGGACGAATAAATATTAAAATAAGGCAGGGGATTGAAAACGGAGCCGGAGCCGAGGTTTACGATGTGAGAGCCGCGCTCAAGATACGGAAATACGACGTTGCACATTATCACCGTCGCCTTTACGTTGAGGTCGATCATGCGCGTCTGGGTCTCGATCGGCTGGATCCCGATCTCTCCGAATTCGCCGAATCCGGCGGAGTTTATAAGCCATGCGACCTCCGCGCCCGCCGCCTCGAGTTCTTTCGATATGCTGTCGAACGAGCTCTCGTCCAGAAGGTCGAGCGGCATTATGCGGACGGGAGTTTTACAGCCCGCCGCGATTTGCTCGAGGCGCTCCCTGCGCCGCGCGATCAGCCAGAGCTCGCCGCAGTCCTCGCGGTCGAGACACTTTACGAATTCGGCGCCCATGCCGGAGGACGCGCCGGTAACTATTGCGATCTTCATTTCAAAAAATCAAGGGAAAACTCCGTAAAGCTTTCCCTTTTCCTTTCGTTTTCGGGTTTATTTCATTCCCGCGGTCTCGAGGACTATGCGCTGCATCTCGCCCAGCTTTGACTCCATATCCTTTGCCAGCACGGTCTGCGCCTTGGTGCGGACGAGATTGTGCTCCGGATAGTTGAGCTTGAAGTAGACGTCGCCTTCGAGATAGTCGAGCATAAAGCGGGCGGCGAGCTCGGTGGTCATGATATATGCGCCGAGGTGCATAGTTTCAAGCTCGAGCGGGGTGAGGCTGTCCTTCAGCGTGCCGATGAAGCCGCGGACGAACGCCTTGTACTTTTCCATATCAAGGAAGATCTTGGAGTAGTTCGGATCGTCCTCGTCGGTGTTGTTTGCGCCGAAGCGGATGGCGTCGCCGAAGTCGTAGGCGCAGAGCCCGGGCATAACGGTATCGAGGTCGATGACGGCGAGAGCGCTTTTGGTCACGGGGTCGAAGAGCACGTTATTGCACTTGGTGTCGTTGTGGGTGACGCGCAGGGGAAGCTCCCCCTTTTCGAGCATATCGCAGAGGGTACAGGAGAGCTCGTAGCGCTCGCGCAGATATTTAAGCTCCTCCCGAACGTCCTTGACGCGGTCGTGCGGATCCTTTTCCGCCATCTCGAAAAGACGGTCGAAACGCTTGCGGGTATTGTGGAAATCGGGTATGCTTTCAAAGAGCACGGAGGCGTCGAAATCGGCGAGATTGAGCTGGAATTCGCCGAAGCCGCGTCCCGCTTCCTCGAGGATCCACAACTGGTCGACGGTGTTATACGTCACAGAATCGTCTATATAGCGGTAGCCGCGCCAGAAGCCGCCTTCCTCGTCGTATGCGAAGTTATGTCCGTCCGGGGTGTAGAGATAGTGGAGGACGTTGCGCTTGGCGGTCCCCTGCTTCTCCTTTACCTTGGCGCGGATGTGCTCGGTCACGGCGGAGATGTTCTGCATCACCTGCTCGGGGTTCTTGAAAACGTAGGTGTTGACGCGCTGGATGATATACGGCTTTTCTACTCCGTCTCGGAAATACTTTACAAGATAGGTCTGGTTTATATTCCCGCTTTTTATTACCTCGTAAGAGATGTACTCTCCCGGGATGTCAAAAAACGTACCGATATGTTTAAGATCGGGTGTCATATCTATGCCGGTATCCTTTCGTTGCTTTCATATCTTAAAAATAAACTTAACAGTATAAAAATACGCCGATGCTTGACGAAAACCTGCCTGCCTCAACGTATTTTTCTCATTATAACACATTATTTCCGATTTGTAAAGTATATTCCGAAATTCTTGAATTTTCCGGTGAGATATGGGAAAAATCCATGTTGACAACCAGCGGCTTATGTGATACAATAGCAAAATAGTGTATTATTATTCAAGAAAGTGAAGGTTTAACTGATTTACCACCATGGATGATGGCAGTATACTGCAGGTCTTGGCATTGATCGTTCTCCTCGCCCTTTCGGCGTTCTTTTCGGCTACCGAGACCGCTTTTTCGTCAATGAACCGCATAAGGGTCAAAAATCTCGCGGCGGACGGCAGCAAGAAGGCGGCGAGAGTCATACGCCTTTCCGAAAACTTCGACCGTCTGCTCTCGACCATCCTTATCGGCAACAACATCGTAAATATTTCGACCACAGCCATAGCCACCCTGCTTTTTATCAAGATCTGCGACGGCGATCAGGCGCTGGGCACGACGGTGGCGACCGTGGTCGTCACGGTCGCGGTCCTCGTCTTCGGCGAGATAACTCCCAAGACCCTCGCCAAGGAGTCGCCCGAGAGCTTCGCTATGGCGTCCGCTCCTTTCATCGCTTTTCTCGGCGTCATACTCTGGCCCCTCAACATCATCTTCACCGGATGGCGCAAGCTGGTCTCCCTCTTCATCAAGCCTAAAGAGGACCGCGGCGTGACCGAGGACGAGCTTTTGACGATAGTCGAGGAAGCGGAAAACGAAGGCGATATGCAGTCGAGCGAGGTCGAGCTCATCCGCAATGCCATAGAGTTCAACGATATCGAGGTAAGCGACATCCTCCAGCCCCGCGTAAACGTCGAGGCGATAAGCCGCGATATGACCTGGGAGGAGATAGATCACGTCTTCCGCACGACGGGTTATTCCCGCCTCCCCGTCTACACCGAAACGATAGACGATATGTACGGAGTTGTCAATCAGAAGGACTTCTACATGGCGTCCAAAAAGAATTTGAAGTCGATCACCAGTCCCATAGATTTCGTCGTACCGACCATGAAGATCTCCGAGCTGCTCATTAAGCTGCAGAAGAGCAAATCGCACATGGCGGCGGTCGTCGACGAGTACGGCGGCATCGCCGGCATCGTCACGATGGAGGACGTCATAGAGGAGCTGGTCGGAGAGATCTGGGACGAGCACGACGAGGTCGTGGAGGAGTTCGAGAAGCTGGACGACGGCGGCTACCGCGTCAAGTGCAGCGCCGCTCTGGACGATCTTTTCGAGCTGCTCGAAATTGACGAGGAGCTCGACATCCCCACCGTCAGCGGATGGGTGATCGAGGAGCTCAAGCACATCCCCGAGGTCGGCGACACCTTCGACTACAAAAATCTTCACGTCACCGTCACCGAATGCGACGACAGGCACGCCCTCGAGATCGTCGTCAACGTAGTGGACCCGGACGGCTATCTCGACGACGATGAAGATGAGGAAGAAGACGAATAAAACGGCATTTTCAATTTACGGACCCGTTCCCGGCGGGTCCTTTTTATTTATATTCACAGTTGACATAATTATCGTAATTTGATATAATAATATGAAAAATTGTTTTTTTAAGGATTATTATATATGGCAAAGACAAAAATCTGCGTCATAGGCAAGATATACGAAGACTGTTCCTCAGACGGTCAGGGTATAAAGATAATCGAGCTGATAAAGGCACTCAAAGCGCGTTACGGAGCCGATCAGGTCTCGGAGGCGAGCTACTACGGCATAAAGGACAGCAAGACCGCCGTCTTCCGCCTGCTCTTCCGCGCGTTCCGCGGATCGGAACACATAGTGCTCTGCGCCCGGGGCGAGGCGCTCACCACCCTCGTCAAGGCTTGTATCGTTATAAACAAGCTGTTCGGACGCAGGATCTACTACGTCCTCGTCGGCGGCGCGCTCCCCGAGGCGCTTGAAGCCCATCCCGAGATGGTCGGGGCGGTCGCTTCCATGGCGGGGGTCCTGCCCGAGACGGAAACGGTGGCGTCCGAGCTGCGGGATCTGGGTCTGAAAAACGTCCGTCTGCTCCCCAATTTCAAGTATATTCGTCAGTATGCGCCCGAGGAGCTGAAGCCTCTCGGCGCGCCGCCCTACAAGCTGATCTTCATGTCCCGCATCTCCGAATTCAAGGGGGTTCCCGAGATGATAGAGACGGTCAGGCGGCTCAACTCCGGCGGGATAAAATACACCCTCGATATGTACGGCCTCATCAACCCGGAATTCGAGGAGAGATTTGCGGAGATCAAGAAGGATCTGCCGCCCGAGATACGCTACCGCGGCATATGCAACGCGTGGAAAACGGTCGAGATCCTGCACGACGGATTTGTCCAGCTCTTTCCCACCAAGTGCCCGACCGAGGGCCAGCCGGCGTCCCTCATCGACGGATTTTTCGCGGGAATACCGGTCGTCTCCGCGCAATGGAACTCCTGCGCCGATATGGTGCGCGAGGGAGAGACCGGTCTCACCTTCCCTCTCGGCGACTTCGCCGCGTTCGAGGAGATACTGCGCAGGATCTACGACGATCCCTCCGAGACGGAGCGCATGAGACCCGCCTGCCTTGATGAGGCGAAGAAGTTCCTCCCCGAGATCGCAGCCGCGCCGTTGTTCGACGCAATAGAAAAATAAAGATCGTTCCGCATCCGAAAGGAAAGCCATGAGTCAGACGGAAAGCAAGAAAAAGAATATCGCTTTTGTCACCTCCGACCTGAAAAGCGGGGGGAGCGAAAGGGTGGCGTCCAGACTGACCTCCCTTTTCGGCGACAGATACAACAACTACTACATCGTTTTCAACAGCGAGGACATAAGCTACGAGATAAACGCCGAGCTTATCGACCTCAACGTCCCGCCCACCGACAACAAAGCCAAGAAAGTCGTCAACACCTTCAAGCGCGCCGCCGGCATACGCCGGGCGGTCAGGGAGCATGACATCGACGTGCTCTTTTCCTTCACCACCATAGCCAACCGCGCCATGCTCTTTTCCCGCGCGAACTGCAAAAAGATCGGAGCCTGCCGCGGATATGAGGACCTTATGCT
The DNA here is from genome assembly GCA_017450885.1 of Clostridia bacterium. Taxonomy (GTDB): domain Bacteria; phylum Bacillota; class Clostridia; order Oscillospirales; family CAG-272; genus RGIG3438. The sequence continues at coordinate 21,033 of JAFSSR010000023.1, read as the reverse complement.
CCACCCGGCGAATTATCACCGGCTGATCCGTTTCGGCTCGAAAATACTTTTCAACTCGCGCGAGTCGGAGGAGTATTACCTCGCAAAGTATCCGGGCGACGCCGCGAAGTGCGTGACGATAGAAAACCTCTTCGATATCGGCATCATCCGCGAGATGGCGAAAGAGGAGCTTTCGCCGGAGCACGCCGCTTTCTTCGCTTCCCACAAGACCTTGACCACGGTGGGGATACTCAGCCGTCACAAAGGACACTGGGATCTGCTCAAGAGCTTTGAGATCCTTAAAGAAAAAGTGCCGGACGCCGGTCTGGTCATTGTCGGACACCGCGGTCTGCTCGAAAAGCAGATAAAGGAAATGGCGGCGAACAACAAGTACCGGGAGGACATCCTTTTCACCGGCTACCAGAGCAACCCGTTCAAGTTTCTCGCAAAGAGCGACGTATACGTTCATTCCTCTATTTCCGAGGGCTTTCCGAACGCGATCATCGAGGCGATGGCGTGCGGCGCCCCCTGCGTATCCACCGCCTGCGCGACCGGTCCCTGCGAGATAATGTTCGACGAGTACCGCAAGGTCTCGCCGAAGGGGGATTACGTCATCGCCGACAACGGAGTCCTGACCCCCGTTTTCGACGGGATCATAGATTACGACTATTCGCATAAGTCCGAAGCTCACGAGGTCTTCGCCGCCGCCGCAGAGCGCCTCCTTTCCGATAAGGAGCTGGCTGTAAAGCTGGCGCGCGCGGGCGCCGCGCGGGCGGACCGCTGCGACGAGGCGATGATAGCCGACAAATACTTTGAGCTGATAGAAGGCGAGGAAAAATGAACAAACGGATCCTGATAATCAGCTATAATTTCGCTCCGCGCCACACCGTGGGCGCCATACGCCCGACAAAGCTGGCGCAGTACCTTTCCGAAGCGGGCGAAAAGGTCGACGTCGTGACCGTAAAGCCGTTCGGCGAGCTCGACCACTCGATGGACGGCGTATTTGAGCACATAGACCGTCTGTACGAGATCGACTGCCCGATAATCAAAGAAAAAGCCCCCGCCCCCGCGGCTACGAAGCCGCAGGCAAAGCCGGAGGTCCGGTCCGCCCCCGCTCCCGCGCCGAGGATGAAGGGGCTCGTCAAAAAGCTGAAGCGCGAGATATACGAATACCGCAGGGTGAGCGGCTCCCGCAGGTTCGCCGCCGAGTTCAAAAAGCTCGTTAAGAGCGATCTTGACAATTTCAGATCGTACGACGCCGTTATCTCAAGCTACGGTCCGGTCGCAAGCCATCTCTGCGGGCTCGAGATGAAAGCGCTCTGCCCCGGCGTCAAATGGATCGCCGATTTCCGCGATCCCATGGTGGTCAACGCCACCACCCGCCTCACCCGCAGGAGCAGGCTTAAGATACAGCGCAGGGTCTGCAAAAAAGCAGACAGGCTGGTCGCCGTATCGGAGGGTTACTCCGACAAGATATTCGAGGGAGAGGCGAAAAACAAGTCCTGCGTGATCTACAACGGATTTGACCGCCGCGATATAGATCTGCCCTCCGTCTCGCCCGACAAGAGCTTCAACTTCACATACGTCGGCGCTCTGTACGACGGAAAGCGCGACATCTCTCCCCTTTTTGCCGTCCTTTCGCGCCTTGAAGCGGAGGGCATAATCGAGAAAGAAAAGGTCCGCTTCAACTACGCCGGCAGCGCCTTCGAGGTCCTGCGCGGCCAGGCGAAAAAATACGGCCTCGCCGACTGTCTGTACGACCTCGGAAGGCTGGACCGCGACCAATGTCTTAAACTCCAGGCCGCCTCGCGGCATCTCGTGCTCGCCACCTGGAACGAAGAGAAGGAAGGCGGAGTCTTCCCCGGCAAGTTCCTCGAGTACATCATGGCGGGCCGCCCGATCATCTCGCTCGTCTCCGGGAACGTTCCTTCGAGCGAGGTCACCCGCGTGATAGAACGCGGAAGGCTGGGCGTGACGTACGAGGACGCGACGGCTGAAGATGATCTGAATAAGCTCAAAAACTACGTCCTGCACGACTATCTTCTCTGGCTGGGCGGAGAGCCGCCGGAATTCGATCCCGACGAAAGCGTCGTTTCGAGCTTCGACTTCCGCGAGACCGCGAAGAGATTTGAAGAGCTGATCGCCGAATAAACAGAGGTTTTTTGCTGATGGATAACGACAATCCCGGCGCCGTCGCCGAGACGACGCCGCAGGAAACGCAAAAAAAGCCGTCTCAAACGCACGTCGGCCGCGACGCCACCCTCCTCACCTTTTCCAAGGTGGTGACCGCCGGCATCGCCATGCTGATGACCATGATACTCTCTCGCATGAGGACAAAGGCGGAGTACGGCACATACAATCAAATACTCATGGTGGTCAACCTGATGACCGCCATACTGATGCTCGGTCTGCCTAAAAGCCTCAACTATTTTCTCGCGCGGGCGGACACGAAGGAGGAAAAGCAGAGATTTCTTTCCTTCTACTACACGCTGAACACCATCCTCTCATTTATCGTCGGAGCGGTCCTCTGCGTCAGCGTATGGTTCATCGAGAAGTATTTCAAAAATTACGAGATCCACAAATTCCTATATTTTCTCGCGCTGTTTCCCTGGACCAAGATAATCAGTTCGAGCATAGAAAATCTGCTGATCGTCTATAAAAAGCCGAAGTCGCTCGTCGTCTTCCGGGTGATGAACAGTGTCGCGCTCCTCGGCGCGGTGCTGGTGATCTGGGCGTGCGACGGATGGATCAAGCGCACCTTCCACGTGACGAGCTCGTTCACCGCGTATATGATCCTATACCTCGCGGTGGAGATAGCCTTCTCGGTCGCGGTGTATATCATAGCGGCGAAGGTCTCAGGCGGTCTGCGGTTCTATATCTCAAAAAAAATGGTGCGCACGGTGATGGCGTTCTCCATCCCGCTCGGACTTGCGCAGGTGGTCGGGACGCTCAACGTCGAGCTCGACCGGCTGCTTATCGGCAAGATCGTGGACACGGAAAACTTCGCCATCTACTCAAACGCGGCAAAGGAACTGCCGGTGACGCTCATCGCGTCCTCCTTCACGGCGGTGCTGCTGCCGCAGATGGTACGGATGCTCAAAAAGGACCGCAACGAGGACGCCCTGCGTCTCTGGGGAAACGCCACCACCCTGAGCCTGATAATCATCGCTATAATCGGCACCGGCTGTTTCGTCTTCGCCGAGGACGCGATAGAGATACTTTACGGAGAAAAATATCTCCCCGGCGCCTGGGTCTTCCGTATGTATGCGCTGCACCTGCTGATGCGTGTGACCTATTACGGAATGGTGCTCAATTCCATCGGCAAAACGAGGTTCATTTTCTGGTGCTCGATCGGGGCGCTGTCCTCCAACGCCGTGCTGAACGTGCTGTTCTATCTGGCGTTCAAATTCATTCCCGGTCTCGCCTTCCTTAACAAGCTGATGCTCGCGCCCGCCATAGCGACGCTGGTATCCACCACCTTTATGGCGGCGATCCAGTTAAAGGTCACGGCAAAATGTCTGAACGTGCGTTTCAGCCGGGTCCTGCCGTGGGCGGAGACCGCTAAGATACTGCTGATAAACGTCGGCTTCGGAGCTCTGTTCTTCTGGATCAAGCGGCTCCTCCCTCTGGAAAAGTACCTCACCTTCTCCTTCGACCTGCTCGGAAAGCGCAGATATTTCAACGGAAGCATGGCGGAGTCGCTGATACTCGGCGTCGTCTGGGCTGTAGTATACTTTGCCGTCATGATGCCGACGATAAAAAAGAAGTGGCGTGAGCTGAAGGTCAAAGAGAGCTGAAAAGCAAAAATCTATCCGAGAAAGGACGGGACCGTATGAAGATCGGTATACTCACCTTCCACCGCAGTATAAACTACGGCGCGTATATGCAGTGTCTCGCCCTCTCGCACGAGATACAGCGCCGCCTCCCCGACGCCCTCGTTGAAGTAGTCGACTACAACAGCGAGATAATGGAGAAAAACTACAAAGTAAAATTAAAACTGAACAGACACACGCTCGGCCATCCGCTGGAGGTCCCGCAGAAGATCGCGCGGAAGAAGGCGTTCAGACGTGCGCTGAAATACCTGCCCCTCTCTCCGGAGCAGATCATCGACGACGGCTGCGAAAGGGTCTTCGAGTATATCAAAAGCCGCTACGACCTTGTCGTCACCGGCTCGGACGCCGTATGGAACTGGATAAAGCGCGGATTTCCCAATCCCTACCTGCTCGGATTTGAAGACGGCCCCCGCCGTGTGAGCTGCGCGGCGTCCGCCTTCGGGATGGGCATGAAATACCTCACCGACGAGAAAAGGGCCGCCTTCGGCAAATGGCTCGCGGGATATGAATATATAGGTGTGAGAGACGGATACACGGCAAATCTGGTCAAGGAGTGCTTCCCCGGCGCAGAAGTGAATTTCAACTGCGATCCCACCGCCTACCTCGATCTCGAATACGTCTATTCCCTGCTCGGGGAGACCAAAGAGAGCTTCCGCCGCCGGATATACAAACGGTGCGGCATACCGGAGGACAAACGCCTTATCTGCGTGATGGGGACCGACCGCGCGCTTATCAAAAAGATCAGGCAAAGATACCGCGCCACGCATCGGGTGATCGCGGTCTTCAGCGCGACGGGCGCGGAGGACGCCTTCCTCTACGATCTCGATCCGCTCGAATGGTCGCTTGTATTCGGGCTGTGCGACCTGACTCTGACCAACTTCTTTCACGGCACTCTGCTCTCGATACGCAATTCGACCCCGGTCATTTCGATAGATCACTCCGATTTCGGCTCACAGTACAAAGGCAAGCTGGAGGACGCGCTGGAGAGCATCGGATTTAAAGACTGCTTTTTCCGCAGGCGTGAGGCGATAGCCGACGGCTGGGAAAAGGTCGTCGCAAAAGCGGACGAGCTTATCGCCGACAGAGCGGTGCGCGGAGTCATCGACGCCAACAGAAAGAAGCTGGTCCTTACAGCGGAGAGCTTTTTCAGCGCCATCGGAGCGCCGGGCGGCGTAAAAGACGACGTCGCTCCGAAAACCGACCGCCGGTACACCGTCGAGTTCGTGCCGGGCTCCGGCTGCGCCGGATGCGGCGTGTGCGCCGCAAAATGCCCGACCGGGGCGATCTCGTTTATAAGGAAAAACGGCTTCGACTATCCCGCGATCGACCGTTCCAAATGCACAAGATGCGGAATGTGCAGTCTTATCTGCCCGGTCAACGCCGAAAAAGAAAGCCGCGTCCCCTCCCGGGTCGTCGCCATAGCCGATAAGGACCTGGAAAAGCGGCTCGCATCCTCGTCGGGAGGAGCCGTGGGACTTATCGCCCGCGGATTTTTCGAGCGGGGCGGGGTTGTTTCCGGGGTGGTATACGACGAAAAAATGCGCCCGGTACACCGTATCATCCGCTCGGAGGAGGAGTTTGCCCGCGTGCGTGGCTCAAAGTACGTCCAGGCGAAGACCGGCGGAATTTTCGCGGAGCTCGCCGCGGAGCTTGAGGCGGGACGTCCCGTCCTCGCCACCGGGACCCCCTGCCAGATCGCCGCGGTCAAGGCGTATTTCGGCTCCAGATACGACGACCTCCTATACACCCTCGACCTCGTATGTCACGGCGTACAGAGTCCCGCTGTGTTTGAAGGATATATCAAAAAGCTCGAAGAAAAAAACGGCAGCCGCGTAGTCGATCTCAAGTTCCGGGACAAGGCGCACGGCTGGCACAAAAGCAACGTCCGCGTGATCTTTGAGAACGGGAAGGAGCTTGTCCTGACCCGCGCGGAATGTGAGTATTTCAAGTATTTCGACTACCTGCGCACGAGCTGTTATAATTGCGTATTCCGTCAATTCAGGGGGAGCTCCGATCTCACGGCGGGCGACTACTGGGGGATCGAAACGCTCACGGACGTCTTCAACGACGACCGCGGCGTATCTCTTCTTATCTGCAACACGGAGAAGGGCGAGCGCCTTCTCGAGTCGGCGGCAAAAGACGCCGAGATCGTCGAAAGCGACCTCGCTCACGCGCTCGCCACACACAAGAAACTGAAAAGCTCCGTTTCCCTGCCCCCTCCGAGGGACAAATTCTTCCTCATTCTCGGCGACAGGGGCTTCAAGAAAGCGGCGCGATGGAACAAGATGCGCACCCTTCCTTACAATATCAAAGTCAAAATTCGCAAAGCGTTCAAATAAACAGGAGAACATCATGGGATTTAAAGAGCTGCAGTTTCCCGAGGAAACCGTATTTCTGGTGACCGGAGGCGCGGGGTTCATAGGCTCCAACCTCTGCGAGGCGATACTCGGCAAAGGATGCCGGGTGCGCTGTCTCGACGACCTTTCCACCGGCAAGCGTAAAAACGTCGATCTTTTCGACGGCAACGAACGCTACGCCTTTATCGAGGGGGACATCAAGGACCTCGACACCTGCCGCCGCGCGGCGGACGGGGTCGACTACGTTCTCAACGAGGCGGCGTGGGGCAGCGTCCCGCGCAGCATAGAGATGCCGCTTTTCTACGAGCGCAACAATATAATGGGCACGCTCAATATGCTGGAGGCTTCCCGCGAGGCGGGAGTAAAGACCTTCGTCTACGCGTCCAGCTCGTCGGTGTACGGAGACGAGGCCCGCCTGCCGAAGCAGGAGGGGGTCGAGGGCAATCTGCTCTCCCCGTACGCGCTGACCAAGCGAGTCAACGAGGAATACGCGAAGTTATATACCAAGCTCTACGGCCTCCGCACCGTCGGGCTGCGCTACTTCAACGTTTTCGGACGCAGACAGGATCCCGACGGAGCGTACGCCGCGGTCATCCCGAAGTTCATAAAAATGCTGATGAACGGCGAAACGCCGACCATCAACGGCGACGGCAGACAGAGCCGCGATTTCACCTACGTCGACAACGTGATCGAGGCCAACCTGCGCGCCTGCCTTGCTCCCGACGAGGCTTCGGGCGAGGCGTTCAACGTGGCTTACGGCGGACGGGAGTATCTTATCGACGTTTACAACTGTATCTGCGACGCGCTCGGCTGTCCCGGCAAGGAGCCGATCTTCGGTCCCGACCGCAGGGGGGACATCAAGCACAGCAACGCCGATATCTCAAAAGCCCGCCGTCTGCTCGGCTACGATCCCGACTACAGCTTTGCCGACGGCATCAAGCTGGCGATCGACTGGTACAAGCAAAATCTGTGATACAAAGGAACACTCCGTATGAACGACCCTAATCTCAGCAGCAAGGGAGCGTCGGTCCCCGCCCGCAACCTCGGAAGTATAAACAGCGGCCGGGACCCGAAAGGAATTACCGCCCCTCCCCATACATTGTTCAACACCGTAGATCCCGACCGGAGCTGGTCGAGAAAAGCGGCGATATTTTCGATCTATCTGTATATCGCCTCGCTCTACGTCATAGCGTATTCGGCGGAGTACGGATATATATCCAAGATACTCTTTATCGTTATGCTCGGGATGACCGTGCTCGACGTCTTCGCCAACCGCATAAACTCGGTGTTCGACAAACCCTCCATCCTCATACTCGCTTTCCTCGCCTGGGCGGCGATAACCAGCCTGTGGGTCGTGAACGATGAAGGGGTCAGCGACCTTGTCTACACGCTGATCCAGCTTGTCGGCCTGTATTTCATCATCAAGCTGAATATCCGGTCGCTCTTTGACGTCCGCAGGATAATCAACGCGATAATCGTCGGTACGCTGATAATGTGTCTCTACACCGTCTACTACTACGGCATCCCGCATATCGCCCATTGCATCGCCACCGGCGGACGTATAGGGCAGGAGATCAACCAGGTCAACGGTATGGGACTTTACTGCTCCATCATGATAACCATGATGGCGTATATGATCCTCTATGAAAAGAAGTGGTACTATCTCTTCGCCATGCCGCTTGCGATCTTCGTTCAGCTCGGATGCGGCTCGCGCAAGGGATTTGCCATGGTCGTAGTCGGCGTGCTGATCGTCGCCTTCTTCCGCGCCGGAAACAAAAAGCTGCTCTTCCTGTTCGGCGCCTTAGGCGCAGTCGCCATCGCCTTGTATATCATATACACCTTCGCCGACCAGAACTACTTCTTCTACCGCATACTGCAGACGCTGGCTCTGGTCGACAACGACGTCACCATGACCGATAAATCCATCACCGACCGGCAGCTTATGGTACAGCTCGGTATCGAACTGTTCAAAAAGAAGCCCCTGCAGGGCTACGGGCCGATGCAGTTCGAGTATTACTACAATATGTACTACGGCGGCTTCCGTCCCCCGCACACGACGTATATTCAGATGCTGGTCAGCTTCGGCGCCATCGGCTTCGGGCTTTACTACTCGATCTACCTCTACTATATCAAATATATCGTAAAGGTCATGCGCGCCCACATCCGCTACGCCCCCCTCTTCCTTGCGATCATCGCGATGATGCTGGCGAACGACCTCGGCGCGAATATGCTCAACCATAAATATTCATATATCTTCCTTGCGCTTATAGGAATGTATATTTTCCACGCGCGGCGGCTTATGGCAAACGGGTTGAAGGACGAGATCATTATGGGAGCCCCCAAGTTATGAGATTTCTGTTTGTCGCTCCCCGCTTCCACACAAATCAGTACCCTACCTCCCGCGGGCTGATCGAGCACGGACACGAGGTATTCTATCTCGTACAGTCGGTAGGCGCCTCGGAGGATCACAGCTTTGTCGAGCCGCGCAAGATGGAGCTTTCCCTCTTCGGCAAGATCCGTAAAAAGCGGCTCGAAAAAAAGTTCGACGCCCCGACCGTTGAGAGCAGGATGATAAGCAATTTCATCCCGTCCTGCCGCTCTATAAGGCGGTACGTCAAGGAGGTCAAGCCGGATATAGTCATCCTGCGCGACCGCATCCCGTCTACCCTGAAGGCAAACTTTATCTGCAGGCGCAAGGGGATAAAGACGATAATCCTCTACAACCAGACCGAGCTTTACGTCAACAAGAACAAGAAAAACTCACCGCTTCAGCGGATAGTCTTCGCGCTGATGCCCAAGGTGAGATACACCATCTCGAAATATCACGATTTCTACGACCCGGTCGAGCGCCCCGACGAGCTCTGCGTTAAGCCGCACGAGTATTTCGTCCCCTACGTCTGCCCGCCGGAGCCGGGAGCCGACGAACGCGGCTACCTCGGAGAGAACGGCGAAGTCCGCCTGCTCTGCGTCGGAAAGTACCGCCCGTACAAAAATCAGCAGGTGCTCATTCGCGCGCTTTCGCTCATCAAGGAGCGCGGCAAGATAGACAAGGTCAGGCTGACCCTTATAGGTCAGGCTGTCGTCCCGGAGGAGCATGAATACCTCGAAGCGACAAAAATGCTGGTCGCCGGACTCGGACTCGAGGAAGCAGTCGAATTCCGCAAAAGCGTCCCCTACAGCGAGATGGCGGACGTCTACCGTCAAAACGACGTGATGATCCTGCCCTCAAAGGACGAGCTGGCTTCCATCTCGGTGCTTGAATCCATGTCGCACGCCGTCCTCCCGATCAGCACCAACAAAAACGGCTCCGCCTTCTACATCACCGAGGGGGAGACCGGACTCGTATTCCGTACCGACGATCCCGCGTCGCTTGCGGACTGCATAGAGCGTCTGATCGACAACCCCGCGGATATCCCACGTATGGGCAAGGCGGGGTACGAATATCTGAAGCACAACTGTATGTACGAAAACTACAGAGACGCGCTTGGCGAACTGCTTGAAAAGGAGTTTTCGGTCAAGCTCGAATACTGAACCGCCTCATATACGGAGAATACCATGTTTGAAAATGAATACGTGCCCTGCGTCATCGGCGCGCAGAAGAATATCGCTCTCATCGCCCACGACGCGAAAAAGTCGGAAATGATCGACTGGTGCAGGGAGAACCGCGAAATACTCTCTCATCACTTCCTCTTCGGGACAGGGACCACCGCGCGTATGATCGCCGACCGCACCGGACTCCCCATACGCGGCTTCAACAGCGGACCTCTCGGCGGCGATCAGCAGATCGGCTCCCGCATAGTCGAAGGCAAGATAGATATGATGATCTTCTTCTCCGACCCCCTCACCGCCCAGCCGCACGATCCCGACGTCAAGGCGCTGCTGCGCATAGCCCAGGTCTACGATATACCGATAGCCAACAACCGCGCCACCGCGGATTTTATGCTCCACTCCGAGTATATGAACTCCGAGTATAAGCACTACCTGCTCAATTTCAGCAAGAACGTGTCCGACAGGGCGAAAGAGCTTTGACGTTTTTTCGGCGCGGATGTACCGCGCCGAAATGGCTTTGCGCCGGATCACGCGCGGATCGCCCGCGTGACGAAGCGGCGCAGTTCCGATCGCGGCGAAAAATAACGCCGCAGAAGCGGCGATCCGCGACGGCTACGCCGTCTTTTTTATCAGTAACAAAGTATAAGGGACACGGAAAAAGATCGCCCCGCGGAGGATCCGCGGGGCGTTTTGGTCTTTTATTCTTCTCCGCTGCCGGGCTGATTGGCTCCGCAGCATTTTTTGTACTTCTTGCCGCTGCCGCAGGGACAGGGATCGTTGCGGCCGACCTTTTCAGCCGCTTTTTTGACTATCGGACGTTTTTTGGTACTGCCGTCGCCGCCGGTTCCCGCCGAGCCCTCGTTCGTCACTTTAGCGACAGCCTCGCGCTTGATCTCCTGGCGGGGCATTACGGAGAGGACGCCGCGCACCGTTTCGATCTTGATGGTGTCGATCATGGCGTCGAACATATCGGCTCCCTCGATACGGTACATGGCGATAGGCTTGCGCTGGGCGTACGCCTGAAGTCCTATGCTCTCCTTGAGGTCGTCCATGGCGTCGAGCTGTTCCATCCAGTTGATATCGACGCGGCGCAGGAGTATGACGCGCTCTATCTCGCGCATCTGGTCGCCGAAGATCTCCTCCTTGGAGTCGTAGAGCTTGAAGGCGCGCTCCTCGAGCTTTTCTTTAAGCGGCTCGGGATCGAAATCCGCAAGCTCCTCCTCGGAGTAATTGAGCTCGCCCGGAGCGAAGAGCAGGCCTTCGAAGGCGGTGCGCAGAGGCTCGAAATCCCACTTGGGAGCCTCCGCCTCGTCCGACGGCGTCGGAGCGCACTCCTGTATCTTCGACGAAATGACGTCGCGGATCATGGCGGAGATCTTGTCCTTCATATCGAGACCGTCGAGCACCTCGTCGCGCTGCTTGTAAATGACGGTGCGCTGCTGGTTCATAACGTCGTCGTATTCGAGGACGTTGTTACGCCTGTTGAAGTTGTTGGACTCGAGCTGCTTCTGCGCGTTCTCTATCGAGTTGGAAAGCAGCTTCGCCGAGATCGGCTGATCGTCGGGCAGACCGAGCCTGTTGACCATGGCGAGCATACGCTCGCTTCCGAACAGCCGCATGAGGTCGTCCTCCATCGAGAGGAAGAAGCGGGATTCGCCGGGGTCGCCCTGACGTCCCGAACGTCCGCGGAGCTGGTTGTCTATACGGCGGCTCTCGTGGCGCTCGGTACCGATTATGAACAGACCTCCCGCGTCGCAGACCTGCTTTGCAAGCGGCGCGATCTCGTCGCGGTGCTTCTTGAAAAGCTCGCGGTAGACCTCGCGCGCGGCGAGCACCTCTTCCGAGACGGACGTTGAGGTCCCGACCGCGAGGCCGATGATTTCCTCGTCGTAGTCCATCTTTTTCATCTCGCGGCGGGCGAAGAACTCGGGGTTGCCGCCCAGCATGATGTCGGTACCGCGTCCCGCCATATTGGTGGAGATGGTGACGCTGCCCACCTGTCCGGCGCAGGCGACTATCTCGGCTTCCTTTTCGTGATGCTTTGCGTTCAGGACGGTATGCGGTATCCCCTCGCGCTTCAGACGGCGGGAAAGCTCCTCCGACTTGTCGACCGAAACGGTACCGACAAGGACCGGCTGTCCCTTTGCGTGACACTCCTTGACCTGCTCGATGATAGCCTGATACTTGGCTTCGACCGTCTTGTAAACGACGTCGGGATGGTCGTCGCGGATCATAGGCTTGTTGGTGGGGATCTCGACGACGTCGAGATTGTATATCTCGCGGAACTCCTGCTCCTCGGTAAGCGCCGTACCTGTCATACCGGACAGCTTTTTGTAGAGTCTGAAGTAGTTCTGGAAGGTTATAGTCGCAAGGGTCTTGTTCTCTTTTTCGATCTTGACGTGCTCCTTCGCCTCTATCGCCTGGTGCAGACCGTCCGAGTAGCGGCGGCCGAACATGAGACGTCCGGTGAAGGTATCGACTATGATGACCTCGCCGTCCTTGACGACGTAGTCGACGTCGCGGTGCATTATTCCGTGGGCGCGCACCGCCTGATTTACGTGGTGGGCGATCTCGGAGTTCTCGGGATCGGAGAAGTTCTCGATGTTGAAGAAACGCTCCGCCTTTTCAATTCCGCTGGCGGTCAGCACGGTCGTGCGCGCCTTTTCGTCAACTATGTAGTCGGCGTCGACGTCGTCGTTCTCCTCCTTGTCGTTGAGCTCCTTGATGCGGTACTCGCGCATACGGCGGACCAACTCCTCGGCGCGGTCGTACATCTCGGTAGACTCCTCGCCCTCGCCGGAGATGATGAGCGGGGTACGCGCCTCGTCGATGAGGATGGAGTCGACCTCGTCCACGATGCCGAAAATGTGCCCGCGCTGCGCCTTGTTCTCCTTGTACAGCACCATGTTGTCGCGCAGATAGTCGAAGCCCATCTCGTTGTTGGTTCCGTAGGTGATATCGCAGTTGTAGGCGTCCTGCTTTTCCTTTTTGTTCTGGTCGTGGCAGATCACGCCGCAGGAGAGCCCCATGAAGTTGTAAACGCGGCCCATCTCCTCCGCGCCGAGACGCGCGAGATACTCGTTGACCGTGACGATGTGGACGCCCATCCCGTTGAGGGCGTTCAGATACGCGGGCATTGTGGCGACTATCGTCTTTCCTTCACCCGTCTTCATTTCGGCTATGCGCCCCTGATGGAGCACGATGCCGCCCATGAGCTGAACGCGGAAGGGCCGCTTGTCGAGAACGCGCCAGCACGCCTCGCGCACGGCGGCGAACGCCTCGGGAAGAATGTCGTCGAGCGTCTTCCCCTCGGCGAGCAGCGCCTTGAAGCGCGGAGTCTCCGCCTTAAGCTCCTCGTCGGACATGGCGGAGTACTTGTCCGCCAGCGCCTCTATTTTATTTACCGTCGGGGTCAGCTTGGCTATCTGCTTGTCGCTGTACGATCCGAACACAGTTTTCAAAAAGCCCAAAATGATTTCTCGCTTTCTTAAAAATGTACATATTTAGATTAGTATACCATATTTTATTTAAAAAGTAAATCACAAATTGTAAAAATCTCGTCTCCGTCATTGCAATGGAGCGGGATTTTGATTATAATAAAAGCATCATGATCTGGGGAGAAAATATGAGCAATATAAACATCGTATTGGTCGAGCCGGAGATCCCGCAGAACACCGGGAATATCGCCCGCACCTGCGCTGTGACCGGAGCGGCGCTCCATCTGGTCGAGCCGATGGGCTTTCGCATCGACGACGCCAAGCTCAAACGCGCCGGCCTCGACTACTGGCACGAGCTGGATATAACCTACTATCCCTCGCTCGGCGAATTCATGCGGGCGAACGCCGGCGAGAAGATGTACTTCTTCACCACGAAGGGCAAAAACTGCTATTCCGACGTCGCCTATCCCGAACGGGTCTTCATCCTTTTCGGCAAAGAGACCAAGGGCCTGCCGGAGGACCTGCTCGCCGCCCATCCCGACGAATGCGTTCGCCTTCCGATGCGCCCCGCCCTGCGCAGTCTCAACCTCTCGAACACCGTGGCGGTCGCGACCTACGAGATACTCCGTCAGCGCGGCTTTGCCGGGCTCGAGACCGCGGGTCACCTGACCGGTGAAAGAGCCGGCCTATGGTGAAAAGAAGGATAGCGGGCGGAAAGGATATAGTCTGCGCCGTGGAAGGAGCCGGAGTCTCCGCCGTGCGCTCGCCCGCGCGCGGCGTCACGTTCTGCGCTCTGGAGCCCCGTTCCGTCCCGGGGGACGGCGTTTCCTTTCTCCGCGGAAAGATAGAATTCTCGTCGGGCGGTATGAAGCTCGCCGAGCTGTCGGCAACCGGCTGCGGCGACCTCAACGCCGTTATTCTGCGCGCCGTCTGCGCCGCGCCGGAGATCACATACGGGATAATCCCGTCCGCCGGCGCAAAGACGTACGCTCCCGTGTGCGGATCGTCGCGCGGCGAGCCGTTCAGCGTTTTGCTTATCGAAAGCCGCGGCTGCTTTCTCGCGGTCTCGCTTTACGGCGCCGTCCGGTGCGGCGGGGATGAGTTGACCTTTACCGGAGGAACGGGATACGCCGTTTTCTGCGTCGGCGATGATCCGAACGAGCTTTTGAAGCGCTCGTCGGCGGCGGTCTCTGTAAGCGATCAGCCCGGATTTGAACGGTTTTCCGCCGAACGAACGGAAAGCTCTTCTTCCGACGCGCTGCTCGACGCTCTGGACTCGCTGCGGACTCCGGACGGGTTGGTATTCTCCGAAACAGGCGGATCGCCCGCCGATCCGTTTGCGCAATACCTCGCCGTAAGGGCTTACGCGGCGCGAAAAAGATACGGAGACGCTCTCGAAATACTGCGCCGGTGTATCGCCCTTTCTTCGGGCGACGGTCAGGGCTCAGGCGTCTTCGCCTCGCCGCTCGCCCGTTCGCTCTTTGCGCTCGCGGCTCTCGATCTGCCGCTGAAGCAGTTGGGCGAATACGACCTCCGCGCGGCGGCGGACCTCGTCCGCGGAGCGGCGGACTCCTTGCGATACGGTATGGCGCCCTTCGGCGGGTGGGAGAAGGATCCCGTCGCGCGGACCTTTCCCGAATACGGCTCCGCCTTTGCGACGGCGGCGTTCGCTGCCGCCGCCGATAAGCTCGCCAAACGCCGCCGCAAAGACATACCGGATGATCTGATAAAGACAGCCGAAAACGCGCGCTCGCGCTTTGCTTACAATTTCATCCCGGACGGATCTCCCGCCGCGTATTCTGCTGGGAGAGCCGCCAATCTCAAACGCCCCGCCTTCCGCCGCGGCTTCTGCGCCGCCTGCGGTGAAGCGGGAAGCTGGACGGCGCGCGATCAGGGCGTTTATCTCTGCCTCGACTGCTACACGAAAGGCGGATACGTCCCGAATACGCCGCGCAAGATCAAAAAGGATCTCAAGCCCGTGCTCTATTCGCGGTTCATCGGCTCCGATATCTATCCCGCTCCGCTTGTCAGCGATATGTTCGTCTCTCTCCTGAAGGAGGAACAAAAGCTGACTGACACCCTCGACTGCCTGATGCTCCGCTGCGCCGTCAAGGCGGATCCCTACTACCGCAGGTACTCCGCCGTCGCCTCGCGTCTGGCGTCCGAGCGCCTCGCCGGGACCTCGCCTCTCAACGATCCCGCGGTCTGCGCTGTGCTTCTGCTCCTTGACGACGGGGAGATAGACGAGATAGTTTGATATCGAGTTTCAGATATGGAGAGGCGCAGGGTATAAGTTGAAAGTCATTAGCATCAGCCGTTAGGCTCGCCGCTTTCCCCTTGGGGGAGGGGGATCTGTCGCCGCAGGCGACTGAGGGGAGGGGCGTCCGCTCGCGGCTTCGCCGCGAATCTCGCTTGCGCCACAAGGCGCAAATCTCGCTTTTGCGAAAGCAAAAATCTCGTTTCGCCGCAGGCGAAATCTCGTTAAGACCGTCGCCGAAGGCGACACCGAAATTATTCATTATTCATTATTCATTCTTCATTATTCATTCTTAAGTCTTCATTGCGAGCGGAGCGAGCCTTACCCCTCCCCTCACCCGGCTCCGCCGGGAGCTCCCCCTCCCCACGGCTGCGCCGCGGGGGAAGGAGCTTTTCGATAGCGTCGCCGAAGGCGACACATCATTTCCACGCTCAAACGCTGTCATTGCGAAGCCCCAAAGGGGCTGTGGCAATCCGTGCCCCTGAACGATAAATCAGCAACCGATTTCGTTTTCACGCTCCGCGAGCTCCTCATCCGTCGCCTTCGGCGACACCGCCCCTAGGGGTCCCCGGCAGATCGAGCTCGCCGAGACCTGTGGGGAACGGGTCCCCCGATGGGGAAGGCGACGGTCGAACGCCGTTCGGATGCGACGATAACGAAGGCGGGAAAACGGATTGCCGCGTCGCTTCGCTCCTCGCAATGACAGCGTTTGGGCGGGACGACATTGAAGACGGCGGGGTTAAAACCCAGCCCTACCGGTTGAAGCGCCGTTTGGGTGCGACGACAATAAAGACGGCGGGAGTGGGCAAAGCTCACTCCCGCCTTGGGTAATTACTCTGCGGCCGGCGCTTCGCAGACCTGCGCGGGCGCCTCGTTGACTGTGGTATTGGTGGTGTTTGACAGCACGCCCTTTACCGGCTCTGCGAGGCTGGCGACAAGATTGCGGAGCTCGTCGTTGAAGGACTTGCCGTTGAGCGCCTGATTTTCGGCGTTGAGGGTCTTCATCAGACCGGGGATCCCGGCGAGGGTGTCCAGCAGGACGTTGCCGGTCGCTCCGGCGCCGGTGGCGCCTCCGCCGATGTTGACGAACTCGGCGTTCTGACCGATGTTTGCCATGATCTCGGCGGTCTTGGTGGCGATGGTGATCTTGGCCTCGTTTTCGATCTTGATCTTTTCGATCTCGAAGTTGACCTTGTCGTTGGAAGCGCGTGCTTCCGCGAGAGCCTGCTCGCCTTCCGCCTGAGCCATCAGCTTCTGCTTCTCGACCTCCGCCTCCGCGAGACCTTTCTGGCGGATGACTTCAGCCTCCGCGAGACCCTTCTGCTTGGTCACGTCGGCGACCGCGGTGCCCTCCTTGCGGGTCTTTTCAGCCTGAGCCTCGGCGGTGATCTTGATGGCGTTCGCCTCCTTGGACGCGACCTCTACGGAAGCGTCCGCGGTGATCTTGCGAACGTTCGCCTGAGCCTCCGCCTCGATCTGGTTCTTCTGCTTTTCAGCCTGGGCGCGGGTGGCTATGACCTCCTTCTCCTTGAGAGCCGCGAGGTTTGCCTGCTCCTGCTTGATGACGTTGATGCGACCCTGCTGCTCGGTGACCTCCTGCTGACGGATGGTCATCTGCAGTTCGCCGGCGATCGCGGCGTCGGCGTCAGCCTTGTCGGTCTCCGCCTTGAAGCCCGCGATCTTGAGGTTGTTGTCCCTGCGCTTTTCGGCGACGGCGAGCTCGGAAGCCAGCTCGTTCTGCGAAGCCACCTTTTCGGACTCCGCCTTCTGGGTGCGGACCGCCTCGTCGACGACCGATTTCTTGTTCTCCGCCTCGCGGCGCTTGTCCTCCATATCGAGGGCGGCGATGTTGTCGTAGTACCTGTTGTTGTCGGTGATGTCCTGAATGTTCAGGGAGACAAGCTCCATGCCCATGTTGACCATCTCGTCGGCGACTATCTTCTTTACGTTGTCGGCGAACACCACCTTGTCGCGTAGCACCTCTTCCGGGGTCATGGAGGCGACTATGTCGCGCACCGCGCCGGTGAGGGTCAGACGGACGTCGTTGATGATGCCGTTCTGTCCGCGCTCCTTGAAGGAGATGATCGCTTTTTTGAGGTTGTCCATGTTCTCGGTGTCGGGTCTGATCTGTGCCGTCCAGTCGATGACTATGGGCACCGAGGTCTTGGTCTTGACCTCATCGCGATCTGCGGTAACGGTCAGCATGCAGAGATCGAAGTACTGCGCCTTGCGGAAGATCGGAATGACGAACGATCCGCCCGAAACCTTGATCTTGGGCTCCTTGCCGCCGGTGATGATCAGGGCCTTGTCGATGTCGGCGACCCTGTAGATGCGGCAGAGGAAGATGATAAGTACCACCGCCGCGCCAGCGGCGATGCAGATGGGAATGAGAAATCCGTTCATTGTTTTTACTCCTTTACTAATCGTATATTCTCGACCCGACGGTTATATGATACACGATTTTCAAGCCGGAATAAATGATCGGTAAAGCAAAATAACCCGGTCTATTTTTCGTAAATCGAAAAATAGACCGGGTGGACTATTTTATTCTTTTTTCTTCTTATATTTGATCCTTATCTTACCTTTGACAATCAGCACTATAAGGATCTGAGCGACCAAAGCAACTATACAAAAAACGATAATACCTTTGGCAATATTTCCGTAAGCGATCTCTCTTTCTGTGGTCTCCTCGACGCATATGATCTCCTCGCCTCCGCAGGTTAGCGAGATAACAGTATGATACTTAAAAGAGAACAGGCTGAACTGTCTTGTATATCTGACGGTCACCGTATCCTTATTATCAAAAGACTGCTGAAGGTCCTCCCCTATCGGTTTTGTACTGTCGGTACTTGACGCCTTGACGTAATCGCCGTTTTCCAGCCCGAGCAAAAAGAATTCGGTATGCTTCCCTCTTGTTTCCGCATACGATACTATCTTCCCGGTGTACTCGTTGAGACGTCCGTTTTTCACGTCGATCGACGTGATCAAAACGTATGTAAAGAAAAGGATCAGCGCAAGTATTATCACGTCAAACTCGATCGCGAATTTATGCCTTTTCAGAAATAAGCGGAACTTCATTTATTCTTTGATCTTCCTCTTCGCCTCGCGGTACTGCTTTTCGTCTATCGCGCCGTCGGCGAGCATCTTTTCGGTCTGATACCGAAGCGAGTCGACCGACGCGGAGATGCGCTCGAGCTCTTTTTGAATACACGCAAAGTCCTCGACCTGATCCTCATCGACGCGGCCGTTGGAAAAGATCTCGACAAGGCGGTCGCGGCGTTCGGAAAAGCGGTTTATCGAGGCGATGAGCTCAAGTACGATCTGCGGGACCTCCTCCGCGGAGATCTCACGGGCGTAGCGCTCGCCGATCTTGCACCGCTGGGTGCAATAGTAGTTGCAGAGAGCGGGATCGCGATAGATCTCCGACATGGCAAGCACGTCGTACGGCTCGGGGTTTTCCACCCTGCCGCTTTCGATGCGCTCGATACGCTCGGGCGAGATGCCCTGCCAGCCGGCGGCTTCAAAAAGTCCGCTCGCCGCCTCGCGGGTCAGCCCCGCCTTCTCGCGCGCGAGCTGGAAAACGCTCTTGTCCTTTTTCGTGGAAGCTCTGCCCATGGTTTTATCTCTTTCTCAGCTTGAACATACCGGAGCCGAAGTCCATCAGCCCCTCGTCGTCGAGCGTCAGCTCGTCCCAGGGTGACTGCTCCTCGCCGAAGAGCTCGCGGCTCTCGCCGGAGTTATAATAAAGCCTTCCGTCCTCCGCCTTCCACTCGTTTGCGGGAAGAACGATATACCCGTCCTTCACGCCCGCGACCTCGCCCGACTCGACCGCCTCGCGCAGCTCTTCCTCGGAGACCCCGTCCGGGACCGGCATGAGGTTGTTGACTATATGATCCGCCGTAAACTCAAAGAGCGAGTCAAAGCCCTGCAGACCGTCGTTCAGCTCGTCCTCTTCGATCTCGCCCGCGGCGAGCTTCTTTTCGAGATCGGCCTTTACCTCGTCACGGGTATGAAATTCAAATTTGCCGTCAATGAACGACTTCACTTTCGCAGCCTCGTATATTCCGACTATAGTTTTTTCATCGAGCGTCATATAAATATCTCCTTTTCTTTTGATAAGTACATTATACTATACATATCCGCGAAATTCAATAAAAATCCGGGGCAAAGTAAGCTCTTCGCCCCGGAAAGAGGTCATATGATCATTCGCAGTCGCAGATGTTCTTGCGGGTGCGGAGTATCGAGGATGGCGTGACCGAAAATTCGTCCAGTCCCCACTCGACAAGCTTGGGGATCAGCCTCGGATCCGCCGCCGCCTCGCCGCACATACCGACCATTATCCCCGCCGCCTTTGCGTTCTTTATCGTCATCTCGATGGCGCGGAGAACGCTCGGCTGGAAGGCGTCGTAAAGGTGGCTGACCTTGGCGTTGCCGCGATCGACCGCCATCGTATACCCGGTGAGATCGTTTGTGCCGATCGAGAAGAACGCCGCCTCCTTTGCGAGAAGATCGGAGATGAGAGCCGCCGACGGCGTCTCCACCATTATTCCTACCGGGACGCGGCGGAACTCCTTCCCTTCCGCTTCGAGCTCGGCGGCGCATTCCTCGGCGAGAGCCTTCGCCTCCCTGACCTCGTCCACCGTCGTGACCAGCGGAAGCATGATCTTGATATCTCCAAACTGCGCGGCGCGCAGTATCGCGCGGAGCTGCGTCTTATATAGCGGCTTGTTGTCGAGGCAGTAGCGGATGGCGCGATGCCCGAGGAAGGGGTTCTCCTCCTTTTCGATCGCAAGATAGTCTATCGCCTTGTCGCCTCCGATGTCCAGCGTGCGGATTATGACCTCCCGCTGTCCCATCGCCTTTGCCACAGTAGAGTAAGCCTCGAACTGCTCCTCCTCGGTCGGGGCGTGGTCGCGGTCCATAAACAGGAACTCGGTGCGGAAGAGTCCTATCCCCTCCCCGCCGTTCTGCACTACGTTCTGCGCGTCCTCCGCCTTGCCTATATTGCCATAAACTTTCTTATGCGCTCCGGACTTTGTGACCGTGGGCTTGTTGAAGTATACCTTCAGGCTCTCCTTCTCTTCGAGATACGCCGCCTGAAGCGCGGTGTATTCCTTGATCTCGGCGTCGGTCGGATCGACTATGACCTTGCCCTTGAAGCCGTCTACGATCAGGCTGTCGCCGTCCTTTATCGCCGTCGTGGAGTTCGGGACCGAGAGCGCGGCGGGAATGCCCATCGCGCGGGCGAGGATCGCCGAATGGCTGGTCACGCCGCCGACCTCCGTGATTATCGCCGCGACGTTGTCCTTGTTGATGCGGCTGGTCATTGACGGAGTGAAGTCCTTGGCAATCAGCACCGAGCCCGCCGGGACCGATGCGATATCCACGGTCTTTACACCGAGGAGCAGTCCGAGAAGGCTGTCCTTTATGTCCTTTATATCAGAGGCGCGCTGGCGCATCATTTCGTCTTCCATCCCGGCGAACATATCGTAGAACATCGTACAGACGGTGTCAGCCGCCGCCTCGGCTACCGATCCGCCGTCGATCATATCGTTCATCTGCGAGACCATGAACGGGTCCTGAA
The DNA here is from genome assembly GCA_017450885.1 of Clostridia bacterium. Classification (GTDB taxonomy): domain Bacteria; phylum Bacillota; class Clostridia; order Oscillospirales; family CAG-272; genus RGIG3438. Next base: position 37 of record JAFSSR010000023.1, on the reverse strand, counting down.
GCATAGCAAGATGACCCGTAAGGATCTCCGCTTCCTT
>JAFSSR010000180.1 GCA_017450885.1 Clostridia bacterium | reverse complement strand
TCGGAAGCGGCTGGACCGAGGTCCCGAATTCCAACGGCAAGTGCTACACCTATGAATACACAGGTACAGAGGACCCCATCCTGTTTATCAACTCGGTCAGCCTTTCTGATACAGTTGCCGGCACGACCTGCGCCCTTTCCATACTTGTCGAGGCGGTGCAGCCCGACAGAGCGGGAACCTTCTTCCCGGCGGAAACGACGGGAAGCTGATTTGCGATCGTAAAAATCGAATATACGTCCGCTGCGCCGGTGAGAGCTTCACACCGGCGCATATTTTTATTAAAAAAATACGTCCGCGTTTTGCAGGACGTTTTTTGTTCATAAATGAATATTTTGCGCGGATACTGCATATCGGATTGGGATAATAACCGCGCGTAAACACAATATTTTGTGCTTTTTTTGCTCTTATGCGGTCCTTGACGAATTTGCAAATTATATTATTTCATTTTTTATCGAAAACAGCGCAGAAGAGGCAAAACGCACTGTTTCCCGGGGCCTGAAAGCGCGGGTATTGTTGAAAATCCCCGCGGATCCCGTAAATGGAAAAATAATTACCAAAATTATACTGAAATGGAAGCCATGACGCCGCAGCGGCGCATGAAATTCAGGCTTTTCTAACGTTAAATCAGGTGATATAATCGTAATGTAAACATAAACCGAAAGGAGAACAGCGGCGTTGAGGATCAAGGACAGAGAGCCCACCTATTCGGCGTCCTGCGGACAGGACGGAAAGGGAGTGCTCCAGTATAAGATAGTCTGCACGGATGATCCGTTCCGTACGGAAGGAAAGGAGGAGGTGTATTCGCTGGCGGTGATAAGCACACGCGGCGACGGGGACAGCGAAAGTTATTTCGCCTACGACGTGGCGCGGAGCTATACCCGCGCGGCGTATCTTGCAAAGCTGCTCTGCCGCATGACCGTCTTTCCGGAAAACGTGCCGGAGGTACTTACCGACACGCTCTGACGGCGGAGAAGGACAGAGCTGAAAAGCGCCGGACCGCTTCCCGGCGCTTTTCGGCTAAAAAAACACATTTTTATTTAAAATTTGTGTTGACAAACTCGCTTTAATGTATTAGAATGTATACATATTAAATTTTGATAGCAAAAACGCTTTGATCGGGAAACAGTAAGGCGTACCGGACTGAAGAGAGACGGCGGATGGTGCGAGCTGTCGGAGGTACCGCCCCAAATTACGTCCCGGGAGCGGCGGAGCCGAAACCGTGCGCGGAAGGCTTCGACGGGAGAGACCGTTATATCGGATCGGACTTTTTGTCCGGCATGAGGCCGCGCAAGCGGCGAAGCAAGGTGGTACCGCGAAACGTTCGTCCCTGTATCGGGGGCGATTTTTGTTTATCACCGTAAAAACCGTTAAATCTTTATATATCAAGGAGATACAAAAATGAAGTTCACAAAGATCATCGCGCTGCTTCTCGCAGTAATGACCGTAATGGCGCTCGCCGCCTGCGGCACGACAAAGCCTTCGGACGATACCGCAAAGACTCCCGACACCGCAAACGCCGGCGATAAGACCTATAAGGTCGGCGTATGCCAGCTCGTTCAGCATCCGGCGCTCGACGCCGCGACAAAGGGCTTCGTCACCGCGCTCAAGGACAAGCTCGGCGACAAGGTCGAGATAGACGAACAGAACGCCTCCGGCGAGTCCGCCACCTGCGCGACGATAGTCAACCAGTTCGTTTCCAACAGCTACGATCTTATTATGGCAAACGCCACTCCGGCGCTCCAGTCGGCGGTCTCCGCGACCGATACCATCCCGATAGTCGCCACCTCGATAACCGACTACGCCTCCGCTCTCGGCATAGACAACTGGACCGGCAAGACCGGTATGAACGTCACCGGGACTTCCGACCTCGCTCCGCTCGATCAGCAGGCGAAGATGTTCACCGAGCTGCTTCCCGACGTAAAGACGGTCGGTATAGTATACTGCTCGTCCGAAGCCAACTCCAAGTATCAGGCGGACGTGGTCGAGGCTGAGCTCGGCAAGCTGGGCTTCGCGGTCAAGATCTACACCTTCGCCGATTCCAACGACATCGCTTCGGTCGTTACAAACGCCTGCAGCGAGTGCGACGCGCTCTACGTTCCCACCGACAACAAGCTCGCCGAGGCGGCTGAGATAGTCGACGGCGTGACCTCTCCCGCCGGGATCCCGGTCATCGCCGGTGAAGCCGGTATCTGCAAGGGTTGCGGCATCGCCACCCTGTCGATAGACTACTATTCTATCGGTTATGCGGCGGGCGTCCAGGCGTACGATATCCTTGTCAACGGCAAAGACGCCGGAGACATCGAGATCGGCTTTGCCTCCGACCTCACCAAGCAGTATTCTCCCGAGCGCTGCACCGCTCTCAATATCACCGTTCCCGAAGGCTACGAGCCTCTCGGCGACTGATCTCCCGGCTCTGAATATCTTTAATATTTCTATAGGGAGGCGCGCGGAAGCGCGTCTCCCGAAATCAGTTTGATCAAGGAATAAAAATGGGTGCATTATTTAACGCTATGCCCGGCGCTGTCGCCCAGGGCATAATATGGGGTATTATGGCGATCGGCGTCTATATTACCTTTAAGATACTCGATATGGCGGACCTCACGGTCGACGGCAGCTTCGGCACCGGAGGCGTTGTGCTCGTCGTCTGCATGACCTCGGGCATGAACGCGTTCCTGGCGCTGCTTCTGGCGTTTCTCGCGGGATGCGCCGCGGGTCTTGTGACGGGAATACTCCATACACGGTTCGGCATCCCCGCAATCCTCGCGGGCATACTTACACAGCTTGCGCTGTATTCCATCAACCTCCGTATACTCGGAGGAAGCGCAAATATGCCGCTTTCGGTCAAGAAGTTCAGCCTTCTTCTCAATCTTCGCAACATACCTTTGGCGATACTTGTCGCCGGGCTGTTCGCTCTGTTCGTCATCGCCGCGCTTTACTGGTTCTTCGGTACCGAGCTGGGTCACGCGCTCCGCGCTACCGGCGCAAACCAGGCGATGGCGCGCGCAAACGGCATCAACACCTCCACCACCAAGATCATCGCCCTCATCCTCTCTAACGGCATAGTCGCCCTCTCGGGCGGACTGCTTGCGCAGTATCAGGGCTTTGCCGACGTCAATATGGGCAGAGGCGCGATCGTAATAGGACTGGCGGCTGTGATAATCGGAGAGGTCATTTTCGGCAAGATATTCAGGAATTTCGCGTTGAGACTGCTCGCCGCGGTCTTCGGCGGAATAATCTATTATCTGGTGCTGCAGATCGTGCTCTGGGCGGGTCTGAACGCCAACGACCTCAAGCTCTTCTCGGCGATAGTAGTCGCGCTCTTCCTCGGCATCCCGTACTGGAAGGGACAGATATTCGCGCGCCGCATCGGAAGGAACGCCGCGGCGGACGTGAAGGGAGGCGACGGCAATGCTTGAGATCAGGAACGTGTACAAGACCTTTTCCCCGGGGACCATAAATGAAAAAAAGGCGCTCAACGGCATAAACCTTACCCTCAACGACGGCGATTTCGTCACCGTCATAGGCGGCAACGGAGCCGGAAAGTCGACCATACTCAATATGATCTGCGGCGTCTACCCGGTCGATCGCGGTACTATCCTGATCGACGGCGTCGACGTGACGAAGCTCCCGGAATATAAGCGGGCAAAGTACCTCGGACGGGTCTTCCAGGACCCGATGATGGGGACAGCCGCCGATATGTGGATAGAAGAAAACCTCGCTCTCGCAAGCAGAAGGGGACTCCGCCGCGGACTCGGGTGGGCGATAAAGAAGTCGGAGCGCAAGCGCTACCGCGAGCTTCTCGCCGAGCTCGACCTCGGTCTCGAGGACAGGCTTTCCACCAAGGTCGGACTGCTTTCCGGCGGTCAGCGTCAGGCCATCACTCTGCTGATGGCGACCATACGCCAGCCCAAGCTCCTCATGCTCGACGAGCATACCGCCGCCCTCGACCCGAAGACGGCGAAAAAGGTGCTCGAGATCACCGATAAGATCGTAAAAGAGCACGGCCTGACCACGCTGATGGTGACCCACAATATGCGCGACGCCATCGAGTACGGCAACCGCCTTATCATGATGCACGAGGGCAGGATCATCGTAGACGTTTCGGGCGACGATAAAAAGAAGCTCACCGTCGAAGACCTGCTCGGAATGTTCGAGCGCGCAAGCGGCACGGAGTTCGCCTCCGACCGCGCCCTGCTGGGATAAGCATAGTCAAATAAAGAAGCAAAATAAACTCCGTCTTTCAGTTTACCGACAGACGGAGTTTTCTTCTAAAAATGATATAAAGTATAAGAGTCATTCAGATGCGTCAAGGATCTCTTCGTAGCTTGCCGAAAGTATCCTTGCGAGCAGAATCAATTCATCGGGGTACAGATGCCGCTGGCCTACCTCGATCTTTGCGACCGCGCTTCTCGTAATGTCGCATCCGAGCGTCTGGAGTTTGGCAGCTACAAGCTCCTGCGTCAGCCCCGCACGCTCTCTCAGATCGCGAATATTTCTTCCCACCCTCTTTTCAATAATAGAATTCATTTTTTTACCCCTTATTATATCATTATTATAAGTAATACTTGACATAATTATATGGGTGTGTTAAAATTATTTTGCACCTATATAGGTGCAAATCGCTTGTTCAAAAAACTAATCAGGAGGAAAACATGAAAAGAACCGCAGCGAAACTAACGGCTCTGCTTCTGTGCTTATGCATGGTCGTGCCGTCGATCTTTACCGTGAACGTTTTCGCAGATCCGGCGGAACCCACGATCACGGTATCCGACGCCACAACGGTCGCCGGAAACAAGTTTACGGTAGACGTTGTTGCATCCGGTAACCCCGGCTTCAACTCGTTTACTTTTTCTATCAATTATGACGACGCAAACTTTACACTCGACAAGGTAACGGTCAATCCCGCGCTGGGCGGACAGTCGAGCTACTCGAAGAAGGTCGTCTGGATCGGCTCACAGGATATCGCTTATAACGGCGTGCTCGTTTCTCTTGAGCTTACCGCTAAGGACGACGTTGACGACGGAGAATATCCGATCAGCGTTTCCTACAATCCCGGTGATATTTGCAATTACAACGAAGACGACGTAAACTTTACCGTCATTCCCGGCAAGATCACCGTTATTTCGGTAGTTCCGGGCGATATCAACGGCGACTTTGCCGTCAACAGCAAGGACCTCACCAGACTTCTTAAGTATATTGCCGGTGAGGACGTGTACGTAAATGAGCCTTGTCTCGATACCAACGGCGACGGAAACGTCAACAACAAGGACCTTATTCGCCTTATGAAGTACATCGCGGGCGAAGACGTTGAATTGTATCCGAAGCCCGTGACCTGCCGTCATGAGCTTGTCGCTGTACCTGCCGTTGAACCGACTTGTACCGAAAATGGTAATAATGCGTATTGGTATTGCACAAAGTGCTTTAAATACTTCAGCGATGAATTAGGCTCAACTCGTATTACTCTTGAAGATACGGTTATTCCTGCTAAAGGACATACTGTTGTGATCGATCCCGCAGTAGCTCCGACTACAACTACTCCCGGATTAACCGAAGGCAGCCATTGTTCTGTGTGCGGAGTAATTAT
>JAFSSR010000179.1 GCA_017450885.1 Clostridia bacterium | reverse complement strand
CGTTCCCCACAGGTCTCGGAGAGCTCGACCTGCCGGGGACCCCTAGGGGCGGTGTCAGCGTTAGCTGACGGATGAGGAGCTCGCGGAGCGCGGAAACGAGATCGGTTGCTGACTGTATCCTTTAGGGCGGGGGTGGGACCCCGCCCCTACCGGTTGAAATGGCGTTCGGGTCCGGCGCCCCGCCGGCGAACGGCGACTGAAATATCGTACCGAGCGTTTGTGTTCGCACGAGTCGATATACACGTTTCGGGTCCGGCGCCCTGCCGGCGACCGGCGAAACCGCGTATATTAAAAGGCGCCGATCAAAAAATCGGCGCCTTGACGCGCAATGCGGAGATCTACGCTTTGATACTGTATATCGACAAAGCGGTATAGACGGCGATGAGTCCCAGCAGGATGAATATCTGCTTGCCGCGGTGCTCGGAGAGCAGTCCGAAGAACTCGCGTACGGCGGCGTTGGGCCAAAAATACCATTTGGTCTTTGCGCCTACGCCGACCGATCTCATCTTTACGCGGTTGGACCAGATGCCGGAGCGGAAAACGTGATAATTACTGGTCGAGAAGAGCACCTTTGCCGAGGCGTCGCCGAAGGAAAGTATCTTCTCCTTGGAAAACCTCATGTTTTCCAGAGTGTTTTTCGACTTGTCCTCGAGGATTATCTGGCTTTCGGGTACGCCCTTTTCGATGAGGTAGTTCTTCATGCTCTGCGCCTCGGAGACGACCTCGTCGTTCCCCTTGCCGCCCGAGACCACAAACCGCGCCCGTTTGCCCGTCGCGGCGTACTGCTCCTCGCCGAAGGCTATCGCGCGGTCGATCCTGCCGCGGAGAAGCGGGCGGGGAGTGCCGTCCTTATTTATCCCGCATCCGAGGATGATGATATAATCCTTATCGTACTCCGGCTTGTAGTTGACGGCGACGATATTTGCGAATATCGTGCCGATGAGCATACATTCGCAGTAGAGGATGAGCACGGCGTAGACGTTGGTGACTATCTCAAAGATCATCGCCTCGGTCTCCGAGCCGGAGAAGTAATAATTCACCTTCCACAGTATCGCCCAACCGGCGAGAAGAACGACCGAAAAGACCGACCCGATCAGATTTCGGATCCTTCCGCCCTCCCGGCGGATAAGGACAAAATTCGAGATTATCAGCGCCGCGGAGAACAGCACCAGAAATGGGGCGGAGATAATGACGAAGTTCTTTGCCGAGCCTCCGATATAGCGGGCGGGATCGTATACGTTCAGATCCGCGGGATCCAGGCTGTATCTGAAAAAGGTGACGATATAATAGATCTGGCTGATAAAGCAGGTGAGTATGAGCAGCGAAAACCCGAAATAAATGATCGTATTATACGAATACGGGTTGTACTCTATCTGCCGCCTGAGCGCCGTCCGGAACATGATGAGCACGACGATGAACGCGACGCAGATAGTTATGATCTCGGCGTAAGCGCGCGTCTCGGTCAAAAAGCGCCTGTATATCACTATAAGCCCCACCGTCAGCAGCGCGACGATCAGCGCGTTATACAGCTTCGGCTTATTTGCCCTGGAATAGAAGACAGTGCGGTTCCCGCCGCTTTTTTTATTCCCCATGATCTAAAAGACGAGGGTATCCACACGCGTCAGCAGATCGGAAATATGTCCGCGGAAAAGCTCTATCTCGGCTCTTCCCCGCTCGGTCTCGAGTCCGCCGCGGCGGATAAGACGGCGCATCATACGCGTATAGCCGACCAGCATCGCTTTTTCCGCCGCCGTCTTAAGGAACGCCTCGTCCGCGCCATCGAAGTAGCGGCGGAGGGTCTTGTTCCATATCTCGGTCGAGGTCTCGTACGGGATGCCGAGGAATTCCTGCACCACCGAATGATCGTATTCGCTGTATCCCTGATAGGCGTTGAATATCGACCCGAACTCGAACACCGGATTTCCGACGCAGAGGGTATCCATATCTATTAGCAGCACCTCTCCGTTCTGGAGCATGACGTTCTTGATATGGTAGTCGCCGTGCATCATATGGTCGTCGTGCGGGACCGCCTCCACAAGAGAATACAGCTTATCCGCCTCGTCCTTCGGCAGATAGTCCTTCAGAAATGCCGCCCAGCCGAGCACGGTCTCCCGGCAGTCGGGCATCTCGCCCGGCTTGACGAGCGTGCCGTGGATCTTCTTCAGCAGGTCGACCGACATATCGACGACCTCGTCCACGGTCGACAGTCCCTCTTTTATCAGCTTGGCGAAAGACTTTGCGTTGAGCAGCTCGAAGACCGAGCCGTAGCCGTCGCCCACCCGCACGACGTCGTAGGGGATCGCCGTGGGTATGCCGAGAACGAACGCCTTTCTCGCAAGCTCGCGCTCGCGCTGGATATCCGGAAGGGAGTCGGGATCGAGGTAGACCTTTACTATCGTATCCGGGTCGATGCGGTAGACCTTGCCGTTCGCGCCCTGCCCGATGACCTCGCAGCCTTCGACCGAAATGACGCGGTAAGCCTTACGGACCTCCATCATTTCGGTAAATCCGGTCATATCAAATATCTCGTATACGTCCGACGATACGTTGATCAGCTTAAGGTCGGGGATCTCCTTGCGAAGCCGCAGTATGACGCGCAGTCCGGCGCTCGATATGTATGCCAGCTCCGAAGCGTCGATCAGCGTTTCGGACGCCGGATTTGCCTCGCGGATATCGTTGATCTCCTTCTCGACCTCCGACGCGTTAGCCGAATCGATGTGTCCTTTCAATAAAATATCAAGTTTTCCGTTATCAAATCTGAAGCCGGTAAGTTCCATATCATTCTCCCATCGGCGCAAAATAGTTGTAATATATTATATCATATTTATTCAGAAAAAACATTATTTTTCAAATAAAAAACATTATTTTTTTGAAATAAGCTCAAAATCGCATTTCCCCGAGGAGATATCGCATCTCCCGACGGCTACGCGGACCCGCGTGCCGACGGTAAAACGGTCGCGTCCGCGGAAAAGCGACATCGAGCGCTCGTCGTATTCAAAGTACCCGGAAAGCGACGAGGCGCGGACAAGTCCCTCGCAGGTGTTGGCGAGCCCGACGTAAAATCCGTAGGGCGCGACCGCGGTGACAACGCCGTCGAACTCCTCGCCCGCGCGGCGTGACAGCCAGACGCACTTGTACATATCCTCGATGGCGCGCTCGGCGGATACGGCGCGGAGCTCGTTCTCGCTCGACTGTTCAGCCGCGCGGACGGCGAAGGCGCGGTAGGATGAGGCGTCCCCGCCGCGGAGCATCGTCTTGACGATGCGGTGGACCGCGAGGTCCGGGTAACGGCGTATCGGCGAGGTGAAGTGGCAGTATTTCTCTATCCCCAGCCCGAAGTGGCGGGAAACGGACGCGGAATACCTCGCCTTGGCGAGAGAGCGCAGCGCCACACCGGAGACCACCTCGCCTATCCCCTTCTCCGACGCCGCCTCAAGCGTCGCGGCAAAGTCGGCGGGCGACGGACGGTCCTTACGGAGCGCCGCAGCAGGCAGTCCGAGGTTGTGGGCGAATTCGGCGAAAAACGCCAGCTTTTCCGGGTCGGGCCCGTCGTGTACGCGATAGACGCAGGGCAGACCGCGCCCGCACATCAGCGTCGCGACCGCCTCGTTCGCCGCCAGCATGAACTGCTCGATCATCTTCTCGGCGTCGCCCCGCTCCCGGCGGACTATCTCGGCGGGATCGCCGTTTTGATCCAGCAGTATCGCCGCCTCCGCCGTCTCCAGCTCCAGCATCCCGCGCCGCCGGCTCTTCGCGGCGAGAACGCGGTAGAGCGTCTTCATCTCCTTCAGCGCGGGGAGGACTTCGGCGTATTTTTTTGCAAAACGCGAGCGCCCGCCCTTGGCGAAAATATCGTTGACCTCGCCGTAGACTCCGCGGACGCGGCTCTTTATCAGCGTCTCGGCAAGCTCGCAGCCGACGATCTCACCGTTTTTATCAAGCGAGATGAACGCCGACTGCGCGTATCTGCGCGTCCCCGCGTTCAGCGAACATATCCCGTTCGACAGCGCGGGCGGCAGCATGGGCACGACTTTGTCCGTGAAGTAGACGCTCGTCCCGCGGGCGAACGCCTCGCGGTCGAGCGCCGATCCCGGCGCGACGTAGTAGGAGACGTCCGCTATGTGGACGCCGAGCGTCCAGCCCGACGGCGTCTTCTCTATCGAGACCGCGTCGTCGAGATCCTTCGCGTCCGCTCCGTCTATCGTGAAAATAACGGCGCCGGTCAGGTCGCGGCGGCTCTTTGTCATGCGCGGGGTCCGCTTCGCCTGCTCCTCCACCTCGGCAAGCGCCTCGTCCGGGAAGCTCTCGGATATCCCGTTCGCACGGAGTATCGCCGCGTAGTTGGCGTCCCTGCTTCCGGCAGGTCCGAAATTCGCCGTGATGAGAGCCCGCGGGACCCTGCCGACCCTCGGGAACTGCGTGAAAGCGGCTTCCACCTTGTCGCCCGGCCGCGCTTCGACCCCGCCCGAACGCTCGGCGACCACCTCGAAGGGCAGCTTCTCGTCGTCCGGCGTGACGACCGTTATCATCCGCGGCTTGCGGACGGTGCCGACGTTCTCCTCGCGCACCGTGCCGATGATCTTCTCGCGGCCGCGTCCGGTCACTTCCCAGACCCGGCACTCACCGCGCTCTCCCGGCAGGACCGACGTAACCCTGACCTTTACCCGGTCGCCGTCCATCGCGTCACCGGTGTACCGTTCGGGCACGAAAAGATCCGCCCCTTCCGGTATGCCGAGATCGCAAGCCGCCGCGGGATCGTCGGGCGTGACAAATCCAAATCCCCGCCTGTTGCCGTGGAACACGCCGAAGAGATATTCCCCGTCCGGACGGAAGGCTCCGTCCGGCGCGATCCTTTCGCGGTCCGCGCGGCGCCCTCTTCTCGGCGCGCGATGATCCGACGGGCGTTTTCCGCCGCCCGCCGGCCTTTTAGCGTAAATCTTCTGCTTTTGCTTTTGCTTTTGCTTTTTCTTTTTCTTCATATTTTTCCTTTTTTTCTGTCGAATGACTTTTTACGAAAGCTCCGTCAAAAGATCAATCCTCGTTGCGTTCTTCGGTCATATAGATCTTCTCGACCTGTCCGCGGCGGCGGACGACGGTAAGGAAGCAGACGGCGAGACAGATCGCGCCGCAAACGGTCATGACCACCCGAAGGTCCATGATGTCTCCGAGCGCGCCGACGGCGAGAGTCAGGACCGACTCGAACGCGAGAAAGACCATCGACTGGAAACCGTTGATGCGGGCGCGCATGGACTCGGGGATATACTTTTGAGTGGCGGCGTATCGCATGGTCGAGCTTTGAGCGCCGAGAAATCCGCATATCGCGCGGTTGACCAGCATAAACGGATACGGCAGCCAGAGCAGGACGGCGTCCATCGAGTCGTAGGTAAGGTATACGCCGAGCGCGAATTTGTACTTCTTTTCGCGCTTTATCTGGCGTTTATAGGCGAGGATACCGCCTATCGAGCGTCCGGCGACCTCGGCGACCGCAAACCAGCTGTACAGCACGGGCGAGGCGGAGAAAAAAGCGACGAGAATGTTTTCGCATCCCATGAACATTCCGCTGCCGGTCCCGGTATACAGGGTGAGGGCGAGTATGCCCTTTTCATTTTTCAGGTAGACCGCCGCGTCCCTGACATCCTCCCGCCACTGTTTGAACGAGAAGCGCGAGCCGGGCTTTACCTCCTCCTTGATGCGTATCGTGCTTTCGGTGAAGGTCGCAAGCAGAGAGAGGACCGCCTGACCGAGCAGTATGTTCGCCACGCCGACCGTCTTATACAGCACGGCGGCGAGCGGCATAACGACGACGTTCACCAGCGGATAAAGCATGGATGAGGCGGCGTAGCCCTTCTCCTCCAGTCCTTTGGGGATCAGCTTGGGGAAAAGCGAGTTGTACGCCAGCTCGTCGAGCGACCACACGCACGACAGGAGCAGGGTGAACGCAAGATACGCGCCGTAGTCGAACTCGCTGAACTTTAGCCAGATCCCCGCCAGTCCGTATATGACAGCCGCCGCGGCGTCTCCGCCCACAAGGAACGGCTTGCGCGGGAGACGGTCCATCAGCGGCGCCACGAACATGGGGATGAGAAATCCCGGCAAGATGCGGACCGCCATGAGAATGGCGGCGAGCAGAGTGGAACCGGTCTCGTTGTAGACAAGGAACTGCATGGCGTAGCCGCTCGCCACCCCGCCGATCGCGCCGAACACGGTCGCTACGTTTATGGTGGTAAAGTTGCGGTCCCAGAGCTTTCCCGGCGATCCGGCGGTCCCGACGGTCCCGGCGGTCCCGGCGGTCCCGGCGGCCGCGCCCGCGGCTTCGTTATTTGTTATATTATTTGTATTATTCGTATTTTCTTTCATTATTATCGCCCCCTTGGGTGTAAAGCAAAATGACAGTTGATCTCCAAAAGGGCAAAAGACAAGCCCTTTGACTTAACTGATCAAAGGGCTTGTGACTTTTCTTGATACTTGTTCGCGTAAAAAACTCAGGCCGCGGTGTCGGCTGCCGTGTCTGCGACGGTGTCTGCCGCGGTGTCGGCCGCGGTGTCCGCGGGAGCGGAGGTGTCCGCGGGAGCGGAGGTGGTCACTTCAGGAGCGGCGGTGGTGTCGACGTCGACGTTCTCGCTCGTTTCAGGCTGAATTATGTAAACTACTATTACCAGCAGCACAAAAAGGATAGCCACGACTGTGGTGACCTTGGAAAGTATCTTATCGATAGTCTTGCCCTTCGATTTGCCGAAAAAGGTATCGGCGCCTCCGGAAATGGTCCCGGAGAGGTTGTGATCCTTGCCCGACTGCATAAGCACAGCCACAACAAGGAAAACAGCTGCAACAAGAAGAATGATAGCCAATGCTGTATTCATTTTAAAAAATCCTTTCGATCTATATATCTGCTGTAAAACGGCATGACCGTAAAACCACGGCTTACGCCGCGATAGGAGTATTCTATCATACTTTTTCAATAATTGCAAGGGGTTTTTGAAAAAATATCTAATTAGTCCGCCCGTGTTTATTTCAAAAAAATATTGACAAACGAAGGATTAGGTGATATAATAATCTGCACGCGAGCGGGAAACCGCTATGCGGGCCATTAGCTCAGTTGGTTAGAGCTACCGGCTCATAACCGGTCGGTCCGGGGTT
>JAFSSR010000178.1 GCA_017450885.1 Clostridia bacterium | reverse complement strand
GTAGGTGCCGCGGCGGAGCCCGGTGTATTCGTCGACAAGATATGCCGTCAATTCCTCGCCGTTGAGGGTGAGGGTGACGCTTGCCGGATACTCTTCCCCTTTATCGCGGGCGTCGGCGACCTTTTCGCGCACTGTGTCAAGCACGTACCCGGCGTTAAGACGGGTACACTCTTTCTTGTCCTCGCCGTGCATACCGCAGACCAGTCTGTATAAGTCTCCGTCAGACTTTTCATCCTTTACGAGATATACTTTGCCTCCGCCGGGACACAGATCGTCCCAGCCGAGCATCGCGGTGGTAATGACCTCTTTTGCCTCGTCATACGTAAGCGGTCCGCCTTTGTAGAGGTACCCGTCCACGTATTGCCTGTAAGCCGAGTCGAGCGCGGCGGCGCAGTTGATCCTTCTGGACTGATCCCTGTAATACTTCAGGGTGGGTATAAGGATGACGACCGCCGCGAGGACGACGGCTATCACAACAAGGAGAGCGACCGTGCGGTTGATCCCGGAGCGGTTTTTCAGCTTATTTTTTACAATATCTGTAATTATATGGCCTCGCAAGATCGTCTGATCCCCCTCGAAAAATGATGCTCTTAAAAAGCAGTATAAGGCCCCTACGCCTTTTTGGAGCAAAATCCCAAACAGGCATAGAAAGCCCCGCGATCGTGGGCAAAAATCAGGGCTCCGCTCCGCTAGCAGAAACGGAGCCCATCTTTTCGCCTACGAGCGAAAAATCCCTGTCGCTCGCGCGTTCACGCGTTTCCCGGATGTGGGAAACGCGCGGGTTAATTAGGAATGGTTTTAAATTAGATTGTTCTAAAGCTCTGATTAGTTCTTGGCAGCGGCAACAGTGATTGTGCCGTCGTCAGCGTAGCTGTAAGTAAGGGTGTACTCGCCGGCATCTCCACCGATAGCGTCGGTCAGAGCGGTAGACCAGTTGGTAACGTCCTTCGGAAGGCTTGCGATAGTGGAATCAGCACCAGTGCCACTCCAACCGGACTGAACGCCGGAGAGATGCACGTTGGCAACTGCGATAGAGGTGATCTTGTTACCGGTCTTGGTGATGGTGACGTCTTTATTGGACTCAACCTCAGAGAGGTAAGAAGCCTGAGCCATAGCGTAGGATGAACGGATGTTCGCTACGGAAGTGGTATCACGGCTCTTCTCGAGCTGAGCGGTGAAGATCGGAATAGCGACTGCTACGAGAACGGCGATGATCGCAACAACGATCAGCAGTTCGGCAAGGGTGAAGCCCTTTCTGTTGTTCTTTCTCATTGTGTTTCTCCTTGAATTGAAAATGGATTTTTGTTTACGGACGTCCGGGAACGTCCAATATGTATTTCAAACGATCCGGGTATCGTTTAAAACCTTGATCATTGTCATCCCGCGGCGCGGGGCGCCGGGGGATCCGTGCCGTCGGGAGCGTCTGTACGAAGGAGATCCTTCGCTCCGCTCGGGATGACCGTTTTTCGGGGGCGGCAGCTTGCCGCTCACATTGCAGCGTACATGCTGAACATAGCCATGTAGATCGCGACGACTATGAAGCCGGCGACGCCGGCGAGTCCGACGAGCAGCGCGGGCTCGAGCTTTTTCATCGAGGCGTCTATAGCCATCTCAAGCTCGTTGTCGTAGTAGCCGGAAATGGTCTGCAGCGTGCTTTCCAGCTCTCCTGTCTCCTCGCCTACCGCCGTCATATCGACCAGTATCTCGGGCATGCAGGTCAGCTCCCGCATACAGGCGCCCAGCGAGCGTCCCTCCTCGATCTTGCCGGCGAGCTTGCCGACCTCCTGGCTGACGTAATAGTTGTCTATGACCTTGGCGGTTATCGAAATAGCGTGCGTGATCGAAAGTCCCGCCTGGAGCATCATGGTCATCGTGTTTGCGAACTGGCTCGCCGCGTTGAGCACGTTTATGTTGCCCAGCACCGGGATCTTCAACTTGATCTCGGCTATCTTGAGCCGTCCCGACTCGGTATTGCCGTACACCTTGTACGCCACGATGATCACGGCGACGACCGCCACGATGACGAATATGTAATCTCGGAAGAAGTTCGAGATAGCTATCAGTATCCTTGTCGGCAGGGGAAGTTCCGTGCCGAAGCTGTCGAACATCTCGATGAAGGTGGGGACCACCTTGACCATCAGGATGATGACGACTATCACGGCGACGACCATAACGAATATCGGGTAGGACAGCGCGCTTTTGACCTTTCCGCGCATCTTGACCTGCTTATCGTAATGGTGATACATAGACTCGAAGGACTTGTCTATATTACCGGAGGCCTCGCCGGCGCGGATGGTCTCGATAAACGTATCGGGCAGCAGTTTTTTGCCGTGGTCGGCGAAGCTGGCGGAAAGCGAACGTCCCGCCTCGACGTCCTGGGCGACCGCGTTGAGCACCTTTTTGAGCGGCTTGTCGGTCGTCTTCTGGGCGATAAGTTCGACGGTGCGGGCTATCGGGATGCCGGAACGGAGTATTATCGCAAACTGGCTGCACATGACGGTGAACGCCTTGCTGTCCAGCTTGTTTCCGCCGATCTCCAAATTCATCAGACCCATCGCGCCGCCCTCGGCGACCGGCGTGACCTTAAGCACTACGCTGCAGGTCTCTTTTATGCGGGCGACGGCGTCAAGCTCGTTGTAGGCTTCGATCACGCCCGAGACCTTCTCGCCGCTCTGCGATAAAGCCGAATATTTGAAAGTCAGACCGACCACTCCTTTCCGCGGGAATTGTCATTATATCGCATAATTGTTAATGTGTGTTAATAATAATCCTTGTGATTGTTTATAGACTATTAAAAAACTGTTCATTTATTGTGTTAAGCGAAACCGAGGCGTTACCTCGGGATCGTTTATACCGCGTTCTTCTTTACGAAGTCGGGATTGTGCGCGTAGTGGAGCGCCACATCGCGGGAGACCGTTCCGGCGCGTACCAGCTTGATGAGCGCCTGGTCCATCGTCTGCCCGCCTATCGCCGCGCTGGTCGCTATGGCGTTGGCTATCTGCGGGGTGTTGCCCGCGCGGATGAGGTTGCGGATGGCGTCCGTTACAAGCATGAACTCTACCGCCAGCGCGCGTCCGCCTCCCTTTTTCGGGATGAGCTGCTGTGTGAGCACGGCGTTAAGTACCATGGAGAGCTGCAGCCTTATCTGGGTCTGCATCCCCTCCGGGAAGACCTGCACGATACGGTCGACCGAGTCGGAGGCGCTTCCGGTATGGAGCGTACCGAACACAAGGTGTCCGGTCTCCGCCGCGGTTATCGCCGTCTCGATGGTATCGCGGTCGCGCATCTCGCCTATCAGTATCACGTTGGGGTCCTCACGCAGGCTGGCGCGGAGTCCCTCGGAAAAGCTCTTGGTATCCTTGCCGACCTCGCGCTGGTTGATGGCGCACAGGTCCGGCTTGTATATATACTCCACAGGGTCCTCGAGCGTGACTATGTGGCTCTTCTGCGTGTGATTTACGCGGTCGATCATCGCCGCCAGGGTGGTCGACTTACCGCTTCCGGTCTCGCCCGTGACAAGGACTATGCCCTTGTGCAGATTTGTCAGCTCGAGCGCCGCGGGCGGAAGCCCCAGGTCTTCGAGCGCCGGGATCTTTTCGCGCAGGAGACGGAGCGCCACCGAGGGCACGCCCTGCTGCTTGAATATATGAATACGGCAGCGGTTGCCGGCGTAGGACTCGGCAGCGTCAAGCTCGCCCACCTCGTCGAAGGTCTGGTAGCTGTCTCCGGCAAGCACCTTTGCGTAGGCTATGCAGTCGTCGTAGGACAGCGGCTCCTCGCACATATTTTCAAGCTGACCGTCCTTGCGGTACTTGGGAGGAAGATTGCAGATAAGATGTATATCGGACGCGCCGTCTTCCTTCGCCTTCGCTACGAGTTCGTCTATAGTCATCATAGTTTATACCTCAAACCTCCTCGTTGGTGACGCGGAGGACTTCGCTTGTCGTCGTGACGCCCTCTTTCACAAGGCGGATGGCGTTGTCGTGGAGCGACACGAAGTCGCTTCCCGGAGCGTAAAGGATCTTTTCTATCGCCTCGCGGCTGCCGTTTTTGCCGATAAGCTGGCGGATGGCGCGGGTGATGGGAAGTATCTCGAACACCGCGATACGTCCGCGGTAGCCGGTGTCGAAGCATTCGGGGCATCCCTTGCCGCGATAGAACTTGAGTCCCTGGGTCGCGGGGTCTATACCGAGGCTTTCGAGCTCGTCCGGCGCGGGCACGTACTCCTGACGGCAGTGCGGGCAGATGCGTCTGACCAGTCGCTGGGAGATGACCCCCTTCAGCGCGCTGGCGACCAGGAACGGCTCGACGCCGATATCCTGCAAACGCTCGATGACGCCGACCGCGTCGTTAGTATGTATGGTAGACAGCACGACGTGTCCGGTGATAGCCGCGCGCATCGCGATATCCGCCGTCTCGCCGTCACGGATCTCACCGACGGCGATTATATCCGGGTCCTGACGAAGTATGGAGCGGAGCCCGGACGCGAAGGTCATGCCCGTCTTTTCGTTGATCTGCACCTGATTGATACCGTCGATATTGTACTCGACCGGGTCCTCGAGCGAGACCAGATTGACGTCGGGAGTGTTGAGCTCCCTGATTATCGTATACATGGTCGTCGACTTACCGCTTCCGGTAGGTCCGACTATCAGGATGACGCCGTTGGCGCACTTGATCATTCTCTCGAACTTGGTAAGGTCGCTGCCCGTAAGTCCGATCGCCTCTTTGGAGATCCTGTTGCCCGACTTGTCGAGCAGACGGGCGACTATCTTTTCGCCGTAGACCGTCGGCAGGGTGGATACGCGGAGGTCGATATCCTTGTCGCGGAGCTTGACGTTGAAGCGTCCGTCCTGCGGTATACGCCTCTCGGAGATGTCGAGTCCGCTCATTATCTTTACGCGGGAGATGACCGAGCTCTGAAGGCCCTTCGGGACCGTAAGTATGTTCCGCATGACGCCGTCGATACGCATACGCACCGAAAGCTCGTTTTCGCGGGGCTCTATGTGTATATCGCTCGCGCGTTCGTTGACCGCGCGCTCGATTATCGAGTTGACAAGTCTTATTGTAGGCGCGCTGTTGGCGGCGTCGTCGCCGAGCTGATTGGAAATAAACGCAGTATCCTGCGTCTGCTGCGCGTCGCCGGTCGCCTGCTGCTCGCGCTTCATTTCCTCTATCGCGCGGGCGGCGCCCTCGTTGCCGTAGAGGATGACTATCGCGTGGTCGATCGCCGACGAGGTCGCCACCATCGGGATGACCTTTTTGTGGACGGCGCGGCGGACCTCTTCTATCGCGTAGAAGTTGAGCGGGTCGCTCATGGCAAGGTAGAGCTCGTCTTTGACTGCCTTTACCGGTACGACGTGGTACTGCTTGGCTATATTTTTGGGAACAACGTGGGCAAGCTCGGTGGGGATGTTGACTTTGGTCAGGTCTACATAGTCGATGCCGAGCTGCATCTGCAGGGCTTCGATAAGCTGCTGCTCCGTGATGATCCCACTGGAGATAAGAACCGTTCCGAGACGCTCTTTGGATTGCTTCTGCAGAGCGAGCGCGCGATCGAGATCGCTCTGGTTTATCATACCGGCGTCTATCAGTAGTTCGCCCAGTCGAATATGTGCCATCGCCCTGCTCCTTTCCTTTGAAATCATCTCCCCGCGGACCGTGTATGACCGTCCGATGATCAGCGGCCTATGCGGGAAAGCATCTTCAAAAAATAATTATATCAAACTGACATTTCAAAACCGTTACCCGGTCAAATAAGGGCGACGGAAACAAAAGCGTCGACTTTTTTACGCTTAATTATTCTTTATCTAACTAATTATACAGCTTTGTATTATTATTTTCAACCAAAATATTGCACATATTTCGACACGCTTTGCGCGGGATAATTGTTTATAATTGGCAAAGATTTATTAACAAATAGTAAATTTACAGGTCGCTTTTTTCTGCGGAAATCTTCCGTAAACGTACTTGTCAATCCGGGCTGCGTATGATATAATTTCAGTCGGGTATAAGCCTAATCCAACTATCCGGCGGTGACTATGAAAAAGATCGTCTGCGGTGTGCTCGCTCACGTCGACTCGGGAAAAACGACCCTTTCCGAGGCGATGCTTTTTTGCGCCGGAGCGATAAAAAAGCAGGGGCGGGTCGACCGCGGGGATTCATTTCTCGACACCTTTTCGCTCGAAAGACGGAGGGGTATAACCATATTTTCCAAGCAGGCGGTCTTCTCTTACGGCGGCGTGGAATTCACGCTGATCGACACGCCGGGGCACGTGGATTTTTCGGCGGAGGCGGAACGGACGCTTTCGGTCCTCGACGCGGCGATACTCGTCGTCAGCGGCGCCGACGGCGTACAGAGCCACACGCTGACGATCCGGAAGCTGTTGGAAAAATACCGCGTTCCCTGCTTTATTTTTGTGAACAAGACCGACCTCGCCGGATTTGACCGTCAGGCGGTCATGAGCGACGTCAAAAACCGTCTGGGAAGCGGATGCGTGGATTTTTCAGCGCCGCGCGGTCAGGCGTTTTTTGAAGAGCTCGCCCTCTGCGACGAGGGGCTTCTCAACGAATACTATGACTCCGGATCCGTCTCGGACGACGGGATCAGAAGAGCGATATCGGAGCGCAAGCTCTTCCCGTGCGCCTTCGGCTCCGCCCTCCGGTTAAAGGGCGTCGACGAGTTTCTTTCTCTTTTGCGAACGTACGCTCCGGCGCCGGAATACCCGCCCGATTTCGCCGGACGGGTGTTCAAGATATCCCAGGATCCGTCGGGCAACAGACTGACCTTTCTGAAGGTCACGGGCGGCTCCCTGCGGGTGAGAGAGATCCTTCAAAGCCCGAAAAACCCCGCGGGAGAAAAAGTAAGCCAGATACGCATTTACTCGGGGGAAAGGTTCGCCGCGGTCGACGAGGCTCCCTCCGGCACGGTCTGCGCCGTGACCGGGATAACCTTCGCCCGTCCCGGCGACGGGCTCGGCGCCGAGAGCGACGCCGTCTCTCCCCTGCTCGAGCAGGTGCTCAATTACCGCCTTGAGCTGCCGGCGGGGACCGATCCTCACGCGATGCTCGAAAAGATGCGTCAGCTCGAAGCGGAGGATCCGCAGCTCCGCGTCTCGTGGAACGAACGCCTGCGCGAAATAGAGCTGCGGCTGATGGGCGACATACAGCTCGAGGTGCTGAAGGAGGTCATCCTCCAGCGCTTCGGAGTCGAGGTGCAATTCGGTCAGGGCGGCGTGATATACAAGGAAACGCTTGCCCGGGAGGTCGAGGGAGTCGGGCACTTCGAGCCTTTAAGACATTATGCCGAAGTCCATCTCGTTATGCGTCCCGGAAAGAGGGGGAGCGGCATAGTCATCCGCTCCGACTGCCCCGAAAACAAGCTCGAAAAGAACTGGCAGCGGCTGATACTCACCCACCTTTACGAAAAGCAGCATATAGGCGTGCTTACCGGCTCGCCGATCACGGATATAGAGATCACGCTCGTCTCCGGGCGGGCGCACGTCAAGCACACCGAGGGAGGAGATTTCCGTCAGGCGACCTATCGCGCCGTGCGGCAGGGGCTCCGCTCCGGGGAGTGTATCCTTCTCGAGCCGATCTACGACTTTACGCTCGATCTCCCCGCGGGGCAGGTCGGCAGGGCGCTGTCCGATATCGTCCGTATGTCCGGCAGCTTCGATCCGCCGGAGCAGACCGATGCGGAAAGGAGCGTCATTCGCGGCTCCGCTCCCGTCTCCGAGATGCGCGGATACGCCCGCGAGGTGACGCAGTACACCCACGGTCAGGGGCGCGTTTCCTTCTCTCTGCGCGGCTACGAGCCCTGCCACAACGCCAAAGAGGTGATCGCCTCCGTCGGATACGACCCGGACGCGGACGTCGAGAACCCCTGCGACTCGGTGTTCTGCTCCCACGGTGCGGGACACGTCGTAAAGTGGAACGAGGTCAAGGACCATATGCACCTCCCCGCCGCGCTCGGGACGAAAAAAGAGCCGGAGACGGCGTCCGGCGGCAGATTTTCAAAATACAAAAACGCAAAGGACATTTTTGCCCTCGACCGCGAGCTGATGCGGATCTTCGAGAGCACCTACGGTCCGGTCAAGAGCCGCGCGATAAGCAAAAACGACCCCTTCCGGGTCGAGCGCCGGCAGTCCGAAAAGAAATACAGGCCTCCGAAAGAGCGGGATTTCGACGGGATCGAATACCTGCTGATCGACGGCTACAACGTCATATTCTCCTGGGACGATCTGCACGCGGCGGCGGACGAGAACGTAGAGGCGGCGCGCGACGCGCTTGTAAACATCCTCTGCAACTACCGCGGCTTCCGCGAATGTGAGATCATACTCGTCTTCGACGCCTACAAGGTGAAGGGCGGGGTCGGCTCGGTCGAAAAAGTCGACAACATCACCGTTGTATACACAAAGGAGGCGGAGACCGCCGACACCTATATCGAGAAGGCGTCCTACGACCTGGCGAAAAAGCACCGAGTCCGCGTGGTGACCTCCGACGCGCAGGAACAGCTCATCATCTTCGGCAACGGCGCGCTGCGCGTGCCGTCGGGGGAATTCCTTGCGGAGGTGAGAGCGGTCGAGGACGAGATACGCGAGATAATATCGAACGAGCTGTAAAACAAAGCCTCAACGCTTCAGGGCGTACATAAGGGCGCGGGATCTTCCCTGCGCCCTCTGCTTTTTTGTCCTGCCGTCAGACCTGATATTTTTCTTTATACTCGTTGAAGGTCGCCTCGAACTCCGGAGTGTGCTTTTCCTTGACGCGGTCGAGGTATTTGTGGGTGTCGAACTCGTCCGCGCGGAGCTCGATCATTGCGACCGCGATATTGGAGCAGTGGTCGGAAACACGCTCGAAGTTGGTCAGGAGGTCGTTGAAGACAAAGCCCTGATCTATCGTGCAGATGCCCGCCTGAAGGCGCTCGACGTGGTTGCTCTTGAGCTCGTCGCAAAGATCGTCGATCAGCTCCTCGAGAGGCTCGACGTGATCCGCCTCTTCCCTGTTGCCCTCCACGAACGCCTCGGTCGCCTTATGCACTATTTCGGAGACCGCTCCGACCATTACCTTGAGCTCGCTCACCGCCTTGTCGGAAAGGCGTATATTCTTATCGTGAAGCTCCTTCGCGCTCTCGGCGATATTGAGCGCGTGGTCGGATAGTCTTTCAAAATCGGTAAGAGTGTGAAGGAAGGCGGAGACGTCCTGATTTTGATGCTCCGTCATATCGCGTCCGGTCAACTTTACAAGATAAGTGCCCAGCGCGTCCTCGTATTTGTCGCCTGTTTTTTCAAGGCGCTCGACCCTTTTAAATCCCTCGTCGGTGAAGTTGAAGATCAGCTCGAACGAGGCGTTGAGCGCCTCCTCCGCCTTCTTCGCCATGGTGTTTATCGCGGTCCGGCTCTGCTCGACGGCGAGCGCGGGGTGGGTGATGAACATATCCTCGAGCACCGGCGCGTCTTCATCCGCGGGCGCCGCCTTTTCCTTGACGAGCTTGTTGACGAGCGAAACGATCATTTTGGTAAACGGCATTATGGACAGCACCATCCCGAAACGGAGCACGGTGTTGATCCCCGCGATCAAAAAGGGATCGGCGGCTTTATCGAGAAACTCGAAGCCGAATATCGCGTTTGCGATATAGAATATCGCGGCGCACACCGCGGCGCTCATCGCGGAGGCGATCGGGTAGATGAGAGATGCGCGCTTGCCCTCCACTTCGGCGCCGACGGCGGAAAGAAGCACGGGGAGCGCGGCGCCGACGGAGACGCCGAGCAGCAGCGGGATGGCGGCGGCGACAGAGATCGTCCCGGTCACCGAAAGCGCCTGGATGATACCGACCGTAGCCGAAGCGGACTGGAGCACCGCCGTTGCCGCGAAGCCGACCAGCACGCCGAGCAGCGGATTTGAAAGCGAGGAAAGTACGGCGCGGAAGCCCTCGGATTCACCGAGTCCGCTGACCGCTCCGCTCATCGCGCTCATACCGAACATAAGGACGGCGAAGCCCATGAGTATCATACCCACGCGTCCGCAGGTCTTGTTCTTGATAAAGACGGTCATAATTATGCCCACCACGGCGACTATCCCGGTAAGCGTGGCGGTGGAAAGCAGTCCCGCGAGCCCCGACTTTCCGCCGGAGCCGCCGTCGATGTATCCGAGACATATCACCCATCCGGTGATACTTGTCCCGAGTATCGCGCCGAGGATGACGCTCACCGCCTGGCGGAGCTTCATCATCCCCGAATTCACAAAACCGACCACCATCACGGAGGTGGCGCAGGACGACTGGATGACCGCGGTCACTCCCGTCCCGAGGAGCACTCCTTTAAGCGTGGTATTTGAAAGTCTGTATAAAATAAGTTCCAGTTTGTTTCCGGCGACGCTTTTGAGTCCGTCGCCCATCAGCTTCATTCCGAAGAGGAAGAGCGCGGCTCCGCTTAAAAGCTGAATGATCTGTGCAGCATCCATTTTGTTATTTCTCCTCAAATTCCTCCGATTATATTATACCACGCAAATAAAAAAAACGCAAGCCCGTTTGAGTAAAATAGTTCACGGTTTTGATCTTTCGGCAAATATCACGAAAACGCCGCCATCCTCTGCCGGGATGGCGGCGTTTATTGCCGGACTGTCGTTCAGACGCGCTTTTTTCTGCCGAATACCAGATAGTACACGGCGTAGAAAGCGGCGATGTAGATCAAAAACAGCAGATATACCGCGAGCGGGTAGAACACGGGGCTTCCGCCGACCAGATCATACACGATATCGTAGGGCGTCCCGTCCCCGCGAATAAGGAACATATAGTTATACGGGAGAATGAGATCGACGATATACGCGACGGCGCAGAAGGCGGTCAGAATGGCGTAGGTGACCGGCACGTTCCTCTTTTTCAGGCTCGCGGAGCCTGAAATGAGTATGTACAGCGCGGCGAAGCCGGAGATACAGTGCGTGACGCCGGACGCGACGTTGTCTATGGACAGCACGGGATAGCAGGCGTAGTTCTGCCCCGCGCCGTATGTGCCGAGGACCGCGCCGAGAAGACCGAATATCGCCACAAAATCAAGCGCCGCCTCCTTGAGCCGTCCCTTCGCGAATGCCGCGAGCGGTATGGTGATGAGCTGTATGCTGCAAAGGAAGAGCGGAAGCATATAAAGCCAGCCGAGGGCGTCGCGCCCCCTCCAGCAGATCATAACGATCCTGAATATCTCTATCCCGTCGATAAGGAACGCCGCCCACGCGAGCGGTTTCATTCGCTCTTTTTCCGCGCGTCCGCGGTATCTCACACCGAGGACGGCGGCGAGAGCGATCGTGACCGCCATCAACAGCGAAACAAAGGTCAGATGCTGCCAGGACATATATCCCTCCGCAGCCCGCGCGTAACCGCCGAATCCGAAAAACTCTTTCAATATTATCGCCTCTTATTTCAAATTACCGGAAAATTATATCACAAACCGGCGAAGATTTCAATATGAAATCTCTTTGCCTTCCGGCTCCGCACGTTCCGCAAAACAGATCGGCTCTGACGTGCCACCGGCACGTCATTCAATACCGACCCGTTCGAATCCCTCTTTTTGCATAAAAAACAAGCGCCCTTTTGGGCGCCCGCTTTTTATGGCAGCCGAATAGGGATTCGAACCCCAACAAACAGAGTCAGAGTCTTGTGCGCCTGAGGCATAAGCCCTTTATTTATCGGGGTATATGCAGGGTGAAGAGTTTAGTCCCTATTTAAGTCCCTGATCCGATCACCTATTTGACCGGCCTTTCTTTGCTCCCTTTTGAGGGTCTTTCTTTCCGGAGAGCTTAGAGAAGGCGGTCATTTTCTTCCTGGCGTCGTCGGTCATATCGTCTGTGTGGTGGGTGTAGATCTTCGCGGTCGTCTCGACCTTCTCGTG
>JAFSSR010000022.1 GCA_017450885.1 Clostridia bacterium | reverse complement strand
CGTTCTTGACACGGAAGGCACTACCTACGCCTTCCGCGTCATGCCTACGGGACAGCTCGAGCATTTGTATTACGGCGCGAAGGTCGAACTCACCGACGCGGCGGCGATCGACGCGCTGATCGAAAAACGCGCGTTCGAGCCGGGAAACGTCATAAGGTATCACGACAAGAGCGATACGGTGGTGCTCGAGGACACCTGCCTTGAGGTTTCGGCTCCGGGTCACGGCGACCTGCGCGAGCCGACCGTCGAGCTTGTCCACGCCGACGGCGGGAGGACGAGCGACTTCCTTTTCAAGTCCGCGGAGATAACCTGCGACTATAAGCCCTCGGATGAGCTTCCCAACTCATACCGCGAGGACGGGAAGTTCGAGCATCTGCGCGTCGTGCTGGAGGATAAAAGCTACGGCGATACGCTCACCCTCGACTACTGCGTCTACCCGGAATGCGACGTCATCACCCGCAAGGTGACGGTCACCGCTGGCGAGGGCAAGGTCGAGGTAGAGCGGCTGATGAGCGGAACGCTCGATCTGCCGGACGGCGGCTGGTCGGTCACCTCCTTCCACGGCGCGTGGGCGCGCGAGATGGAGAGGTCGACGATCACGCTGAAGGCGGGCAAATTCGTTATCGAAACGCGGGCGGGCTGTTCGTCCAACCGCGCAAACCCGTTCTTTATGGTGCACGAGCCGAGCGCGACCGAAACTCACGGCGCGGTATACGGCTTCAACCTTGTTTACAGCGGCAGTCACTACGCCGCCGTCGAGGTCAACGCCTACGGGAAAACAAGGATAGTAAACGGGATAAATCCCGCGGGATTCCGGTATTTGCTCGAGCCCGGACAGACGCTCGAGTCGCCTGAGACGGTAATGACCTTCTCGGGCGGCGGGTTTCGCCGCCAGTCGCTCAATATGCAGCGATTTGTCCGCGAACACATAGTCCGCGGAGAATGGAAGCGTAAGCCCAGGCCGGTCCTGCTGAACAGCTGGGAGGCGTTCTACTTCAAGATCTCGGAACGCAGTCTCGTCTCGCTCGCCAAGGCGGGCAGATCGGTCGGAGTCGAGCTCTTCGTCGTGGACGACGGATGGTTCGGCGAACGGAACGACGACGCGCACTCGCTCGGCGACTGGGATGCAAACCCGAAAAAGCTGCCCGGCGGACTTGCGAGGCTGGCGAAGAAGATAACCGCGCTCGGAATGAAGTTCGGCGTCTGGGTCGAGCCGGAGATGGTCAACGTCGAGAGCAGGCTGTATAAGGAGCATCCCGAATGGTCGGTGGAGATACCCGGAAAGCCGCACTCCGAGGGGAGGAACCAGCGGATACTCGATCTTGCGGATCCCACGGTGCAGGACTATATTATCGAAAAGATGAGCGAGGTCTTCTCGACCGAGGGGCTGTCCTACGTCAAGTGGGATATGAACCGCGTCTTTTCCGACGTCTATTCGCAGTATCTTCCCCCCGAAAAGCAGGGCGAGGCCGGACACCGTTATATCCTCGGACTTTACAGGGTGATGCGCACCCTGACGGAGAGATTTCCGCATATCCTCTTTGAGGGATGCGCCTCGGGCGGCAACCGCTTCGACCTCGGGATACTCTCTTTCTTCCCGCAGATCTGGGGGAGCGACAACACCGACGCGGGCAGCCGCGCGCGCATACAGGAGGGATACAGCTTCGGCTATCCGCTCTCCTGCGTCGGGGCGCACGTCTCGTCCAGCCCAAATCACCAGACCATGCGCGATACTCCGCTCGATACCCGCTTCAACGTGGCGGCGTTCGGACTGCTCGGCTACGAATACGATCTGCGCGATCTCAATTCCGAAAAGAAAAAGAAGCTGACCGATCAGATCGACACCTACAAAAAGTGGCGCGACGTGCTGCAGACGGGCGACTTTTACCGCGTGGAGGAGGGCAATATCCACGAGTGGCTCTGCGTCTCTCCCGACAGGAGCCGCGCGGTCGGACTGCTCATGCAGGAGCAGGTGATACCCAACACGCAGTATCACTGCTTCAGGGCGGCGGGACTCGATCCGGAAAAAACGTATAACTTTACCAATATTCCCCGCAGCGTCAACGTCAAACGCTTCGGCAGTCTTGTCAACACGATAGCGCCTATCCACGTAAAGCAGGACTCGCTGATCCATTCTATCATTGATAAGATAGTCAAGATGCCGGGCGAGAAGGAGGACGTCACCGCGCCGGGAAGCGTCCTTATGTCCGCCGGGATAAAGCTCAAGCAGGCTTTCTCCGGCACCGGCTATAACGAGGAGGTCCGTTTCTTCGCAGACTTTTTCTCGAGGCTTTACTTCATCGAGGAGGTCAAAAACGGGCGACCGGAGGAATAAACTTCACCCCGGGTATTGCATTGACGGACGATACGCTGTATAATTGATATAAAGTGTATCGACAGAGGGAGGTGCGGAAGGATGGCTTTTGTTTGTTCGCTTGCCGGGTTCGCGGTAAGGATAGACAACCGTTTCCCGCACCTTTTGCGTCAATGCGGGGATTATCTGCTTCCCGATGACGCTCCCGCGGACTATGTGATAAGCGTTACCGACGACGATCTCGCATATGAGAGGGATCACGGCGAGACCGCGGGGCGCTTCAGCGGCGGCTATCTCGAATCGCTCGCCGTCTACCGGAAGCTGGCGTCCGCCATACCCCTGCGCGACGCTTTCCTTCTGCACGGCTCGGTAATAGACTGCGCCGGGCGGGGGATAGCCTTTCTCGCCCGCAGCGGGGTGGGAAAGACGACGCATACGCTTCTTTGGAAGAACGAGTATCCGTCCGACGTCACCGTGATAAACGGCGACAAGCCGCTCATCCGCTTCGAGGACGGCGTCCCCTACGCCTACGGGACTCCCTGGGCGGGCAAGGAAGGGATGCAGATCAACGGCAGGACGGAGCTTTCCGACGTCTGTTTTATCACCCGCGGCGAGGAGAATTCCTGCCGCGAGATCACGCCGGGAGAGGCGGCGGCTCCGCTTTTGGGACAGATATACATCCCTCGCGAAGCGGAGGCGGCGGCAAAAGCGCTTTCGCTCGCGGACAGGCTGCTCAAATGCTGCCGCGTATGGGAGATCGTCTGCAACATGGACCCGGAGGCGGCGCATACGGCGCATGACTCCGTTTTCGGAGGTAAAAAATGAAACTCAAATATCAGTTTGCCGTAAGAGAGGTCGGCGGCTCCGTTATGGCGGTGGCTGTCGGCGCCGACAGCGATAAATTCAACGGGCTCGTCAAGCTGAACGAGGTCGCAAGATCTATTTTCGAGATGCTCGCCGACGACGTGACCGAGGAAGAGATAGTCTCGCGCCTGCTCGACGAATACGAGGTATCGGAGGAGGACGCCGCCGGCGCCGTCTCCGGCTTTATCGCCAAACTCCGTTCAGAGGGACTTATCGAGGACTGATGGACGATTTCTCCATTGAGGAAGCCCTCGCCGAATACGGCAGAATACTTGAAGTCCCCGCCGGACGGAGCATGGAGCCCATGCTCCGCGACAGACGGGATACCATGGTGCTCGCCGGGCTGAAAAGGGAACCGCGGCGCGGAGACGTCGTCCTTTTCAGAGACCGGTCGGGAGGACATACGCTCCACCGCGTGATAAAGAAAAAGAAGGACGGTTATCTCACCCGCGGCGACAACTGCGTCCGCTCCGACGGTGTATGCCCGCGCGAGGCGGTCGTCGGAATACTCGAGGGATTTTATAAAGGGGAAAAGTATTACGACTGCTCATCCTCTCCCGCCTATAAGCTGTACGTCGCTTACGTCCGTCTTTCCTATCTGCCGAGACGCGCGGCAAACGGCGCGCGGTCGCTGCTGAAAAAGCTGAAGATACGGACCGACGAAAAAAGATGATCACCCGCTTTCACGATGAATACGACTATATGATCCGCCTCGCCGCCTGCGCAGTCCGAAGGCTCGCCCCTGCGGAACTGCCGGACGGCTTGTCGTTCGACGCCGTCTATCGCGCCGCGATGGAGCACGATATGGCGGCGCTCTGCTTTTGCTCGGTCGAAAAACTGACGGTTCTTCCGGACCGCCCGCTCTGCGAAAAATGGTTCGACCGCCGCGGGCTGGCGCTCGTAAGAGAGGTAAATCAGGCTGTCGCCGCCGACGAGATAAGGGGCGTTTTTGCCGGCAATTCCGTCCCCTTCTCGGAATATCAGGGGACCCGGCTCAAGGAGCTCTACCCGTCGCCCGACCTGCGCACCATGTCGGACGTCGACTTCAAGCTCGACTCACGCGATCTTAATACCGCCTCGTCCCTGCTTGAAGAGCTCGGATATTCGGTGCATACCGAGGAAAACGGCAGTACCGTCGTCGCCCGGCGCGAGCCGGACCTGAACGTCGAGCTGCACGGACGCTTTTTTCCGTCCGATCCGGCGTACGAAAAGGCTTTCGTCTCCTCCGGGCTTACCGGAACGCCGGCGCTGTATCTTTTTACGCTTCTCCATCTGGCAAAGCATTACCGTTCGGGCGGATGCGGCGTACGGCGCTTTTTGGATATCTATCTGCTTGAGACCTCGTTCCCAGAGGTCCGCGGGACTCCGGAGGTCCGACGCGCCTTGAAGGAGGCGGGAGAGGACGCGCTTGCCGATACCGTCTCGTTGATCTCCGAATACTGGTTCGGGGACGGTGAGCGCGACCCGTCTTTCGACGGGATCGCCGGATACGTCAAACGCTCCGGGACTCACGGCAGCTATGATAACCTGATCGCCAACCGTATTGCCGAAAGCGGCGGCAAAGCGAGGTATTTTTTCCGCCGCGCGTTCCCCGCGCGGAAAGCGCTGGCAAATACCTATCCCGCGCTTTCGGATCATCCGGCGAGATATCCCGTATACTGCGCAAAGAGACTGATCGCCAAACGAAAGACCGGAATAAGCGAATTGAAAGTAATAAAAGAGAAAAAGACAAAAAAATGAACAAGGTATTTCGGGAAGAAAAGAAATTCCTTCTCAATATCGAGGAATACATAAAGACCTCCCGCCGCCTCGAGCAGGTGATGGCGCAGGACCCGCACAACGGGCCAGACGGATATCCCGTGCGTTCCCTTTATTTTGACACCGTATACGACTCCGATTTTTTCGAGAAAGAGGACGGTCTGGAGCTGCGGAGAAAGGTGCGTCTGAGAGTCTACGATCCCGACGCCGATTTTGCGATGATGGAGATCAAGCAAAAAGAGGGGAGCTTTCAGATGAAAAGATCGCTCCGCGTGACCCGCGAAGACGGGATGCGCATAGCGGCGGGCGAATACGAGGCTCTGCTCGGTTACGGCGATCCGTTCGCCGCCGAGTGCTACGCTCTTATGAGAAGCCGATGCTACAGACCCGTGACGGTAGTGGAGTACGACCGCAAGGCGTTCGTCGCAAAGGAAAACGATATAAGGATAACCTTCGACAGTAATATCTCCGCGGCGGAGAGCTCGCTCGACGTTTTCTCTCCCAAGCTGAATACGGTCCCGGTGATCGACCGGTTCGACGTCTTGCTCGAGGTCAAATACAACGGCTTTATGCTCGACTATCTGCGCGGACTTCTCAACGCGGTCGATAAAAGCGAGCTGTCGGTCAGCAAATACACGCTTGCGAGGCAGAACGCCTATCAGACCCATATCTTTTAAGCAAAGTATAATATTTGATCAATACAGGAGATACCGGAATGAAACAAGATATATTCGATATGATAAAAAACCAGAGCAGCCTCCCTATCGAGCAGATAGCTCTGCGAATAGGGGCGTCCGCGCTGCTCGGGGCGCTTATCTTCCTGTCGTATATGATCTCCCACAGGGGCGCGATCTACAGCAAGAAGTTCAATGTCTCGCTTGTCATACTGACCATGCTGACCGGGGTCGTCATGACCGTGATCGGAAACAATGTGGCGCTCTCGCTCGGAATGGTCGGCGCGCTGTCGATAGTAAGATTTCGCACCGCGATCAAGGATTCCCGCGATACGGTGTATATTTTCTGGGCGGTCATCGCCGGCATCTGCTGCGGCGTCGGAGACTATCTTGTCGCGGCGTGCGGGAGCGCGGCGGTATTTGTCGTTATGCTTTTGTTCGGCGCTATAAAGAGCGACAACCGCATGCTGATAATAATCCGCGGCCGCGGGAGCAGCCGGGGCGCGGCGGAGGAGTGCGTTAAAAACCTCTTTGGAAACAAGGCGGTCATGCGCGTCCGCAATACGACGGAGGAGACTTTCGAGCTTATCTACGAGGTAAGCCGCAAGACCGTCGTCAGGACGGAGAGCCGGAACGGGAGCGTAAACGAGGCGCTGTACAAGCTGGGCGGTATCGAATACGTCAATATCGTGATGCAGAACGACGAGGTCTCCAACTGACCGATACGGGATATCCTCATACAAAACGAAACGAAGGATCCGCGAAAGCCGGTTCGGCTTTCGCGGATCCTTCGTTTCGTTTGTTTCCGTTTTCCCCTGCAGGCGTTTTTTCGATACGGCGGACCGTGTTTTGAAAAGCGGAAAAAAGCCGCAAGAATAAAAAAATACTTGACTATTACCTTGGATTTGTATAAAATAATATGTAACAGGAGATGGATTTTTTCATTTACCATAAATATTCTCAATTTGGAGGAATAACGATGCTTACTATCAACAAAACTATCGAAAACGGGAAAGCCGTGGTTAATCCCCAGGGACGTCTCGACACCACCACCGCGCCCGAGCTTGAAAGCGCATTAAAGGAGATCATCCCCGGCACCTCCGAGCTTGTTCTCGATCTCGAGGGCCTTGAGTACATCTCGTCCGCCGGACTCCGCGTTCTTCTTTCCGCGCAGAAGGCCATGAACAAGCAGGGAAGTATGAAGCTCTGCCACGTTAACGACACCATTACGGAGATTTTTGACGTCACCGGTTTCTCGGATATTCTGACTATAGAGTGATTTTCAGGAGAAAAACCATGTCAAGTGATATTCAGCCGGCTCCGGGATCCCCTGCCGACGAGATAACGGTCGAGGCGAACGGCGACAATCTTCACGCCGTGATCGACTTTATCGACGCGCATCTTGAGGCGAGCGGCTGTCCGCCGAAGACGCGGATGCATATGGATCTCGCGGCGGAGGAGATATTTGTCAATATCGCGAACTATGCCTACGCGCCGGACAAGGGAAACGCCACGGTACGCGCGGAGGTCTCCGGGGACCCGGTAACGGTCACGATCACCTTTATAGACAGCGGCGTCCCGTTCGATCCGCTGAAAAAGGCCGATCCCGATACCACGCTCTCCGCCGACGAGCGCGCTATCGGAGGACTCGGCGTTTTCCTGACAAAAAAGCTGATGGACGACGTGAGCTACGAGTACAGGGACGGACAGAATATCCTTTCTATCAAAAAAGCATTTGAGGTGGAGTCTCGATGATCAAAAAAGTATTCAGGCAGATGCTGCTCACGCAGATCCTTTCCGCGATGACGGTCATGCTGTGTATG
This sequence comes from Clostridia bacterium, assembly GCA_017450885.1. Classification (GTDB taxonomy): domain Bacteria; phylum Bacillota; class Clostridia; order Oscillospirales; family CAG-272; genus RGIG3438. The sequence goes on along the minus strand of JAFSSR010000022.1, from coordinate 3,319 downwards.
CTGATAGACAGTATAATGATAGGCCGCTTCCTCGGGGTCGACTCGATGACTGCGTACGGTCTCGCCACCCCGGTGCTGCTTGTGTTCGCCGCGTTCGGGAGTATGCTTTCCGCGGGGATCCAGGTCATGTGCGGAAAGACGATGGGCTCCGGCGACATGGAGGGGACGAACGCCTGTTATACAGTTTCCTTCTTCCTCGCGGCGGCTGTATCCGTCGTCGGTATGGCGGCGGTGCTCATCTTTACGGATCCCATCTGCACTATGCTCGGCGCGGGTAAGCCCACCCCGGATAACGCCGTCTTCTTCCTGACCCGCGACTACATAAGGGGCTTTATCATCGGCGCGCCCGCCTTCATTTTCGCGCAGATAATGGTCCCGTTTATGCAGATCTCCGGCAGCAGGATCAGGCTGATAGTCGCTGTTGTCGCAATGACCGTCGGCGACGTGACCTTCGATATACTCAACGTGTTCGTTATCAAGGGCGGGACCTTCGGCATGGGACTTGCGTCCAGCCTCAGCTACTATATAGCGTTCTTCATCGGTATCGTTTACTTCTTCAAAAAGAAGTGCATTTTCAAGCTCCGCCTGCCGCTCATCAAAGCCAAGCGTTGCTTTGAGCTGCTCAAGTACGGCGTTCCGACGGTAATAAACCAGATCAGCCTCGTGCTCCTGGTCTTCGTCCTCAACAAGGTGCTTCTCCAGGTCGGGCAAAATCTCGCCGTGGCGTCCTATTCGGTGATCTCCACGGTCGGAAATATCTGCTACTGCTTCGGCTCCGGCGTCGCTTCGGTCGCGCTCATGCTGTCCTCGATCTTCTACAGCGACGAGGACAAGCCGGCGCTCCATTCGCTCGTCAAGACGATGACATTTTACGCCGTGGCGCTCGACCTCGCGGTGATAGCCGTTGTGATAGCCTCCGCGCCTCTTCTCGTCGGGCTCTTCCTTACAAATCCGGAAGCGAAGGATATGGCGGTCCTCGGCGTAAGGCTTTTCTCCCTTTCGCTGCTGCCCTGTTCGCTCAACACCACCTTCAAGAACTATTATCAGGGCGTCAACAGAGTCGGTTTCACTCAGGCGATCTCGGTCATGCAGAACTTCGCGTTTACCGCGCTGGTCGCCTTCCTGCTCAGCAGGTTTTGGGATACGACCGGCGTCTGGCTCAGCTATCTTTGCGGAGAAACGCTGACCTGGATCGTTATCAGCGTCGTGGTCTGGATAAATAACAAAAAGATCTCCTTTTCCGCCGCGGCTTTCTCGCTCCTTCCCGCCGATTTCGGCTCAAAAGAGGGGGACTGCATCGAGATGGTCATCGACAATCCCGCCGCCGTTTCGGAGGCGTCGATCCGCGCGGGCGAGTTCTGCATATCCCACGGGGAAAGCCCCCGCAACAGCAATCTGATCTCGCTCTGCATCGAGGAGATGACCAACAATATCGTCTTCCACGGATTTACAAAGGACGACAAAAAGGGACACAGCATCGAAGTCCGCCTGCTTTTCAAGGACGGAAAGCGGCTCATACGCATCCGTGACAACTGCATAAATTTTGACCCGATCAATTACCTTGAGCTTCATAAGACCGACGATCCCACCTCGCATATCGGCATCCGCATGGTCATGAAGATGGCCAAAAAAGCAAACTACGTCAACTCTCTCGGGCTGAACAACCTTTCGCTCGAGCTTTAAGACGGCGGACCGCGGTGCGGCCGCGTGTAAAAGGCGGGGCGGCATTCGGGCGCTTCCGGCAAAAAGAAATAACGAAGGATCCGCGGAAATCGGTAAGATCTCCGCGGATCCTTCGTTTGTTTTGCGATCGGATATTACTGTTTGCGGTCCCGTACGGCTTTATTTCGGAATCACTCGGCTTCCGTGATCTCGGCGTCGGGAGCGTTCTTCTTTACGCTTTCAATGCCGTTCAGGCAGCTCGCCTTGGCCTTGTAGCCCTCGGAAGTGGCGATGATCTCGCCGTTCTTCGCCTTGAGACGGAAACGAAATTCGCCGACCTTGTCGGTGTACATTTCAAACTTGGGATGCTTGACGGCGGCGGCGTTCTCCACGGTCTGATCCTCGATCTCGCCCACGCAGTTCTTTTTGACGCTCTCGACTCCGTTCAGGCAGGCGGCCTTGGTGTTGTAAACTTCGGAAGTGGCGATGATCTCTCCGTTGCCCGCTTTAAGGTCGAATTTGAAACCGGTCGCGGTCTGTTTGATAACGAATTTTCCCATAGTCTTATCCTCTCTTTTCATTTGAAAAATGATTTTTGTCAGAAAAAGTCACCATTACGGCAAAAAATCGAGATTTTTTGCGTCGTTTTTAGTAACTTTCCATAAATATTATAAATCATCACGGCCGGATTTGTCAAGGTCTGCGGGCCAAGCGGATCCGATTGCCATATATTGATTTATTAAATAGATATGATATATTTCCATATAGAAAGAGATCGTCGGGCGGTATATTGGGGAACAAGCTTACGAAAAAGCCGATTTATGCGACGAATAGGACATACAGTTGAAAAATAAGGTACGATGTTTTATAATTATAGGGGGTATTATACACACAATTAACCGATTTAAAAAAGGACAGAAACAATGATTTACAGCATAATAGAAGCGGCGGCAACGATAACCGATTTCATCTTTATTATTTGGTACATTCCGAGATTTCTGTCGGTAAAATTCTATGAAAAGGGCGTTATTTCAAAACTGCCTATACCTATAGCGTTGCTGGTCTTTGAATTCCTTGTCGATAAGCTGTTGCCCGGCTTTGATATCTTGGTTATGGTAATCATGTTTGTCGCGGTCGCGGTTTACGCCTTACTGATCTGTCGTAAAAAGTACTTCAAGGCGCTGTTCGCCTCGATCAGTTACATTCTTATAATAATGTTTTTCGGCAGTATCGTTTATATGGTCATGTCCGCGATCCTGGGAGACAAGGCGTCGACCTTGCAGGGCGCTCAGTCTGTCCCGCGTATTATATACCTCGTGATCTGCAAACTAAGCGAATTTGCGGTATATCTGCTTCTGCTGTTTATGTTCGGAAAAACGGGAAGTCTTAACCGCAAGGGCGGCGTGTTCTTCTTGATCTACCTTGTGCTGACTATCGCGGGTCTCGTCACCGTGACCGTCATTTCCGCAAACGACGAAAAAGGGACGTTTGATCTGACGGTCCTTATAATAACCGCGGTGCTGACGTTATCGCTCTTCTTTGTATTCTTCTTTGTGCACAGATTGATGGAGATGCAGAAAAAAGAATTCGAGTATTCTTTTATCGAAGAAAAGATCTCTGCGGATAAAATGATCCTTGAAGAATCGAACGCGGCGTT
>JAFSSR010000177.1 GCA_017450885.1 Clostridia bacterium | reverse complement strand
CGGCCACGCCGGCGACTGGCGACTGGCGACTTTGAATATCATACCGGGCGGCTGTGTTCGCACGAGTCGATATACACGGTTTTGGCCCGGCCACGCCGGCGGCCACGCCGGCGGATGAGAAAAGACCCGCAGAAGCGGGTCTTTTCCTTGTTGCACAAGAAGGATAAATAAGCTTACGCTTATTTAATATCGTTCTCGTACTTCTGGATCATCTTCTTGACCATCTGTCCGCCGACGGAACCCGCCTGACGGGAGGTCAGATCGCCGTTGTAGCCCTGCTTGAGGTTGACGCCGACTTCGCTGGCGGCTTCCATCTTGAACTTGTCAAGAGCCTGACGGGCCTCGGGCACTACGTTCTTGTTAGCCATTTTCGTATCTCCTTATAATGAATTCCCGCGCGGCGATCGAGTTACCGAAGAGCCGGGCGAGCGACCCGGCTCGATGAAGCGCCGCGCATCGGCGCCCGTTGACCGTGGTCTGATATTATTATTATCGGAGCATGATTTTTTATTCCGGCAATTTCTGGGATGAAGAAACCGTTTGAAAAATGCGTCTGCTACCTCGAAAAAGTTATATGATCGTTTTTCAAACCGTTTTAAAAGCTCGCCCTTTTTACTCAACGGATCTTGACCTATTCCACCCCGCGGTAGCCGTGCTTTTCCGCGTTGCCGAGGAGGTAAAGGAACGCAAATGCGGGGATACGCAGCAGGTCGTGCGAACGGGCGGTGTTGTGAACTCCGAAGTCATTTGCGCGCTTTGTCACGACTATTGCCGCGGAGGACTCGTCGCACAGTTCGACTATCGCGTCGTCGTCCGCTATCGGCGCTTCTTCCCTGTATTTGACCTCAACGAAAATATTCTTTATATTGGGGTAATCAACGACGATATCTATCTCCTTATCCTTTTTGCCTCCCCTGAAATAGCCGACTGAAGTAGCGAACTGGTAGTAGAAGGACGCGATGTGCTTGTATACCGCAGTTTCCACCACCTTGCCCATTTCAGTCGGGTCGGTCATTATCGAATCGTCCATCAGTACCGCGTTCCGTATTGCCGCGTCTGCAATATATATTTTCGGTCTTGTCTTCAGTACCTTTTTGCCCGCCATATTTACAGGCCAGCTCTGGAAGATAAGATTAGCGCTTTCAAGGTAGCTGATATAGTTCTCGACAGTTGTGCGCGATACGCCGTTGAGCTCCTTTGTTATCGCCTCAATAGAAACGATCTCGGACGAAACGTTGCAAAGATACAGGAATATCCTTTCGAGCTCGGTTGCGTTTCTGATATTGTAAAGTGACGGAAGGTCGCGCTTAAGTACCTTGTCAACAACGTCCTCGCGCATGATTTGCTGCGCCATAACATCATTATCTGCAAGCGCAAGCTCGGGAAATCCTCCTATCATCAGATATCTGTTAAAATGATTCTGCACCTTTGAAAGCTGCAGCATTATCATCGACCTCTCGCTTTGAGTCATATTGAGCAGCGCGGTGGGCTTTAATTCCTCCGGAATATCCGGACGGTCGATCCCAAGCAGCTCGCAGTACTCGTAAAAAGACATGGTAGGAACTTGAATAACGCTCCACCTCCCTGCTCCGCTCTCCCGGGTCCCTCTCATCAGTACCGGACTTGCGGAACCGGTCGCAATGACCGTTGTGTCAGGCTGATTGTCATAAATGGTCTTCAGCCATTTGTCCCAGTCATTTGCGTACTGTATCTCGTCAAAAAAGTAATAAACGTCCTGCTCGGGATAGATGTTTTCGTGATAACACTCCAGAATATCCTCAAATTCCGACAGTTTAAGCATAGGATGATCCATAGAGATAAATATGATCCTCTGCGGGGACACACCGGATTTAAGCAGTTCCTCTATCATCTGGTACTGGATGGTCGTCTTGCCTACACGACGAGTGCCTGTCAGAATTACATTCCTGCGTATACTTTTATCGTTTATTCGGTTCATTGCTTCATAAAAAGCAAATCTTTTATAATCTTTTGTCAGTTTCGGGTTGACCGTCCCCGCTTTCCACCATGGATTGTACGCTGTCAGGACCTTATATATTCTGTCTTTGGATGTGATAGGCATAACAATACCTCCTTTTGACAGTATGATAACACAAAAATCAATCTTTGTCAATAAATATTGAAAGTATACTATAAATATTTTCCGAAATAATTTACAGTATACTTTCAATCTTGCTTTTATATTTCACACCGTCAAACATGCTATGTATTTGATCTCTGTTATATAACCCGGCTCGTTGAAGCGCCGCGCATCGGCGCCCGTTGACCGTGGTCTGATATTATTATTATCGGAGCTTGATTTTTTATTCCGGCAAATTTTGGACCGGCGCGAACGAGACAAAAAAACGATGACGGCGATCAAGAAATTTTGCAAATACTATTTTGAGATCGACTCGAAGACCCGCCCGATGGGGAGATTGATCTCCAGATCGCGGCCGGGGCGAAGGGGATAGGGGATGTGATCCCTGTTGATGATCACTATGTGCTCGCCCGCGAACGCGTTGACGTAGCTCGCGGCGGGATAGACGGTGAGCGAGGTGCCGCCTATGATCATCATATCGGCTCGGCGGATGGCGTCGAGCGCGCGGGCGACCGCCTCCTCGGGGAGCGCCTCTTCGTAGAGAGTGACGTCGCAGCGCACGACGCCGCCGCAGACGCAGCGCGGGACGCGCGCGTCCGACTCGAAAATGAAGTCGGCGGGATACTCCCGCCCGCAGCGCATGCAGTAGTTGCGGCGGGTCGTGCCGTGGATCTCGCAGACGTTGACGCTGCCCGCCTTCTGGTGCAGCCCGTCGATGTTCTGCGTCACCACCGCCGTCAGCTTTCCCTCCCTCTCAAGGCGGGCGAGATACCTGTGCGCGGCGTTCGGCTCGACATTTCTCGCGTCCATCTTCTGACGGTAAAACTCAAAAAACACCTCCGGCTCGCGCACAAGGCAGGTGTGGCTGAGCAGGTACTCCGGCGCGTACCCTTCAAAACGGACGTCGTGCTGATTGTAAAGCCCGTCCTTGCTCCTGAAATCGGGGACTCCGCTCTCGGTCGAGACCCCCGCCCCGCCGAAAAAGACGATCCTTCCCGCACCGTCGATCCAGCTCTTAAGCTGAGTTAATTTGTCGTCTGTCATTGTTTTCGGTCTCCTTAAACCATTTTAAATGTATTATTACGTAGACGCTCTTGAAAACCCCCCTCGCCGCAAAAACCGACGCGTCGAAAAAGGGCGGGCGCGCTCCGCAGGAGCGGGACCGGGTCGGCGTGAGCGGAAAGGCGTCTCCGAAAGCTCGCTTTCGGGAGCGGCTTGTCCGTTCTCACGCCTGCCGCCCGACCGCAGGTCGGACGGCTTCCCTTTTTCGACTTAAGGTATTCGTCAAGGACGTTTTGTAAGAGCTTTTGAAGGGAGCCCGAGGGGAAGCTTTTCTCCGAAAAGTTCCCCTCGGATAACGCAGCCGCGGTTCAGACCTGAGTTCTTCCCTGCCGCCGTCTTTGTCTGCGGACGCGGTTGATATGGCGTTCGAAGTCGCCGTCGTTGAGGAGGTCGGCGAGGAGGAACTGTTCAAAGAGTGGGACGGTGCAGGAATAGAAGCCGAGGCGGCGATCGAACTCCGTGAGAAGGCGGGGAGGCAGGACCATATATCCGGCGCGGAGGGAAGGCGCGACGGTACGGGAGAAGGTATTGAGGTAGATCACGCGGCCGTCGGCGGAGAGGGAGAAGAGGGTATCCTCGGGCTTGCGGGAGACGGTCAGCTCGGAGTCGAAGTTATCCTCGATGATATAGCCGTCGCGGCGCGCGGCGAGGGCGAGGTACTCGCGGCGTTTTGTAGCTCCGGCGGTGACGCCGGAGGGAAAGCTGTTAAAGGGAGTGACGTGGAGGACGCGGGCGCGGGAGGCGGCGAGGGCGTCGCTTTTTACGCCGTCGGGGCCCATTGGAAGGAGCTCGACGTCGGCGCCGGCGGCGGAATAGACGCGGCGGATCTTGTCGTAGGAGGGGTCCTCGACGGCGTAGATCTCGTCCCTGCCGAGGAGCTGGACGATCAGGCTGTAGAGGTACTCCGCGCCGGACCCGACGATGATCTGATCGGGCGAGGCGAAGATCCCGCAGGAGCGGGCGAGGTAGGCGGACAGGGCGGAGCGCAGTTCGGGAGCGCCGCGGTTCGGGGATTTGACCAGCAGCCGCTCGCCGTAGTCGGAAAGCACCTTGCGCATCTTTTTGGCGAGCGTCGGATACGAGAACGCGGGCGCGGGCGCGGCGTCAAACGCGCCGGGCGCGGCGGAGCCGGAGCTTAACTCCCCCGCCGTTTTCGGGGCGACCCATCCCGGCGAGATCTCCGGCGCGTCGAATTCCACAAAATAGCCGCTCCGTTCCCGCGGCTCGACGTAGCCCTCGTCGCAGAGGATGTCGTAGGCGTGCATGACGGTGATGACGCTGGTCCCCACCTCCTCGGCGAGCAGCCGCTTGGAGGGCAGCTTGTCGCCGCGGCGGTAAACTCCGCCCACGATCTTTTCCCTCAGCTGCGAATAAAGCTGCATATATGCCGGCTCGCCGGCGTTTTTATCTATCCGGTAGTTCATCTGGTTATATATTATTCTCCGTTTTTGGATATTTTAATATTATCAGTTCTATTATATACTCTTTTCCAAGAAAAGTAAAGAGGTGATCTGAATGTCATATAAACGCGTTCTGACCATACAGGACATATCCTGCTTCGGCCAGTGCTCTCTGACCGTCGCGCTGCCCATACTGTCGGCGGCGGGACTGGAGACGGTCATACTCCCGTCGGCGGTGCTCTCCACCCACACGGCGGGCTTTACCGGATTTACCGTCCGCGACCTGACCGACGACATCCCGGCGATCGCGGCGCACTGGAAAAAGGAAAATATCAGCTTTGACGCCGCCTACACCGGATATCTCGGCTCGACCGAGCAGATCGGGATGGTAAAGAACATCTTCGACACCCTTCTCGTCCCGGGCGGCAAGAAGATCGTCGATCCCGCAATGGCGGACAACGGCAGGCTCTACCCCGCCTTCGACGCCGGTTACGTCGAGGCGATGAAGACGCTGGTCGCCGAGGCTGACGTCATCCTGCCCAACATAACCGAGGCGTGCTTCCTCACCGGCGAGGAATACCGCGAGACCTACGACGAAAAGTATATCGCCGGGCTTTCGGAAAAGCTCCGCGCGCTCGGCGCAAAGACGATCGTCCTTACCGGGGTCGGCTACACGGCGGACAGGACGGGGGTCGCCGTCTTCGAGAACGGAAGCCTCGCCTACTACGAGCATAAAAAGATCGCGCAGGGTAGCCACGGCACCGGCGACGTCTACGCGTCCGCCTTTGTCGGCGCGCTGATGCAGGGCAAAACGACCTACGACGCCGCGGTCATCGCCGCCGATTACACCGTCGCCTGCATAGAGAACACGCAGGGCGACGACTCCCACCGCTACGGCGTCAAATTCGAGCCGCTCCTCGCCGATTACGCGAAAAAAGCGGCAAGTCGAGATTAGCGAACGGGATCAAAGTTTAAAGTTCAAAGATCAAAGTTTAAAGTTCAAAGATCAAAGTTTAAAGTTCAAAGATCAAAGGTTAAAGTTCAAAGATCAAAGTTTAAAGTTCAAAGTTCAAAGACGAGTTATGGCGGGGGCTATCTACCTTATAAGCGCCCTTCGTCGCGAAGCGATGAGGGGACCCAATTTCCCGCCGCTTTGTCGTTGCCGTACCCGGACGCCGCTTACGCAAAGCTCCTTCCCCCACCGCAGGTGGGGAGGGGGAGCTGTCGCCGCAGGCGACTGAGGGGAGGGGAAAACAAAGTCGGTTGCTGACTGTATCCTTTAGGGCGGGGATGACACCCCGCCCCTACCGGTTGAAATAGAGTTTATGTGGGACGACCTCGCAGGCAGGAATACGGATTGCCGCGTCGTACCTTCGGTACTCCTCGCAATGACAGCGCTTGGGCGCGGAAACGGAGTTACAGTACCTTACGTTTCCGAATTATTCGTCGCCGCAGGCGACACCGAAATTCCTCATTCCTAATTCCTAATTCCTAATTTTTCGGGTCCGGCGACCCGCCGCTCCTCGCAATGACAGCGTTTGGGCGCTTATCGTTCATTTGTCGCTCCGAATATCGTTTTCCGCAGGTCGATTTACCCCGGCGTCAGTCGGATTTAGCCGCCGCATCGCGGCGATTTAGCCCGCGCGAAGCGCGGATTTAGCTCCGTAAATACATATCGTGCTCCGTCTTATTCCATATATTACCATTTGCTTTCATTCTTCCCCGCCCTTTTTCCCGCCGGGACAAATAATTACCGCCTTCGACCCCTAAAATACGCTTGTATTTGCAGTCGGGAAATGCGATAATATTTCCCGCAGCCGGGAGGGGTCGTTTTTTTCTCCCCGGCAAGTACGGAAGCGACAATACAGAGGAAGAAAATGGTAAGCATGATAAAAGGAATGACGACGGGCGGCGAGCGTGTCCGTTTGATAAAAATATCCGAAATACAGCCCGATCCGCTCAAAACGCGCCGGGAATGGGACGACGGCGCGCTGCTTCAACTGAAAGACAGCCTCCACAGGCACGGCATACTCGTTCCGCTCACCGTCCGACCGGGCGAAAACGGATACCTGCTCATATCGGGTGAAAGGAGGCTCCGGGCGGCGAGGGAGCTCGGCTTCCGGGACGTTCCGTGCGTCATATTCCCCGCCGACGACCGGCTTTGCGCCGAATTTTCGCTGATCGAAAGTATGCAGCGCCGGGAGCTCGATATGTTCGACCAGGCGCGAGCCATAAACGACCTGATCGAAAAGGTCGGCCTGACCCGCGAGGAGACGGCGAGACAGCTCTCCTGCTCGTCGAGCTGCATCTCGAACAAGCTCCGCCTGCTGCGTTTTGACCGCGACGAGCGGGAAGCCATTCGCCGCGGAGGGCTGACCGAGCGTCACGCGAGGGCGATACTCCGCATCCCCGACAAAGGGGCGCGGCTCGCTATGATCGAAAATGTATCCAAGAGCGGGATATCCGTTTCCGAGACCGAAGAGATGGTCGAAAACGCGGTAAACGCCGCTTTGGAGACCTTTTACGGCAAAAAAAGGTCAAAAAACATCGATCCGTCCGTCGATCCGGCGCCTAAAGCGCGTCTGCTTCCCTTCCCCGCCCCCTCCGTCTCGTCGGGAGCGGAAAAAACGACCGACAGAGCCCTTATTTGCTCCTCCGAGCGTATGCACGCCGTAAACACCCTCACTCCGTTTGAAAACACGCTCGAACGCGCCGTCAGGACGCTTAAACTCG
>JAFSSR010000176.1 GCA_017450885.1 Clostridia bacterium | reverse complement strand
CGCAGCTCGTCCATCGCGGGGATGATCCTGTCGCGGCAGTATTCGGCGGCGGCGAGCGTATCGCCCGCCTCTTTCAGACCGTCCGAGGCTTCGGAAAGGGCTTTTTCCGACTTCCAGATAAGCGTTCCGAGCTTCCCGAGGCGGGAAACGATCTCCTCCTCGTAGCCGCAGTCAGCGTCGGCGAGAGCCGTCTTCTTTGCGACGGCGGCCTTCGCGGTCTTGCGGGTGAACTCGGTCACGGCGGGAAGGATCTCGCGGAGCGCCATCTCGCACATAGTGTTCGCCTCTATGCGTATGACCTTGGTATAGGTCTCCAGCATTATCTCGTATCTCGAGCGCATCTCCTGCTCGGAATAGACGCGGTGATCGGTGAAGAGCCTGACGTTCTTGTCACTCATCCAGTATTTGAGCGCGTCAGGCGTGGTGGGCAGGTTGAGAAGCCCCCGCTTTTCGGTCGCCTCTTTGATCCACGCGTCGTCGTAGCCGTTGCCGTTGAAGATTATGCGCTTGTGCGCCTTGATCTCGTCGACTATCAGGTCGTGGAGGGCTGTCTGCAGATCCTCTTTGCCTTCGAGCCTTTCGGAATAGCGTTTGAGCGATTCGGCGACCGCGGTGTTGAGCACGATGTTTGCGCCCGCTATGGAAGCGGAGGAGCCGAGCATACGGAACTCGAACTTGTTGCCGGTGAAAGCGAACGGGGAGGTCCTGTTGCGGTCGGTGGTGTCGCGCGGGAAGCGGGGCAGGGTGTGGACGCCTACCTTCATCGGCAGCTTTTCACGAACGTCGTACTCGGTGTCGTTCTCGATGGCGTCGAGGATAGCGGTCAGCTCGTCCCCGAGAAACATTGAAATGACGGCGGGCGGAGCCTCGCTTGCGCCGAGACGGTGGTCGTTGCCCGCGGAGGCGACAGAGATGCGCAGAAGCTCCTGGTAGTCGTCTACCGCGCGGATGACCGCGCAGAGAAAGAGGAGAAATTGAGCGTTCTGATGCGGGGTGTCGCCCGGTTCGAGAAGGTTGACGCCTTTATCCGTGGAGATCGACCAGTTGTTGTGCTTGCCGGAGCCGTTTACGTATGCGAACGGCTTTTCGTGCAGCAGACAGATCAGTCCGTGGCGTTTGGCTATGCGCTGCATCAGCTCCATGGTTATCTGGTTGTGATCGCAGGCGATATTGGTGGTGGTGAAGATCGGCGCGAGCTCGTGCTGAGCCGGCGCGACCTCGTTGTGCTCCGTTTTTGCAAGTATGCCGAGCTTCCAGAGCTCCTCGTCGAGCTCGTTCATGAACTCCTTGACGCGTGTCTTGATGGTTCCGTAGTAATGGTCGTCAAGCTCCTGCGACTTTGCGGGCTTGGCGCCGAAAAGGGTGCGCCCGGCGTATTTGAGATCCCGTCTGCGCTCGAACATTTCGCGCTCTATAAGAAAGTATTCCTGCTCGGGACCGACGGTGGTGCGGACGGTCTTTACGTCGGTGGTGCCGAGTATGGCGAGCAGCTTTTTAGCCTCGCGCTCGAGGGCTTCCATGGAGCGGAGAAGGGGCGTCTTCTTGTCAAGCGCCTCGCCGCCGTAGGAACAGAAGGCCGTGGGAATGCAGAGGGTCTTGTCCTTAATAAAGGCGTAAGAAGTGGCGTCCCAGGCGGTGTAGCCGCGCGCTTCGAATGTGGCGCGTAGTCCGCCCGACGGGAACGAGGAGGCGTCGCCTTCTCCGCGTACCAGCTCCTTGCCGGAAAACTCCATAATGACCTTGCCCTCGTCGGTCGGGGATATAAAGCTTTCGTGCTTTTCCGCGGTGATACCGGTCATCGGCTGGAACCAGTGGGTAAAATGGGTGGCTCCGCGTTCGCACGCCCAGTCCTTCATTGCGCTTGCCACGACGTTCGCCACCGAAAGGTCGAGATGGCGGCCGTCCTTGACAGTCTTTTTGAGCAGTCTGTAAGTCTCCTTCGGCAATCTTTCTTTCATCGCCTTGTCGTCGAAAACCATGCTGCCGAAATATTCCGGTACGTTCATAACGATCTCCTTAATTACGCATAAAGCGCCGCTTACGCGACGCCTTTGCCGTTTATGGGAAGATTATATACTATCGTGGTAAATTTGTCAAGTAATAAGACGAAAATAGTTTCGAGTTCCCGGTTCCGGGGAGTCGGGAACTTCGATCTCATTTTCCCGCCGCAACGTACCGGCGATCCGGAACCTGAGACCCGGAACTAACCTCCCGAGCTTTCAGTCAGCTTTTTTCAGCCGCGCATAGGTCGCCATCATCTTTTTGGTGCCGACCTTGTCAAAGGCGATCTCGTAAAGCAGATCGGAGCCCATTTCGCGGACGGAGAGTATCTTTCCGCGCCCGAAGGCGGTGTGGACCACCGTATCCCCGGCGTTGAAGCGGGTAAACCCGGCGGGGGCGGCGCCGAAGGACGGCTTGACCTTCTCCCTGAACGCGGCGGCGCTCCGCGGCTCTTCCGCGGGCGTCCTGAACGAGTATCCCCGAGTGGGGCGCGTCTGCCCGATCTTTTCGTGT
>JAFSSR010000175.1 GCA_017450885.1 Clostridia bacterium | reverse complement strand
GCCTGCGTCGAGACGGCGGAGGAGATGGGAGCGCGCTATCACGTCGGCAACATTCTTTCTTCCGACACCTTCTACAACGATACGGAAGGCGTTCCCGAGGGCTTCCTCTCGCAGGCGGCATGGGGAAAGATGGGGGTCATGGCGGTCGAAATGGAGGCGGCGGCGCTCTATATGAACGCGGCGCGCTGCGGCAAGAACGCTCTCGCCATATGCACCATATCCGACCACCTCGTCACCGGGGAGGCGACCACCGCGGAGGAGCGGCAGAACTCCTTTACCGAAATGATGGAATTAGCTCTGAAGACCGCGAAGAAGCTCGCTTCAAAATAACGGGGTGACTGTATGAGCAAACGTGTTTTTCTTATCGTCCTCGACTCCTGCGGGATAGGGGAGATGCCGGACGCCCCGCTTTTCGGGGATCACGACTGCCACACCTTGAAGCGCATTTCCGGTTCGCCCGAATTCCGCTTTGAGTCGATGAAAAAGATGGGCGTCGGCAACATAGACGGTCAGGACTACCTGCCCGCCGAGCCGGAGCCGCTCGCCGCGGTCTGCCGTATCGCCGAGCGCAGTATGGGCAAGGACACCACGATAGGCCATTGGGAGATCGCGGGCGTCGTCTCGCCATCGCCGCTCCCCACCTACCCGAACGGATTTCCGCGCGAGGTCCTCGACGAGTTCGAGAAGGCGACCGGAAGGGGAGTGCTCTGCAATCTCCCGTACTCCGGCACCGACGTCATCCGCGACTACGGCGAGGAGCACATAAAGACCGGAAAGCTGATAGTCTACACCTCGGCGGACAGCGTCTTCCAGATCGCCGCGCATGAGGATCACGTTCCGCTCGAGGAGCTTTACGAATGCTGCCGCAAGGCGAGGAAGATACTTTGCGGAAAGCACGCGGTAGGGCGCGTCATCGCCCGTCCGTTCGTCGGCGAGCCGGGCAATTTCACCCGCACCTCCAATCGCCACGATTTTTCGCTCGAGCCGCCGAGAAAGACGCTGCTCGACGCTCTCAAGGAGGAAGGGAAGACGGTCTACGCGATAGGCAAGATCAACGACATTTTCGCGGGGCGGGGTATAACGGAAAAGGTCTATACCCACGGCAACACCGAGGGGATGGCGCTGACGCTCGACGCGCTCGACCGCGATTTCGAGGGGCTCTGCTTTACAAATCTCGTCGATTTCGATATGCTGTACGGTCACAGGCAGAACGTCGACGGCTACGCCGCCGCCTTCGCCGAGTTCGACCGCTGGCTGCCGTCGTTCACCGAAAAAATGCGCGACGACGATATTCTGTTCATCACAGCCGACCACGGATGCGATCCGGGCGACAGCCACACCGACCACACCCGCGAGCATATCCCGCTGGTCGTATACGGAAAGAGCGTCGCACCCGTCAACCTCGGCACCCGCCGCGGCTTTTGCGATATAGCCGCCACGATCGCCGATTATCTCGGCTCCGGCTACCGCGGAGAGGGGACCAGCTTCCTCCCGCTTGTCAAACGCCCCGACGAGACAGAAAAAGCCCTGTGCAGGGCGGCTTTCGAGGCGATGCGCAAGGCGTATATCCCGTATTCGGGCTATTCGGTCGGAGCGGCGGCGCTCACCGGGTCAGGAAAGATATATTCCGGCTGCAATATCGAGAACGCCTCGTTTACCCCCACCGTCTGCGCCGAAAGGACGGCGATATTCAAGGCGGTCAGCGAGGGCGAACGCGTCTTCAAGGCGATAGCGGTCTGCGGCGGCAAGGGCTTCGAGGTCAGGGACGTATTCCCGCCCTGCGGCGTCTGCCGCCAGGTCATGGCGGAGTTCTTCCCAAAGGACGCCCCGGTGCTCCTGATGACCGGTGAGGATACCTTCGAAAGACATACGCTCGCCGAGCTGCTGCCGTTCTCCTTCGATCCGGGATATATGGAGACGTGAACGGAGAGTAGAAAAGCAAAAGCGAAATATATTCGGATAAGAATACGGCAAAGGCGCTGAAATCAACTTTCAGTGCCTTTTTTCCCGTTCGCCGCAACGCGGCGACAGTCGCCAGAAAGTCCGGGTGCTGAAACGTCGAAAGACGCACCCAGTCCCGTAGGGCGGGGTTTTAACCCCGCCGTCTTCGAGATCGGTACACCCGAACGTCGGTTACGCAAAGCTCCTTCCCCCACGGCGCAGCCGCGGGGAGGGGGGAGCTCCCGGCGGAGCCGGGTGAGGGGAGGGGAAAACGAAGTCGGCTCCGCCGAACGAGGTTTCCTGCGGAAAACGATGTTACGCTTCGCGTAAACGATGTTCGCCTGACGGCGAAACGATGTTGCGGCTCCGCCGCAAACGATTAGGGAAAACGGATTGCCGCGTCGCT
>JAFSSR010000174.1 GCA_017450885.1 Clostridia bacterium | reverse complement strand
GGAGATCATCTCCCGCGAGAGGCAGAGGTACGTTGAAAAGCTGAACGTCCACGCCGACGCCTTTCTTTCCGACATGACCGGGGGAGCGGAGCGGCTGGCGTTCAGGCTCGCCGAGCCGCGCGACCGCGAGACGCTTTACAGAGAGCTGACCTCCAATCTCGAGCGCGAGTGCCGCGCGGGGTCGACGCTTTACGGTCCGCACAAGGACGATATTGAGATTTCCCTTTCGGGGCGCGACGCCCGCAGATTTTCATCGCAGGGCCAGCAGCGCTCGACGGCTCTCGCCATGAAGCTGGCGGAGAGCGAGATCAGCCGCGAGCTGACCGGCGAGGTCCCGGTGCTCGCGCTGGACGACATACTTTCCGAGCTGGACGCCGCCCGCCGCGCCTACGTCATGAGCGGCTTCAAAGACAGGCAGATATTCCTCACCACCTGCGACGCGCTCCCGCCTATCGGCGGGGATACGCGTGTATTCCGCGTCGACGGCGGGAGGATAGAAGGATAAAACGGGGTTGCGCATTGCGCAAACGAGGTTGCGCTGACGCGCAAACGGAACGCACCCAACTCCGTAGGGGAGGGGCTTGCCCCTCCCGAAAACGGACAATCCGCACGATTGAAACCTTCAGCCCGCCCAAGGAAACGTTCCCAACTGTCATTGCGAGACCAGCCCGCAGGTTGGTCGCGGCAATCCGCCGGCGGAGCCGGACTCAACAACGCGGTTTTTGCACAAATTTCAGGAGGAATTACGTCAAAAGGTTACGGATTGCCACAGCCCCTTCGGGGCCTCGCAATGACAGCGTTTGGGCGGTGGAATGGGATTACAGCGCCTTACCCTTCTGGCGACCGGCGACTGGCGACTTTCACTAGTGCATAGTGCCTATTGGCTAGTGCCTTTTCTGCTAACTGATCTTTGAACTTTGAACTTTAAACTTTGAACTTTGAACTAAAACCATGTACACCTATCTCGGAGCGTCACGCTCTGTCAAAACGAAAAACATAATAGGCTTATTCGACATGGACACGGCGACGGTCGGAACGGCGACGCGCGGCATGCTTGCCGCGGCGCAGCGTGACGGCAGGGTCGACGAGACCGCGCTCGATCCGGGCGACATCCCGCGCTCATTCGTGCTGACCGACGACGGCGTCGTCCACCTTACGGAAAGCTCTGTGCGGACGCTTAAATACCGCGCCGAAAATCCCGCGAGGGTGAGATGACCGGCGCGGCGAAGGCGGAAAACGGATTGCCGCGTCGTACCTTCGGTACTCCTCGCAATGACAGCGCTTGGGTGGGACGACACCGTAGGGCGGGGTTTTAACCCCGCCGACCTTGAGGTCGTCCATCCCGAACGGCATTCACGCAAAGCTCCTTCCCCCGCGGCGCAGCCGTGGGGAGGGGGAGCTCCCGGCGGAGCCGGGTGAGGGGAGGGGCAAAGCTCGCTTCGCTCGCAGTGAAGCCTTAAAAATGAATAATGAATAATTTCGGTGTCGGTTTCGCCGAACGAGGTTTCCTTCGGAAAACGATGTTACGCTTCGCGTAAACGATGTTCGCCTGACGGCGAAACGATGTTGCGGCTCCGCCG
>JAFSSR010000173.1 GCA_017450885.1 Clostridia bacterium | reverse complement strand
TAGGGCGGGGTTTTAACCCCGCCGCCCTCGGTGTCGTCCCGCCCAAACGCCATTTCAACCGGTAGGGGCGGGATGCCACCCCCGCCCTAAAGGATACAGTCAGCAACCGACTTCGTTTTCGCGCTCCGCCGAGCGACGCGGCAATCCGGTTCCCCTAATCGTTCGCGGCGGAGCCGCAACATCGTTTCGCCGTCAGGCGAACATCGTTTACGCGAAGCGTAACATCGTTTTCCGAAGGAAACCTCGTTCGGCGGAGCCGACTTCGTTTTCCCCTCCCCTCAGTCACGCTTCGCGTGACAGCTCCCCCTCCCCGCTCCGCGGGGGAGGGAGCTTTGCGTGAACGCCGCCTTCGTTGTCGTCGCACTCAACGCTGTCATTGCGAGGAGTACCGAAGGTACGACGCGGCAATCCGTTTTCCCGCTTTCGTTGTCGCCGAATTTGGAGTCGCTTTGACCGCTCCCGCGGCTGACGTTTTCGTCTTACGCTTCACGCCGCCTCTATGCGTATCATGGCGCAGGAGGCGTCGTCCCCGCGGCCGCGGTCGCGCGCTCCGTTTACTATCCGTTCGCAGGCGGAGGAAAGGCTCTCGCCGTTTTTGAGGTCGGCTGTCAGCATATCCACCACCCACAGCGCCTCGTCGAAACAGCTCGCCACGCCGTCTGAAAGCAGCACTACGACGTCCCCCTCGAGCAGCTTGAAGGAGATCTGCTCGCTTTTCGCCTCCTTGACGATGCCGATGGGATAGGTATCGCTCTCTATGCGGAAAACGCTGTCCCCCCTTACGACGTAGGAAGGAGCCGCGCCGCTTTTCACAAAGCACGCCTCGCCCGAAAGCAGGTCGAGCTCAAACAGATCGACGGTCGCAAAGCACTCGATCCCCTTGTTCCGCACGACGTCGTTGAGCATATCTATTGTCTGCTGCTTGCCGCTCCCGGCGCGCAGCATTTTGTCAAGGAAAACCCCGCAGATCCGCGAAGTCAGCGCGGCTTCCGCGCCGCTTCCCATACCGTCGGAGAGTATCGCGTAGAAATAGTCCTGACCGTTCTCAAAAAACGCCACGCTGTCGCCGTTGAGCTCCTCTCCCTCGCGGCATTTTCCGGCGCGCGACCATTTTACCGCGTATCTTCTCGCCTCGCGCACGGTCATCGAGACCCCCGTCTTTTCGACGGAGAACTCTGGCGTCTCCAGGGGAAATCCGCACACCTTCTCAAAGGAGCGGCGTATGTCCTCGGCTCCCCTGCGCACCCGGGAGAGGTCGACCCCGCCCGCGACTATGGTCTTCCGCCTCACTCCGTAGCATATCACTCCGGTCAGCGGGAGATCGAGATATCCGACGCTGCCCGCCAGCTTGCGGGTCAGCCGCTCGTCCGGCTTGTATTCCTCCGCGTTGGCGCGAAGAGCGTCGCCGATAAGCTCCGACATCGCCCGGTAGTCGCGCGCGAAGACCTCCGTCTTGTTCTCCTTTATCATCTTCTCTATCCCCGCCGATCTGTCGGCGTTGAGATCGGAGATTATCTGTTCTATTTTAAAACACCTGCGCAGGGTGTGATCCGGTATGTCGCTCAACATCACCCGCCCCTCGTCGCGCAGCTTTTTCGCCGCCTTGCATATCGTGTCGCTGGTGTCGGTGGTGTTGAGGTCCCAGCAGAGCGAGTGCCTTGCGCAGTTAACGCAATGGGAGTCGAATATCTTTTCGCAGCGTTCCTGTATCTCGGCGGAGCCCGGCTTTCCCACCTTTCCGCTCATCTTGCAGAAGATATCCGAAAGGGAGCCGAGCGCGTCCCGCAGCGCCTCGAAACGCTCGGCGCTTCCTTCACGGCTGCGTTTGGATATCTCCGCGCCCGCCTCCGCGCCGTCGGCGCGAACGGTCCTTCCGTAGACCGGCAGCTTGGGGATGAGCTTGAACCGCGCGAGCGGGAGGTAGACGACCGAGGCGCAGAGCAGGTCGGGCATAAGCGTGAGGGCCGACGCGCCGCCTCCCGTCCATGCGCTGTAGAACGCCGCCACACCGAGGGCGGACGCCGCCGCGGCAAGCATGGACACACGCTTGAAAAGCCCGGCGGCAAGTCCCGCGAGCGCGAAAAGCGGCGCCCAGACGGGGCCCACGCCGAGTCCGCACAATAGGCCCGCCGCGCCGCCGCGGAGCATGCCGCACTCGTTGGAGACGTAGAGAGTGACCATGAACGCGGCTACGGCGGAGAGCGAGAAACCGGCGAAGGTCAGTCCGGAAAGCGACCATACGCCGACAGCCGCTGTCAGGGCGATGCAGGCGTCCCGCAGAGCGGACACCGACATCCGCTGATCGAAGGCGGCGGAGAATACGAGGACCGCCGCGGGAGCCGCCGCCATACCGAGAAGACAGCCGAACAGATCGTAGTAAAGAAATCCGCCCGACACCGTGCGGAACATCCCGATCATAAACGCCATCATCGTTCCGCAGAGCACCCTCGGCAGACGGCCTTCGCGGAAGAGCGGATCGCCTTTTCCTCCGCGTATGAAGAGCGAGCATCCTATCCGGGCGAGAATTCCCATGGAATACATAAGAAAATAAGCTAGCGGAGCGGGGGAGAAGAGGGAGGAGACGCACAGTCCCACGTATACGTAGGGGGCGGTCCCGCACGCCGCGCAGAGCAGCGCCGCCCCGAAGGGATCGACCCCGAACGGCAGCTTCGCCCTTGTGAACAGCAGTCCGAGCACCGCCATCCCCAGTCCTCCGGCTACGGCCTTCACCTTCTCTGCAATAAGCTCCCGCCTCTCGTCGGCGGTAGCTCCCGGCGTCTCAACGTATGAGCGCACCGTCTCTTTCACGCGGTCGGCAAAGCCGGAAAAAGCCCCGCCGACGCGTCCTGTTTTTTTGTCCATATCTACGTCCTTTCCTTTTGCTTTTTTTGATATTTTACCCCGCCGGGACTGTGAAAAGGCTCGACCGGAGCGTGTTGACGCCGGTCGTTTGCGGGCTGATTTTCGCGGGAAAGGGAGCGGGACGGATTTTCCCGCAAAGCTTTCCTCGGGAAAGGTCGCGCCGCCGGATTTCCCGGCGCATTTCGCGGTGAAAAGGGGTCATAAAATTTTGTTCATTAAATATACTTGTAATATTAACAGAAATATGCTATTATAAATATAACTATCCTTATCGGACTACGCTCCGTGACGGGACGGTTATGGAAAGGACAACGATGAGCATCCTTTTCGCGGTCATCTGCGGCGTGATACAGGGGGCGGCGGAGTTTCTGCCGGTCTCAAGCTCCGGACATCTGGCGCTCTTTCAGCAGATCTTCATGAAAGACCCTGCCTCCGCGGATCTTCTGGCGTTCAACGTGCTTCTGCATCTCGGCACCCTTTTCGCGGTGCTTATCATCTACCGCCGGGATATTTTCCCGCTGGTCCCCGCCTTCTTCTCGGTCTGCGGCAAGCTGGCGGGAGGCGGACTGCGCTCCGCGGAGCTTTCCCCGCACGAGCGTCTGGCGGTAATGGCTTTTCTCGGAACGCTCCCCATGGCCGCCGCCAAGCTGGTCGACGACCGCGTCGAGGCTCTCTCGTCGAGCGTCACGGCTGTCGGGGTCATCCTGTTAGTCAACTCGGCGGTACTCTTTTTCGCCGGCAGGATACCGGAGGGAAGGAGGGACGGCGGCTCCGCCCATCCCGCGACCGCTCTTATCTGCGGAACGGCGCAGTGCTTCGCCGTGCTCCCCGGACTTTCGCGGTCGGGCAGCTCGATCGCCGCTGGACTTGCCTGCGGGTACGAGAGGGAGTTCGCGGTAAAATATTCGTTTATTCTCAGCGTCCCCGCCATCGCGGGCGCGGCGGTCTTCGAGATTCCGGACGCTTTTAAACATGGGATCCCGTCCGCGGATCTCCCCGCCTGCGCCGCCGACGCGGTCACCGCGCTGATATGCGGAGCCGCCGCGGTGAAACTGCTCGCTTATATCTCACGCAAAAAAGGCTTCGGACCCTTCGCCGTATACTGCCTCGCGGTCGGCGCGGCAGCCGTGACGATCGGCGTCTTTGGTATCCGGATGCCGGTATTTTGACAATAGAAGTTACCGATAAAGGAAAATGAAAGGAGCCTCAAATGGCTGCAAAGAAAAAACCCGCCGGAAAGACCGCGTCCAAAAAGGCGGCGGCGCCGACCGGCAATAAAGCTCCGCGCAAGAGCGAGAAGGAGGAGAGAAAGCGCTCGGAAAAGCTGATCCATCAGATCATGCCGGTCGTGTGGATACTGCTCGCCGTATTCGTGGCGCTCTGCTATTTCATTCCCTCGCGCACGGGCGCTCTGGGCGGATTTATAAAACAAACGTTTTTCGGGCTGTTCGGAGGAGGAGCCTACGCCATCCCGGTGATATTCTTCGTCGCGGCTCTTTTCTGGAAAAAAGACGTGGACGGCAGATACCTGTGGTACCGCACGGTCTTCGCCGCGCTCTCGCTCGTCAACCTCTCGGTCATCCTGCACGGCATCAATGGAGACACGTCGGTTTTCAACCTCAAGGAGCTGTTTCAGGCGGGCGCCGAGCTTAAAGGCGGCGGAGCGGTCGGCGGACTGATTGGCTCGGCTTTGAGGGCGGTCATCGGCTACGTCGGACTTTACATCGTTTCCATCACTCTCTTCGCCGTGATGAGCATCTTCCTCTGCGGGCTCACCCCCCACGCGATAGCCCTGCACGTCAGGTACAGTATGCACGTCCGCCGCGAGAACGCAAGGATAAGGCGCGAGGAGCGCGAGAAAGAGACGCGCAGATTTTACGAGGACAAGCCTGACGTATACGTTCCGGACGAATACCGCACCGACGAGCGCGCCGGGTCCATCGACCTCGAGGACGACGAGCCTCCCTTCACTCTCGCCGAGGCGGACGATATCACCGAGACGCGGTTCGAGGACGTGCTCGCCGACGACGCCACCTACGAGCCGGCGGTCGAGAACGGCGAGGTCATCGCGCCCGTCAATACCGAGATCGGCAAAAAACGCTATTCAGACGCCGAGGGCGTGGTCGATCTTCAGGAGATATTCGGCGAGATGGACATAAAGGACGGCAAATTCGTACCCGCGGATATCCCGGTCATCCCCGGCTCACAGGGAGAAGTGCCCACCGAGGCCGAGCTTGTGATAGAGCGCGCGACCCTCAACGCGGGCGAGCCGGAGGAGACGGCGGAGAAGGAGCCCGAGCCGAAGGAGGAGGTCCCCGCGGCGTCGGCGGAAAAGCCGAAGAAGAAGCCCGCGAAATATATATTCCCGCCGATCTCGCTGCTCGAGAAGGACCTCTCCAAATCCACCGCCAACGACATTGAGAGCGAACAGCGCATGGCGGTCAAGCTGATCGACACGCTCGCCAGCTTCCGCGTCAAGGCAAAGATAGTCGATATCGCGCACGGACCCTCCATAACGCGGTACGAGGTGGTCCCCGAAGAGGGGGTGCGTGTCCGCGCGATCGCCAACCTCGTCGACGATATAGGTCTCGCGCTCGCCACCTCCGGCGTGCGTATCGAGGCCCCCATCCCCGGCAAGGCCGCCGTCGGCATCGAGGTCCCGAACAAGGACCGCGCCGCCGTCCACCTGCGTTCGCTGATCGAGCGGCGCGAGTTCCGCGAAAATCCCAGCAGACTCAACGTCGCGCTGGGCAAGGACGTCGCGGGCATGCCGATCTACTTCGATATAGCGAAGATGCCCCACCTGCTCATCGCGGGCACGACCGGATCGGGCAAATCGGTCTGCATCAGCACCATGCTGATAAGCATACTCTACAAGGCGACCCCCGACGAGGTCAAGCTGATAATCATCGACCCGAAAAAGATAGACTTCGCGTTTTATAACGGACTGCCCCACCTGCTCGTCCCGGTGGTCACCGATCCCAAAAAGGCGGCGGGCTCGCTCCAGTGGGCGGTCAACGAGATGGAGCGCCGCTACGGGCTTATCGAAAGCGCGGGCGTGCGCGATATATACAACTACAATCTGGCGACAAAGGACGACCCCACCTTTGAGTTCCTGCCGCAGATAGTCATAGTCATCGACGAGTTCGCGGATCTGATGCAGACCGCCCCCGACGCGGTCGAGGACTGCGTCTGCCGTCTGGCGCAGAAGGCGCGCGCCGCCGGTATCCATATGATAATCGGTACCCAGCGTCCGTCTGTCGACGTCATCACCGGTCTTATCAAATCAAACTTCCCGTCCCGCATAGCCCTCACCGTCAAGTCGCAGGTCGACTCCCGCACCATGATAGACATGGCGGGTGCGGAAAAGCTGATCGGCCGCGGCGATATGCTCTTCGCGCCGGTCGGATCCTTCAAGCCGATACGCGTACAGGGCGCCTACCTGACCGACCAGGAGATAGCCGCCGTCACCGGGTTCATCAAAGCGAAGACCGGCGAAGGCGAGTACGACGACGAGGTCATGGACGAGATCGAGCGCGAAGCCGCAAGGTGCGGTACAAAGAAGTCGGGCGCTTCCGCCGCCCCGGGCGATCCCTCGGAAGACGACGGCGAGACCGATCCCATGCTCAAGAGCGCGATCGAGCTGGCGGTCGACGCCGGAAAGATCTCCACCTCGCTCATCCAGCGCAAGCTCTCCCTCGGCTACGGCAGAGCCGCAAAGCTGATCGACAAGATGGAGCAGATGGGGGTCGTCGGACCTCCGGACGGAAACAAGCCGCGCCAGGTCCTTCTGACGCGTCAGGAATATATGGAAATGGTACTCAACAACCCAGATTTATAATTCGGAGAAAAAAGCCATGATGGACACCTACATTTTTTTAGCTGACGGATTTGAAGAGGTCGAGGCGCTCTGTCCCTGGGATCTGCTCCTTCGCGCCGGCGTACCGGTGAAGCTGGTCTCGATAAACGCCGACGAGAACGTGACCGGGACCCACGGGCTCAAAGTCAGGGCGGACGTCACCGCCGCCTCGCTCGGCGAGCCGAAAGGGAAGATCTGCGTCGTTCTGCCCGGCGGTATGCCCGGTGCGGCGAACCTCGACGCCGATCCGGTGGTCGACAAATACGTCGCCCACGCCGCAAAGCACGGACATCTCGGCGCCATCTGCGCCGCCCCCTTCATTCTCGGCAAGAGGGGCATCCTTTCGGGTAAAGAAGCCACCTGCTATCCCGGATTTGAAGGTCAGCTCGAGGGCGCCCGCCTCTCCGCGAAGAAGACGGTCACCTGCCGCAACGTCACGACGTCCCGCGGAATGGGACTCGCCTACCGCTTCGGCATCGAGCTCGTCTCGGAGATCTGCGGGAAGGACGCGGCGAGAAAGGTCTGCCGCGCCACCCAGCACAGGACCTTCGCCGGACTGAAAAAGACACGTACCGTTTGACAGCTTTGTTTGAAAGGAAACGAAATGACAGAGATCAGAGAGGAAAAGAAGGCGATCCGCGAAAAGATCAAAGCGGAGCGCATGGAGATATCCGCCGAAGAGAAGGAAAGACTTGACGCCGCCATCTGCGAAAAGTTCCTCTCTCTCGCAAGCTACAGATACGCCGGGATCCTTCTCCTCTACGCCCCGATGAAAGGGGAGATCGACGTCATGCCGCTCGCCCGCGCCGCTCTTGCCGCCGGGAAAAAGGTGGCGTTCCCGCGCTGCGACCCGGACGACCGGACGATGGTCTTCCGCTGCGTCCGCTCGGAGGAGGAGCTCGCCCCCGCCCATTTCGGGATAAGGGAGCCGTCTGACGGCTGCGAGGCTTACGATCCCGCCTCGAACGAGCTGGCGATCTGCATAGTCCCCGCGCTTGCTTTCGACCGCGAGGGCTTCCGCGTCGGATACGGCGGCGGATATTACGACCGTTTCCTCAATGACTTCCGCGGGTCCAAGGTCGGACTCATTTACAGCAGATTTCTTATCGAACGCGCTCCGCGCGGCAGGTTCGACACCGCCGCGGACGCCATGGTGACCGAAAAAGGAGTGATCACACCTTGTCCGACAAAAAGATGATCTTTCGCCGCACGGTGACCGCGCCGTTTTTGGTGCTGATCTGTTATCTGGCGATGACGCTTTCGTCGTTTATCGACCCGGGCGAGCTCTCGACCGGAGGCAACATTTACCTCTCGGTGATAGTTCTGCAGATGCTTATATTCTTGATACCGGGTATAATATATTGTAAGCTGCGCGGCGAGGAGACAAAACGCCGTCTCTGCATACGCAGCATCGGCCCGCGCAAATTCGCCTTTTCGCTATTTGCCTTTATCGCCACCCTCACCGGGTCCGCGCTGATAAAGCTCGGCCTGTACGCCGTCGGCTATTCCTCGACCTCGTACACCCTGTATGAAAACTACGTCCCGACCAATTCGGGCGGCTTCGGTACGATAATCTACGTGCTGGTCGCCCTCGCCATCCTGCCCGCCATCACCGAGGAGTTCGTCTTCCGCGGGATCGTGCTTCAGGAATACCGCGCGGCGGGCGTATCGCGGTCCTCCTCGCTCATCATATCCGCGCTGCTCTTCTCGATGATACATTTCAATCTGGCGCAGCTTCCCGTATACTTTTTCGGCGGACTGATGTTCGGCGCGGTGTTCATGGTGACCAATTCGATAGTCGCCGCCGTGCTCGTCCATCTGCTCAACAACGCGATGAGCCTCTTCTTCGAGCCGCAGCTGCTTCTGCTGATAACCCGGACGAACAGCACCGTTTTCGTGCTCTTCACGTTTGCCGTGATATTCCTGCTTTTCCTCATCCTCGCCATACACGAGGCGGAGGTGATAACGTACGACCGCGGCGAAGAAGGCGAGGAGCCTCCCTTCCCGCCCGTTTCAAGAAAGAACAAGGCGGCTTTCAAGGAAAAGCTGCTCGAAGCGGTTCTTTCACCCACATTTCTCCTCTGCATCGCCGCGTTCTTCGCGGTGACCTTCGGGATCAAGCGGAGCTGAAGTTTTCCCTCGTATGAAAGGAACAGACCGAAATGAACGATCAGAACAGTAATAATCAAAACGAAAAGCGCGTTCAGATGCCGCAGCCGAAGCCCCGCGCGGCTGTCCCCGTGCGCGGTCAGGCGGATGAAAAGATATCCGCTTCCGGCGCTTCCGGCGCGACGGAGCCCGCGCGCAGGACGCAGATGCCTCCGGTAAGGCGGCCGTCGGCGCCCGCGGAGTCGGAGCGGACCCGCATGATCGACCCCGAGGAGATGCGTAAGACCGTTTCCGCGCGTCCCGCGGGCAGCGGCGCGGGAGTCTATTCCGCCGAGTCCGGGCGTAAGCCGCAGCAGAGACCCGCGCAGGCGCAGACGTCTCCGGCGCGGAGCGGCGTGCCCGCCCGCGTTCCCGCGGCGCGGACGGCGACCCCCGCCCGGACCTCCGCGCGTGTTCCCGGCGCAAAAAAGCCGGTCGTCACGCCGAAAAACGATGCCGGCGATCAGAAGAACAAGGGCGAGTTCGGCAGGGGAGTGGTCAACAACTCCGTAAAAGCCGTGCTGTATATCGTGTTCGTTCTGGTCATCTCCGGCTGCCTCAGCCTCTTCGTGATCTTCGTCGGC
>JAFSSR010000172.1 GCA_017450885.1 Clostridia bacterium | reverse complement strand
GCCAAGTATCTCCCGAAGCTCGCCGAGTACGAAATCGTCAGCCGTGACGCCTTTGTTTGAAAGCGAGCAGTATTTCTTCTTATCGTTTTCATAGACAACGACCGCCGTCTGACCGGAAAAAATGCTGATCACCGCATCGGCGCGTTTCCATTCCGCGCTGTCCCTCGACGGCACTCTGACGTACAGCTTCCGTTCGGGCGCGGCAGCCTGCCGGGGGTGATCCGCGGCGAGTTTATCGTTCAAAAGGCTCACCTTCTTCGCAAGGATTTTCGGAGCTTCATTCTCGCGGAATGAGAGCTCGCCGTTTATCACGATCGCGTTATCGTTTATAAGCAGCTCGGCGCATTCCGAATATACGCTCGAAAATACGATGGCTTCTATCGAGCCGGTCTTGTCTTCGATCGTGACGAACGCCGTGCGTCCGCCCTTGGTGTTCTTTACGTTTACGGACGTTACGATCCCCGCAAAAGTCACCGTGCCGCGGTCGGGAAAGCTCGTCCTGTCGCGGTCCGGATCGAGAACGTCGCATATTTCGGAAGGCCCGATACGGCAAAGGACGGCGTCGTATTTATCGAGCGGGTGCGCCGACATATACATTCCCGAGACCTCCTTTTCGTAAAGGAGCTTTGTCTTTAGATCGAACTCGGGCATCTCCTTGAAATTGAATTCGACGTTATCGCCGTCCGCGGAAGAAAACATATCCATCTGACCGTCCATATCGGTGCGGCGCTTGCGGAGTATGAGATCGAGCATCTCGTCGTATGAAGCGAGAAGAACGCTCCTGTTGACGCCGAGGGAGTCGAACGCTCCCGCCTTGATAAGCGACTCTATCTGCTTCCGGTTGGCGTCGTATTCCGACATCCTCGTAAGGAAATCCGCAAAGCCGGAGAACGGCTTTTTCTTTCTCTCGTCGACGATCTGCTTCGCAAAATTGGAGCCGACATTCTTGAGCGCGAGAAGTCCGTAGCGGATATTCCTTCCGTCGGCAGAAACGGTAAATCCGATATCGCTCTCGTTGATATCCGGGACCTTTATGCGAATACCGAAATGGACCGCGTCGTTTATATACTTCACGACGCTGTTGGTGTCGGCGAGCTCGGTCGAAAGGAGCGCGGCGTAATATAACGCGGTATAATGCGCTTTAAGGTACGCCGTGCGGTATGAAATAATTCCGTATGCGGCGGCGTGGCTCTTTTTAAAGCCGTATTTTGAAAAGCCCTCTATATCTTCAAACAGCTTTTCGGCGTCCCGTCTGTCGGCTCCTTTGGCTGTCGCGCCGGAAATAAAGGCGTCCCTTTCCGCGCTGATAACGTCGTGCTTCTTCTTTTTTATCGCGCGGCTGACGACGTCAGCCTTGCCGAACGAATAACCGGCTATCACGCGAAGGATGCGGATGACCTGCTCGGAATATACGATACAGCCGTAGGTCTCGTCGAGTATTTCGGACAGCGCCTTTATCGGATAATCGGATCTTTTTCCCGACGTCCTGTTTTCGATTAGCTGATTGATAAATCCGCTCGCTCCGGGACGATACAGCGCCAGCGCGAGCATGACGTCGTTCATATTCCTCGGCTTGAGACGGGAGAGCATACGCCGCATACCCGCCGACTCAAGCTGGAAGATGCCGACGGTATCGCCGCGCGAGAGCAGCGCATAGGTCTCTTTATCGTCGAGAGGTATCTTTTTCAGATCGAAATCCGGTTCCCGTTCGCGTATCATTGAAACGCAGGTCTCGATGGTGGTAAGCTCGCGCAAGCCGAGAAAATCGAACTTCAGCAGTCCGAGAGCTGAGATTGAGTCCATATCGAACTGCGTAACGACCGTGTCTCCGCTGACCGCGAGAGGGGCGTATTCGTAAACCGGTTTATCGCTTATTACCACTCCCGCCGCGTGCATCGAGATGTTTTTAGGCATCCCTTCTATCCTCATCGCGGCGTCGATCAGCTTTTTCGTCTTTTCGGAAGAGTCGTATTCCCTTTTTATCTCGGGAAATTCAAGGGCGCGTTTGAGCGTCATCTTTTTCGACTGGTCGCCCGGCTCTGTCCGCGGGATCAGCTTTGCGACGGCGTCCGTCTCCGCGTACGAGACGTCAAGCGCCCTCCCCGCGTCGCGAACGGCGGCTCTGGCGGCGAGAGTATCGAAGGCTATGATTTTTGAGACCTTGTCGTCGCCGTATTTGCGGCGGACGTAGTCAAAGACCTCGTTTCTGCGGATATGATGGAAATCTATATCGAAATCAGGCATACTGACCCGCTCCGGGTTGAGGAAGGTCTCGAAAAGCAGTTCGTATTCGATTGGATCCACGTCGGTTATCCCGGTAAGATAGGCGACAAGGCTGGCGGCGCCAGAGCCTCTGCCCGGTCCAACCGCTATCCCGGCGTTTTTTGCGTAATTTACGAAATCGCATACTATAAGATAGTATTCCGCAAAACCCATGGAACAAATCACGGATAACTCATATTCCGTTCTTTCGACGTATGCATCGCGGGAATGTCTTTCAAAAACGATCTCGCCGGAAGATATCCGCTTTTCAAGCCCCTCATACGCGAGGCGCTTTAATTGATCCTTCGGATCGACGCCGCCCTCAAGCTCGACTTTCGGAAAAACGTATCCAGAAAAATCGAACGACAGTTGGCATTTGTCGGCGATAACCTGCGTGTTCGAGACGGCGTCCCCGTAATTTGAAAAGAGCTCTTCCATTTCCCTTTCGGACTTGAAATAGAACTCGTCCGTCGGGAATGCGATTTCCTTTACGTCGTCGAGAGTCTTTCCGGTCTGGATCGCCATCAGCAGCTTTTGGGTAGACGCGTCCGATTTTGAAATATAGTGAACGTCGTTGGTGGCAGCGAGAGGAATTCCGGTCTCGCGCGAAATCTCCGCGAAGGCGCGGTTTACCTGTCCGTCCTCTTCAAGTCCGTGGTCCTGTATCTCAAGATAGAAGTTTCCTTCGCCGAATACGGAATTCAATTTAAGGGCGTATGCTTTTGCGGCGTCTGTGTCGCCCGCAAGGATATGCTGAGGGATGTACCCCGCAAGGCAGGCGGAAAGGCAGATAAGTCCGTCGGAATGTTCAAAAAGGAGCTCGTCGTCAATACGGGGACGGATATAAAAACCCTCCGTATAAGATTTAGAGAGCAGATAGCAAAGATTTTTATATCCCGCTTCGTTTTTGCAGAGGAGGATCAGGTGATAATAAGCCCTCTCGCCGCGCGCAGGGCGGTCGAAGCGGGAACCGTTCGCCGAGTAAACCTCACAGCCGATTATCGGCTTTACGCCCTCGCTCACGCAAGCTTTATAGAAGGAGACGGCGCCGAACATATTTCCGTGGTCGGTCAGAGCGACCGCCGTCTGCCCCGCCGCTTTCGCCGCCTTGGGAATGTCGCTCATACGGCAGACGCCGTCAAGCAGGCTGTATTCGCTGTGCAGATGCAGATGAACAAAACCGCTCATTGCCGCGCTCCTTTCATAATGATTTATTCTTTGACGTCATTCGGTTTTGACGTCACTCGATCTCGTCGGCTGCGTCCGCCAGCCTTTCAAGTCTGTGATACAATCCGGATTTGCTGATCTTCGGCTCGTGCAGAGAGGCGAGCGCCGAGAGCGGCGCGTCGGGATTATCGAGCTTTAACTCGGCTGTGACGCGAAGATCGTCCGGCAGAGAGGACAGGCGGTTGTGCGCTATGAGTTTTTCTATGGCCTTTATATACTTTGAACCGGCGTTGACCGTCCTCTGCTGATTTGCGAGATCGAAATTGTTCTGCCTGTTTACGTTTCCGCGTATCTCGCGCCTTATTATTTCATCGCTGACCGCGAAAGCAGCGGCGCGCGCGTCGATGAAGTGAAGAAAATACTCTATCGACCCGCCGTCTTTGAGATAAATTATGCCGTTGTCTCCCCTCGACGAGTACTTGAAGCTTATCCCGAGAGGGGCGAGCAGATCGAGCGTCGCCGCGCCGAGGTTGGGACAT
>JAFSSR010000171.1 GCA_017450885.1 Clostridia bacterium | reverse complement strand
CGCCGAAACGTACAGACCGTTTTCTGCGGACGGGTCTCTTTTTTTCACAAGATCGGCTTTGTTCCGGGCGACCACGTATGGGATCTTTCTCTCCTTGAAAGCAGCGATAAGCTCTTCTTCAAGCTTCGAGAGCGGTTCGCGCGCGTCGGTCACAAGTACGGCGATATCCGTCTTTGCGAGTATTTCCCGCGCCTTTTTTACGCGCAGTTCGCCGAGCGCACCTTCGTCGTCGAGCCCCGGGGTGTCGATTATCACGACCGGACCGAGAGGCAAAAGCTCCATCGCCTTTTTTACCGGGTCTGTGGTAGTGCCCTTTACGTCCGAAACGACCGATAGCGACTGCCCGGTGACGGCGTTGACCAGACTTGATTTCCCGGCGTTGCGCAGCCCGAAAAAGCCTATATGCAATCTGTCCGCCGAAGCGGTATCGTTCAAACTCATAATACGTTCCTTACCGGATCAGAATCTGAAATCGCGCCTGTTGGAGGTGCGGATATCGTTGATATGCCCGGCGGCTATTTCGCGCACCTTGTCTTTGGGGATGCGTTTCAGCTCGCGCTCGATCATTTCATAGCCGACCTTTTTCGTTTCGGGAGAGGCGTAATCCTCGAGGTATTCGGCGAGGGTCATCAGGGCGTTCGGGTGGCAGCAGTTGAGTATCTGGCCGCTCTTGCAAAGGCTCATAAAGCGGTCGCCGTTGCGTCCCTCACGGTAGCAGGCGGTACAGAAGGACGGGATATGTCCGTTCTCCATAAGCCAGCGCACCACCTCGTCGAGCGAGCGCTGATCGGAAACGTCGAACTGCTCGGTGTCGTGCGGACGCT
This sequence comes from Clostridia bacterium, assembly GCA_017450885.1. Classification (GTDB taxonomy): domain Bacteria; phylum Bacillota; class Clostridia; order Oscillospirales; family CAG-272; genus RGIG3438. The sequence goes on along the minus strand of JAFSSR010000171.1, from coordinate 6,424 downwards.
CGTCCGCTGAATATCCGGCGTAGCCGCCCACCGATGTGCGCGAGCCGCCGCTGACCTGCGAGATACCGAGCCGCAGAAGCCTCGATCTGACCTTTTCGGTCTCGCGGGTGGAGATTATCATCCCGGTGTAGGGGACGGCGAGCCGTATGCAGGCGGTGATCTTTGCGAAGGTGTCGTCGTCTATGCCGCCGTCGAACTCATCGGGGTCGATGTCGTCCGCCCTCTTGACGCGCGGGACGCTGATGGTATGCGGGCCGACGCCGTGGACGGCCTCGAGGTGCTCGGCGTGCATGAGCAGTCCGGCGAACTCGTATTTGTACAGCTCCAGTCCGAAAAGGACGCCCAGCCCCACGTCGTCTATGCCGCCCTCCATCGCGCGGTCCATAGCCTCGGTGTGGTAGTCGTAGTCGTGCTTCGGTCCGGTGGGATGGAGCTGCAGATAGCTTTCCTTGTGATAGGTCTCCTGGAAGAGGATGTATGTTCCGATGCCCGCTTCCTTCAACCTGCGGTAATTCTCGACCGTGGTGGCGGCTATGTTGACGTTGACGCGGCGGATGTCGCCGTTTTTGTGATGTACGCTGTAGATGGTCTTGATGCAGTCGAGGATGTATTCGATCGGATTGTTCACCGGGTCCTCGCCCGACTCGATCGCCAGACGCTTGTGCCCCATGTCCTGGAGAGCGATGACCTCGTCCCGCACCTCGTCCTGGGTCAGCTTCTTGCGCGGGATGTGCTTGTTTTTGAGATGGTACGGGCAGTAAACGCAGCCGTTGACGCAGTAGTTGGAAAGGTAGAGCGGCGCAAAGATGACGATGCGGTTGCCGTAGAACGCCAGCTTTATCTCCTCGGCGATCTCCTCTATCCGGCGGTTGACCTCCGGGTCCTCGCAGGCGAGAAGCACGGATGCCTCGCGGTGGGTAAGCCCGCGGCATTCAAAACCGTGCTCGCCCTTTACCGGACGCGCTTTTTCCAATATCTCGTTTATCAGCGGAAGATCGTTTTTGTGCTCCTCCGCGTAAGCGAGCGTCGCCGTTATCTCGCCGTCGTTGATGAATTCCTCTGCTTTAAGTGATTTGGGATCGTACTTTGCCATTTTTATTTCCTCTTACAGTATGATTTTTCTATCGTCTTTTTCCGGGGAAAACTTTTCAGAGAAAAGCTTTTCCCCGCGCCCCTTTCAAAAGCCTTTCCGAAACGACCGGTTTTCAGCATGGTCAAGGCGGATAAAGGGAAAGTCGCGCTCCGCGGGAGCGTGACGGTCCTCGGCAGACAAAAATCGATCTTGAAAGCTTGCTTTCAGAGTCGATTTTTGTCTGTCGCCTTGCCGCTCGACCGTAGGTCGAACGGCTTATCCCTTTATCGCCGCGAAAGATCGAAACGCGCGGAAGCGCGGTCAGAAAAGTTTTGCGGGGGTTTGGGGGCGGCTTTTTCAAAAGCGCCCCCGACTATCGCCGCTTGACGTCGCCCCTTGCGGTGACGATACGGAAGCCGATGCTTTCCATCCTTCGGGAGAGGCAGTCGCGGCACTCGGCGGATTCTTCGCCGGTACAGACCTTTCCGTCGTAGAGTGCGTATTTTTTTCGCACGGACGTCGGGGAAAGGTTGGGCATGACCACGCTCGCTCCCGCGAGGATCCCTTTTTCGCGTCCGCGGGGGTCTATCGTGGCGAGCGCCGTGGTAGCGGGGAGAAGAACGGGCGGATGTATCAGCCGGATGATCGAGAGCAGGTAGGTAGTAAGCTCTACCGTGCCGTGAGGATGGTCGCGGAAGAGGGTGTCCTTATGGGGTATAAAGGGACCGATGCCGCACATATCCGGCTTGAATTCCTCTATGAACTTCAGATCTTTGGCAATGGTTTCGGGAGTCTGTCCTGGCGAGCCGACCATAAAACCGCAGCCGACCTGATATCCTATTTCACGCAGATCGTAAAGAGAGCGGATCCGATTTTCGAACGACATTTCGCCGGGGTGAAGCGAGCGGTAATGACCGGCGTCCGCCGTTTCGTGACGCAGGAGATACCTGTCCGCGCCGGCGTCGAAAAGGCGTTTGAAGCTGTCGCGTCCGCGTTCACCGAGGGAGAGGGTGACGGCGCAGTCCGGATACCGCGATTTGATCTCTCCGATAAGGCCGCAGAGAAGATCGTCGGTAAAATGACCGTCCTCGCCCCCCTGCAGGACAAAGGTGCGAAATCCGAGGGCGTGGCCCTCTCCGCAGCATTCAAGTATCTCGTCCGGAGTCAGGCGGTACCTGTCGCAGGAGCGGTTGCTCCTGCGTATGCCGCAGTAGAGACAGTCGTTTTTGCAGTAGTTGCTTATCTCAATAAGTCCGCGAACGTAGACGTCTGCGCCGTATATCCCGCGCCGGACTTTGTCCGCTTTTTCGGCGAGAAGGGAAGCCGCCTCGCCGTCGCGCCCCGCCGTCAGTTCGGCGTATTCGGCTTCCGTAAGTCCGCTTCCTCCCGCCAGACGGCTAATAAGCCCGCCGGTCCTTCCGGTCATTTTGCGGAGAGAGCGGTCTTGACGCTGACTCCCTTGAGAGAGCCGACCTTGCCCGCAAGGGTGGAGATGGTGTCCTGCGGAGCGTCGAGCGCCACGCAGATTATATTGATCTCCTTTTCCTTGTAAGGGATGCCCATGCGTCCGATGACGAAATCGCGGTATTCGTGAAGAAGGGAGTTGAGGGTGTCCACCGCCTCCCAGTTCTCGACTATTATGCTGATTACTCCGACTCGCGTTTCCATTTTACAGTCTGCCTTTCATAAAAATACGGCGCAAAAAAGCCGCACCAAAGGTACGGCGAAAAAACACAGATATCCTATGTGATCGTCATACCTTTCAATCAGTTTTTCACTTTATGTCAGGAATGATACGTTAAAATTATAACATATTAAATGCATTTTTGCAATAGGATGCTTAAAAATTTACAAATGCAGGTCAAAAAAGGCAAAAATCTTGCGAATTCCGGCGCGATATGTTATAATAAGATATCTTTTTTTAGGGGAAAGCCATGAAGATAAAACGCCGTGAAATGAATAGGCTGTGGACGGCTGTCTCTCTTGCCGCCTGTATGATTGCCGCGTTTTTTACCGTGATAATGATCCAGCCGGGCGGGGTGTTCACGCAGTTCGGGTACTTTTTTGCGCACCCGTTTTTGCTGCTGCTCAATTTCTTCCCGATAGCGGCGACTGTCGGCATATTATACATGGCGTGCGGCAGCGTCTTTTTTGCGACCGCCGCCGGATCGCTCGTCTGGAACCTGCTTTCCTACGCCAACCTGCTTAAGATCGAGGGCAGGGACGATCCGCTCACTCCGGGGGACATAACCCTCATCCGCGAGGCGCTTGACGCGACGGGAGAGTACGAGCTCGACTTGCATCCCGGTCATATAGCCGTTATCGCGATCATGACGCTCGGTCTTGTCGCTCTCGGCGTTTTTTTCAGATCAAAGCGCCCGCATTGGATAGTAAGGACGTCGGTCTGCGCCGCGCTCGCCGCGCTCATGGTGCTCTCGATGATATACGTCTATCCCAAACGCAAGATATATAAATCGTTCCCGACGGAAAACGAGTATAATATCACCGTCGTATATAACACGAAAGGATTTCCGTACTGCTTCCTTTATAACTGGAATTCATACGCCGTCACAAAGCCGGACGGGTACTCCGAGGCGGAGGTAAGGGAATGGCTCCGGGATGAGCGCCTTGAAAAAGAGGAACAGAGCGTCAGACCGCACGTCCTGTTTATAATGTGCGAGGCGTTCAGCGACCTTTCCGACGAGGCGGCGTTCGACTTCAGCGAAGAGGACGATCCCCTCCGTGATTTTAAAAAGGTCTGCTCCTCCGACCGCGCGGTCAGCGGGCATATCGTCGTCTCAAATACCAACGCCGGGACCGCAAACACCGAATTTGATATCATCACCGGGCTTCAGACCAATATGGTCTCACCGAAAAACTCCTCGTCTCTTCGCGTTATCCGCAGGGACGTTCCGTCGCTGCCGCGCACTTACGAGGCGAACGGATATAATGCGTTCTTTATCCATCCCGGCCACAGCTGGTTCTACAACAGGCACAGCGCGTACGCCCATATGGGTGTAAACGACCAGATATTCGTTGAAGCGTTCGATAAGGACGATTACAAGGGAACGATGATTTCCGACGCGGCGTTCTTTGAAAAGCTCAAGGCTAATTTTGAGAGCCGGGCCGCCTCCGGCGATCCGCTTTACGTTTACGGAGTCACCATCCAAAACCATCAGGCGTACAAATACGGCAAGTTCGGGGATACGCCCCCGTCCCCGCCGTATACCGTAGAAGTCTCCGATCAGCTCGACGAGTCGGTCTCGGTCTATCTCGAAGGAGTGCGCGATTCATCCGCTCTCGCGCTCCGGCTTTCCGAATATCTCGACTCGATAGACGAACCGGCGGTGCTCGTTTTTTACGGCGATCACAGACCGGCTTTGAGCGGCGGAATGAGCGCGTACGCCGCGCTTGGGGTGGAACTGGGCGACTGCGAGGACCCGGAGACCACCATACGCACATACGAGACTCCGTTCGTTATCTATTGCAACAAAGCGTACGCCGAAAAGACGGACGTCCGCGGCAGACTTGACGCGCTCGACCTCGGAGACGACAGCGTGATAAGCGATATTTATCTCGGCAGCGCGGTTTACGAGCTGACCGGCATGCGCGGCTCCGACGGCTATTTCGACTATCTCACGAAGGCGCGCAGGGAGCTGCCCGTTATCTGCAGAGACAGCTACCTGACCGCCGACGGCGTCTACACCCGCGTCCTCTCGGACAGCCAGTCCGCCGTGGTCGAAAAGCTGCATAAGTGGCTCTATTTCCGATTGAAGCATCAAAACGCGGATGAATTTTAAGGTCGTTTAAGTTTCAAGGCGTATCATTTTTCCAACACGACCAAGGAGAGATGACAATGAGACTGCTTTTAGCCGAAGACGAGAGGGAATTGTCCAACGCTCTCGTCACCATACTGAAGCACGGAAACTACTCGGTCGACGCCGTGTATAACGGACTCGACGCGCTCGATTATCTCGAGGCGGAGAACTACGACGGCGCCATCCTCGATATAATGATGCCGGGGATGGACGGGCTGACCGTACTGAAAACGATAAGGGAAAGGGGAAACAAGCTCCCGGTCCTTCTGCTGACCGCGAAGGCGGAGATCGACGACCGCGTGGCGGGTCTGGACTGCGGGGCGGACGACTATCTGACAAAGCCGTTCGCCACAAAAGAGCTGCTCGCCCGCATACGCGCCATGACAAGGCGGCAGTCCGATCTCACCGACAACAAGCTGACGGCGGGCAATATCACGCTCGACCGCTCGACCTGCGAGCTGAAGGGCCCCGAAGGATCCTTCCGCCTTGCGAGCAAGGAGTTCCAGATGCTCGAGATGCTGATGGCAAATCCCGGCAGACTCATCAATACCGAGCGTTTTATGGAAAAGATCTGGGGCTACGATACCGACGTCGAAATAAACGTCGTTTGGGTCTATATCTCATATCTGCGCAAAAAGCTGACCTCGGTCGGCGCGGACGTCGCGATCAAAGCGTCGCGGAACATGGGATACTCGCTTGAGAAGGCAAAGGAAAAGTAAGCCATGATAAAAAAGCTGCGCAGCAAGTTCATAGTCATAACGATGTGCTCGGTCGCGCTGGTGCTGCTGATACTGCTCGGGACGATCAATATAATCAACTACTCGAAGATCGTCTCCGACGCCGACGCGCTTCTCGATAAGCTGGCGGACAACGGCGGGGCGTTCGTGCCTGTTGACCTTGACCGTCCGGAGGGGAGCGATCCGCCGTTCAGTCCGGGCGGGGACGCGCCTCAGCCTCCGCCGTACGACAACAGGGAATTCGATTTCGATCCCGGGCGCGGGATGTCGGTCGAGACCCCGTACGAGAGCCGGTTTTTCAGCGTGACCTTCGAGAACGACGGCAGCGTCAGGACCGTCTCGCTCGACCGCATCGCCGCGGTCAAATCGGACGCGGCGAAGGAAATGGCGCAAAATGCTCTCGGCTCCGGAAACGGGCGCGGTTTTGACGGGGATTACAGATACAGGATATCGGAAACGAACGGCGGGACGATGGTCATATTTCTCGACTGTCAAAAAAATCTCGACAACATCCGGTCCTTCCTGTGGGCGAGCATCGCGGTCTCGCTGGCAGGCCTCGCGGCGGTATTCGTCCTTGTGTTCTTCATATCGAAAAAGGCTATCCGTCCCGTCGCCGAGAGCTACGAGAAGCAGAAGGTGTTCATCACCGACGCGAGCCACGAGCTCAAAACTCCTCTTACCATAATCGAAGCCAATACCGAGGTGCTCGAGCTTGAAAGCGGCGAAAACGAATGGACGAGGTCGATCCGCCATCAGGTGGAACGGCTGGCGTCGCTTACCGAAAACCTTGTCACCCT
>JAFSSR010000170.1 GCA_017450885.1 Clostridia bacterium | reverse complement strand
CGCTTGATCTTGTCGATATCGTAGTGCTTTCCCGTCTTTTCGAGAGTGAAGAGCAACTTTGAGATCGGCGCGTAGATATTCATGGTCTCCAGTGCCGTGCGGCGCTGCTTGTATTCCGGACGGAATTCGAGCGTGCGCATATTGTGCAGGCGGTCGCAGAGCTTGATAAATATGACGCGGATGTCCTTGGACATTGCGAGGAACATCTTGCGGAGATTTTCGACGTGCTGTTCCTCCTTGTCCTCGAACGGGATGGAGACCAGCTTGGTCAGCCCGTCGACCAGGTCGTATACGTCCTCGCCGAACTCCTTCTTTATGCGGTTGACGTCGACCTTGTCGGCGCAGTCCTCCACCGTGTCGTGGAGCAGGGCGGCGCAGATCGAGTCGGTGTCGAGCTCAAGGGTGGCGACTATCTCGGCGACCGCGATGGGGTGGTTGATATACTCCTCACCTGAGGCGCGGTACTGTCCGGAGTGAAGCTCGCGCGCGTAGAGATATGCGCGCTTGATCTTGTCGATATCGTAGTGCTTTCCCGTCTTTTCGAGAGTGAAGAGCAACTTTGAGATCGGCGCGTAGATATCCTCACCGGCCTGCCCGATATTTTCGTTATTCACTTTTTTCTCTTTTTCTTCCGTTACCGGATGGCCGTCTGTCATTTTTGTTCCGCCCTTATACGGTTATATAGGTGTGATTTATCGAGATTTGTTTTTTCGCGCGGAGGGATCATACGGAAAAGATATACGTCGTCCCCCGGCGTTTGCTGCATTTTGACGTCAAGCAGCTTTACTTCGCAGAGCACGTCCACCGCCAGCTTGACCTTTACGAACCTCTCTCCGCTCCAGTTGAAATAATGCGAGATCTCGCTCGCTCCGAAGCGGCTCTGTCCGATGTTGAAGCGCCTGGTAAGCTCCCTGTACAGATCGGCGAACTCCTTGCGCTGCGGTATGGCTCCGATCTCGCGCGATACTCCGCCGCCGGCTATGATCCCGCGGTAGAGCTCCCTCTTTTCCTCCAAAGTATTGCGCACCGCCTCGCACGGGGTCATCTCCCGGACCGTCATCTGCGGCGTCCGCCTGCCCATATACTCGTTGACCTCGAGGGTGAAAAGCAGATCGGCGTGTTCGCCGCGGCGGAAGGGCAGATTTGCGGCGACGGCGTTAAAATACATCGCCGTCATGCGCGCGCCGTCCTTTTCGATAACGAGGCGGGTGTGCCTGTCTCCTCCGACCGGGACTATATCGCAGATGGTGGCGTCGCACATGGCGAAGCGCGGGACGGGATTTGTCACCCCGTAGGGCTCGAGCCGTCCGAACTCGTCGATCATCTCGGCGGTTATCTCCCTGCAGTCGAGCTCACATTCGCAGTCGAGCGCCGACTCCATGTCCTCGCGGGAGAGGTTCTTTCTCGCGTAATCGTTTATCGCCTTTTTGAAATCGTCAAATCTGTCGCGCTCTATCGAAAGTCCCGCCGCAAGCTCGTGCCCGCCGAATTTGATGAGCGTATCGCTGCAGGCGGCGAGCGCGTCGACAAGATTAAGTCCCTTGATGCTCCGCCCGGAGCCCTTTCCGGTTCCGTCGGGAGAGAATGAGATCATTATCGAGGGCTGTCTGTACGTCTCGGTCACACGGGAGGCGACTATTCCGATGACCCCGTGATGCCAGCCGTCCTCTCCGACCACTATCACCGGGTCGTTTTCAAAATCGTGCTCCCGGCGTATCTTTTCCCTCGCCTCGCGGAAGATCTGATTTTCCTTCTCCTGCCTCTCGCGGTTCATCGCCACAAGGCGTCCCGCCAGCTCGTCCGCTTCGGCTCTGTCGCTGGAGAGCATGAGCTCGACGGCGATGGAGGCGTCGTCCAGCCTGCCCGCCGCGTTGATCTTGGGGGCGAGGGTAAAACCGATAAATGACGAGGTCACCCTGCGCTTACGGTCGGTCCCGCCCTGCGACGAAGCGCTGCAAAGGGCGGCGATCCCCGGGCGGCGCGGCTCGCGGAGAGCGTCGAGCCCGAGCATTACTATATATCTGTTGACGTCGGCGAGCGGCATAACGTCCGCCACGGTGCCGATGGCGATCAGATCGCAGTATTCGCGGCAGAGCTCCGCCGCGGTCTCGCGGGCGGGGCGGTCGCTCCTGCGGTTTATTTCCAAGGCGCAGGCGAGATTGAAGGCGACGCCGACGCCGGCAAGCTCCTTGAACGGATAGCCGCAGTCCGGCCTGCGCGGATTGACGACCGCGGCGGCGTCCGGCAGTTCTCCGTGGCACTCGTGGTGATCGGTTATCACCGTGTCGAGCCCCAGGCTTTCAGCGTACCTGACCTCCTCGACAGCGGTTATGCCGCAGTCTACCGAGATCATAAGTCCGGCTCCCCGCGCGACGATATCGTCTATCGCCGAGCGGCTTATGCCGTAGCCCTCTCCCTCACGCCGGGGAATGTGATAGAATACGTCTATCCCGCGCTCTTTGAGGTAGGTGTAGAGCACCGAGACCGAGGTCACGCCGTCCACGTCGTAGTCGCCGTAGACCACGACCTTTTCACCCTTTCTCTCCGCCTCCTCGATGCGCTTGACGGCGCGGTCCATATCGGTGAGCAGGAAGGGGTCGTGAAGGACCGACGGGTCGGCGGACAGAAATCTCCTTGCCGCGTCGACGTCGGTTATCCCGCGGTTGTAGAGAAGGATGGCGGTTATCCTGTCGATGCCCAGGCCGGAGGTCAGCCCGGCTATCTTCGCCGAGTCGGTCTCCCTGTTAAATTTTACCTTCCAAATCGTCCCGGACATTTTTATCTTCCTTTGTTTCTATTTCTGTAATGACGACCACGTCTCCGCGTTTCTTCGCCCTGCGCTCGACGGTGAAAAAGACGACGGCGAACGCGGCGGCGAAACCGGCGGCGGCGGCGATCAGCGCGTATTTTTCCTCGGTAAATGAGGACGCGATGAGAAAGGCCGCTATAGCCGATATGATCGGAAAAACGAAGACCGCGAAAGCGTATCCGAGCACGTTGCCGGTCGGGGTGCTCAGCTTTACGCTGTCACCCTCCGAAGCGCCCGCCTTGTTGAGCGCGCGCACGACCGCGTCCTTCCTGCCGGAAGGACAGACGTGCGCCGCGGAACAGGTTTCGCAGGCGGTGGTCCGTCTGACCTCGACCTCGGCGTATTCGCCCTTTATGCTTTTGACTCTTCCGCATTGTTCCATAATTGTTTCCGATCTAATACGCTTTGTATCTGTTTATCAGCGCCTCGGCGCATCTTACGCCGTCGACGGCGGCTGAGGTTATCCCGCCCGCCCATCCGGCTCCCTCTCCGCAGGGGTAGAGGTTGTCGTGTCCCGGGGCGGTCATCCGCTCGCCTCGCGCCATCCTGAACGGCGCGGTCGTGCGGGTCTCAAGCCCGGTGAGCAGGGCGTCCGGCGAGTCGAAGCCGGATATCTTTTTCCCGAAAGAGCGCAGTCCGTCGGCAAAGACCGGATAGGTCCCGCGCGGCAGGATAGACGCGATATCGGAAAGCGCGGTCTCGCCGCGCGTGTAGGTCGGCGCGACCCTCGAAGGCGCGGTCCCGCTCTTTCCGGAGAGGAAATCGCCGACCGTCTGTATCGGAGCGGCGTATCTCCCGCCGCCCGCCTTGAAGGCGGCGCGTTCAAGAGAACGCTGGAATTCCATGGGATCCGCCGGAGCGAGCGAAAGGGCGACGGCGGCGTTGGAGTTCCTTCCGTCGCGGGCGAAACGGCTCGCGCCGTTCGTGACCACCCCGCCCTCCTCGGACGCGGCGGCTACCACCTCTCCGCCCGGACACATACAGAAAGTGTATACCCCGGTACCGCCTATGCGCGTACTGAGATTGTATTCCGCCGCTCCGAGGAGCGGATCTCCGGCGTGGTCGCCGAACATCGCTTTATCTATATCCTCGCGGAGATGCTCTATTCGGAAGCCTACCGATATCGGCTTTGCTTTCAGATCGTACCCGCCGGAGCGGAGCGCGGTATAGGTGTCGCGCGCGCTGTGCCCGTGGGCGAGTATCAGCGCGCCGCACGGGATCTCCCCTCCGGGAGTGATCACGCCGTTTATCCGTCCGGACGAGTCGGATTTAAAACCGTCTATCCGCGTGTCAAAAAGCACCTCTCCGCCAAGCTCGGTCACTCTCCGCGCGGCGCGTTCAACTACGCCGATAAGCAGGTCGGTCCCGATATGGGGCCGCGCGTTGACCAGCACGTCGTCCGGAGCGCCGAGATCGCGCAGCCTTTCGAGGACGAAACGGCAGTACGGATCGTTTATCCGGGTCATCAGCTTGCCGTCGGAGAACATTCCCGCCCCGCCGGCTCCGAACTGGACGTTGCCCTCGGTATCGAGCTCTCCCGTGGCAAAAAAGCGTTCTATCTTTATCCGCCTCGCTCCGGGGGACGGTCCCCTTTCGCATACGACCGGACGGTAGCCGTTCTCGGCGAGAGTGAGAGAGGCGAACATCCCGGCGGGCCCGAAGCCGCAGACGAGCGGTCTCGCCGCCAGCGGCTCGTTCCCCGCGACCGGGGACGGCGGAGCCGTCTTTTCCTCGACCGCTCCCGCGCGTTTCAGTTTATCGGCGTCGCCGCCCTCTGCGGCGCAGAGCACGGAATATACAAAACGTATATCGTCCTTCTTTCGCGCGTCGATCGACCGGCGGAACACCGCGGAGGAGACCGCCCGCGCGCCGCACCGTTTTAGCGTCTTTTCAGCCGAAGCGACCGCCTCGTCACGCCCGACGGTGTACGGAAGCGATATCCCCTGTATCAGATAGCTTTTCATTCGCCATCGCTCTTTACAAGGGCGACCGAGTATTCGCCGACCTCGTAAACGCTTGACGAATACCCGTCGGAGATACGTATCTCCGCGGGCTGTGTGATATTCTGCTGGCCGGAGGTGTTTCCGGAAGCGTCGACTATGACCTCGACGTCATCGGGGGTTATCTCGTCGAGCATTCCCGACGGGCCGCGCAGAGTCACCCTTATGTTGTCCTGCGCCGGTAGATATACCGCGCCCTCCGGGTTCTTTACGGTGATGTTGTCTACCGCCAACGTCTTTGTGGAGATCCCGACGAGCGAGACCGATATCTCGACCGTCTGCGTGCCGTCGGTTATGGTTATCCCGTCCGGAGCGGTGACCGAGGTGGTGATCTTACCGTCCTGCATGGTCTTCTCGTCGATGGTGGCGACCGCGATCGAATCGAGCATATTGACCGCTTCGACCTCGCCTCTCACCGAAACGGTGGAGGGCCTTATTGTGACCTTGGCGTTGGAGGAATTGAAATATCCGTACTTATACACCACGGTAAACGGGACCTCGCGTCTTAAGTAAACGGGGATGCGGACGGTGACGTCGGTGACGTCGGTGCTTATATACGGGCTGGTGACCTCATTGCCGGCGGCGTCTACGAGCGCAAATCCGGCGGAGAGCGTTTTAGACGAGGTGATATGCCCGAGGGCGGCGGTGACGCGCGCCGACTCGATAGTGCTGAGCAGCGAGCCGGGACCGGAAACGGTCACCTGCTCCACGCTCTTTTCGATCGCGTTCTCGCCTATTTCATAGCCGTCGTCGATGGTGTAATCGACCAGCTTCACCGTAACGGGGACCTGGACTGAGGTCCGGCTGTCGAGGTAGAGCGAAAGCGAGTCGATGCTGCTTGACACCTTGGTCGCCCCGTCGGGGACCGAGAACGAGAGCGGAACGTTGTATTTTCCCGCCGTCTTGTAGCCGGATATATCGGCGACCACCGAGAAATCGTCGTTTGTGAGCTGGTTGAGCAGGCTCTTCTTTCCGCTCACGACGATATCGACGGTCGAGCCGGAGCTCGAATAGACGCTGAGCGCGCCGTTGCCCTGCGATATGCTGATAGGCACGAGCGAGTAGGTCTTCGTGTAGGTCGGGCTCTCTACAGAGATAACGTAGAACCAGAGCGCAAAGGAGAGTATCAGCGATACGATCGCCGGGATGATGACCGATCTCTTCTTGCTTTTTTTGCCTTGAACGGAGGCGCTCGACACTATCGAATTCTTATCTTCATTGAACATCGTCCGCGTCCTCCTTTACGTTTTCGACCGTTTCGCCTGAAGTCTTGCCGTTCTTTTTCGACTTGCGCTTGCGTGAATTCTGTTGGGGATAGATCAACTCGTCCAGCCGCAGGCGGAGATTGACCACGTCGTAGTCGCGCGTCAGTCTGCCCTTATACGCGACAGAGACGTTGCCGGTCTCCTCCGAGACCACTATGATGACCGCGTCGCTCTGTTCGCTCAACCCGATGGCGGCGCGGTGACGGGTCCCGAGCTCCTTGTTTATGCCGTTGGTCTTGCTTGCGAGCGGGAGCATACAGCCCGCCGAGAGGATACGCATATCGCGTATGACCACGGCGCCGTCGTGCAGGGGGGATTTATCGAAGAAAATGTTGCGCAGGAGCAGCGAGCTCACGTCGGCGTTGATGATAGTTCCGCTCGCGATGACGTCGCCCAGTCTGGTCGAGCGCTCTATCGCGATAAGCGCGCCGGTGCGGGACATGGAAAGCTCGTTCACCGCGTCGCACAGCTCATCCTTGAACTGCTTTATCTGCTGTACGTCGCGCTCTGTTCCCAGATTGCGAAGTCCGCGCAGCGAGTCGCCGCCGACGCGCTCCAGCATGGAACGGAGCTCCGGCTGGAATATGATGATTATCGCCAGCACTCCGATCTGGAATATGTTTTGCAGGATAAACTTCATGACCGTCAGATCGAGCGCCTCGCTGACGATCTGCATGACGACGAGTATCGCCACGCCTATGGCGAGCTTTCCCGCGCGGCGATCGCGTATGAATAGATAAATGTAGTAGAAAAGGACCGCCACTATCAGTATATCGATAATGTCGTTAAATCCTATCGACTTGACCTGATCGACAAAGAATTTCCATCCTCTTGAGAAGAATTCCGAGATGACTGACATCACTTCACCCGCCTGCGTTCAGATTTTGAAATGCCGTCGGATAGTTTTGGGTATAGTATCCGAGTATAGTTATAATTATTATATCATCTATTTTATAAAAAATCAATAAAAAATATATTAAAATAACCATATATGCGGAAAACAAAAAAAGAAACGGACGCTTTGCGACGTGTTCTAAAGGACAGTTGCAAAAGGGAGACGGTGTAATCCGATTGGGTTACACCGTTTTTCCTTTTGTAATGCGGGTTTACGCCACATTGGAGGGGTTGTTTCTTATCTCTTCCATAGCGGCGATGATCTCCTTTTCGTCGGGTACGGTGATGATCCCGGCGGCGCGGATTATGACGGCGACCTTGTACGAACTATCGCCGATCCCATCGTCAACGATTGCGTAAAACAAAGTTATGACAACGGGAAATCACTGCCGGTACTCAAGATCCCTGCGGCGGAACCGCTGATCGCCGACGCGGACGATTGGAAAGCGCGCACCGAAGCCGTAAAGAGCACCTTTTCCTCCCGCGTAGGGCAGATCAGCAACACGGCGCTGCGGCTGGGCATCGTCGCCTACGACGAGAACAGCGAGAACGAAAAGCGGTACAAGAGCCGTATGGACACCGAGACGCTTGCCATCCTCACGGGACTGGAGATCGACTCGGCGAAAAGCGGCGTCAAGCCCGATCTGACCGAATAACTTTACGGCAGGCACACAAAAAAGAGCGTGTTCCTGAAATACAAGACGATAAAGGCGCGTGGGGAACGCGGTTCGACGACGTGACCGCCGAAGCGCCGGAGGCGGGGCCGCTCCGTACGGAGGAATAGCTCTACCACCTTTGAAAAGAATTATCTGCCGATCCTGCCGTGCGGCGTTTTCGTGCGGGAAACGCTCCACGGTCTGTGCAGATTCAAGGGGGTTCTATAATTATGATAACTGCCCCCACTTTCGAGTGAAAAGTGGGGGCAGTTTTTATAAAATGGATTTGTTGTCTTATCTTTATAAGTTTTTAATCAGAGTCAGGACGTTTTTGCCGTCCTTGTACTCATACTTCATATCGTCCATTGTGTTCTTGACCATAAAAATGCCGAGGCCGCCTTTTTGACGGTCCTTTGCCGACAGCGTTACGTCGGGATCGGGCTTTGCAAGCGGGTCGTACGGTTTTCCGCTGTCGATGAAGGTTATTTCGGCAGCAAGCGGTTTATCATGCAAAGTGACCCGAACCGTCACCGTCCCGGTCTTCCCGTCGTAGGCATAGCTCGCGATATTCACAAACAGTTCCTCGACGGCAACGTCGATCGCGATCTGCGTCGCCATCGAACAGCCCGCCGATTCAAGCTGTCCGTCTATGAACGTCTGCACTTTCAGCAGATTTTTTCTGTCGGCTTTCACTTTCAGTTCCTTCATTGCGTATCCTCCGTGGTGTCAATCTTTTTGGGACCGTTGTAGCGAAGACCGAGCATCGTCAGGTCGTCAAACTGCGGCGCGTCTTTTACGAACGCGTCGACGGCGGCACGCACGCCGGACAGCACGTCCTTTTGCGAGGCGCCGGCGGGAATGGAATTGAGCGCGTCCACCGTGCGTTCCGTGCCGAAGAGCTGATTGTCAGCGTCTGTCGCCTCGGCGACGCCGTCCGTATAGACGAAGAGCTCGAGGCGGCGGAGTGTCCGATGGCGACGCAGCTCGCGATCGACGTTGCCGTCGAGGAACTGTTTGTGAATATCGCAAACTATGCCTACGACGGAAAGAACGGGACGGTGACTGTTCGGGTCACTTTACATGAAAAACCGCT
>JAFSSR010000169.1 GCA_017450885.1 Clostridia bacterium | reverse complement strand
TATGGCGTATGCGGGAGCTGAAATACCGGCTGGAGAGCCCCTCCAGCTTGCCGACGAGGTCGCGGCACTCGCTTTTCGGGATATGGCGGGAGAAAAGCAGGCTGTCGATTATCAGCCGCAGTTCGCTGTCGGTGAATTCCCTTTCAAAATAGATATCGTACCAGATGGAGTTGTCCTTCATCGCCTGTCTGCCCGTCTCCGGGTCAATTACCGGCTCTCCGGTCTCGCGGTCGACGACCGGGATGAGACGCTCCTTGACGTCGTATTCTATCGGGTAGCCGAGGTCGATAAGGTCCTGCAGATTGCGCCTGATCGCCTTGCGCTCAACGTCCAGACCGTACTCCGTGCGTAAGCGCTCGATTATATCCGACTGGCTCAACCGGTGGTTCTCGTCCGAGTCCTTTCGCAGTATCTCCAGCATATAGGGGACGAGCATCTTTTTCATCTGTCCGTCCGGACGCCCGGACGTGTCGCGTTTTTTGGTTCCAGCCATACCTGCCTCCGGTTTTTCGTTCATTGTAGAAGGATCCACGGTTCAATTATATCATCAGTACCTCAATAATACAATAGGGTATGAGCTGTTTTTGGTGCATATTATAAAAACTTCGATCATCGTCCTTGCGTTAGCGCGCGGACATATGGTATAATATTATAAACTATTACATTACACGCGGACCGACCGTCCGCTTAACGGAGGAAGAGAATGTATACACAGGAAAACGGCAAAATATGGCTCGCCACCGGCGACGAGCGCGTCTATCTCGATCCCGCGATGGCGAACCGCCACGGGATGATCGCCGGCGCGACAGGCACAGGCAAGACGGTCACGCTTAAGGTCATTGCCGAGTCTTTTTCCGAGATGGGAGTACCGGTATTCATCGCCGATATCAAGGGGGATATCTCCGGTATGTGCAAGCCCGGACACGAAAACAAGCATATCCGCCGCTCCATCGACACCATGCATATCGAGGATTTCAGCTACACCGCCTACCCCGTGCGCTTCTTTGACGTATACGCAAAGGCGGGGCATCCCGTGCGCACCACCATCTCCGATATGGGGCCGGAGCTGATCGGGCGGCTTTTGGGGCTCAACGATATCCAGAGCGGCGTTTTGCGCATAGTCTTCCGTATAGCGGACGACAAGGGGCTTCTGCTCCTCGATCTCAAGGATCTGCGCAGTATGCTCCAGTACGTCGGCGACAACGCGAACGAGTACAAGCTGAGCTACGGCAACGTCTCCTCCCAGACCATAGGCGCAATCCAGCGCGCCCTCCTCACTCTCGAGGACGAGGGCGGAAACATATTCTTCGGCGAGCCCGCGCTCGAGATCGCCGACTGGATCGACTGGGACGCGGACGGCAGGGGCGTGATGAACATACTCGAATGTCAGGAGCTTTTCCAGCATCCCCTGCTTTACAGTACCTTCCTGCTCTGGATGCTGACCGAGCTTTACGAGCTGCTGCCCGAGGCGGGCGATCTCGAAAAGCCGAAGATCGCGTTCTTCTTCGACGAGGCGCATCTCTTGTTCAACGACGCGCCCAAGGCTCTGCTCGAAAAGATCGAGCAGGTGGTCCGCCTTATCCGCTCCAAGGGGGTCAGCGTATGGTTCATCACCCAGAACCCCGCGGACATTTCCGAAACGGTGCTTGCGCAGATAGGCAACCGCGTCCAGCACGCGCTGCGCGCATACACTCCCAACGAGCAGAAGGCTCTGCGCTACGCGGCGCGTTCCTTCCGCGAAAATCCGAACTTCGACACCGAGCGCACCCTGCAGGAGCTCGCAACCGGCGAGGCGCTCGTCTCCCTGCTCGATGAGAAGGGCGTCCCCGGAATAGTTGAACGCGCCTTCATACTCCCGCCCCGGAGCTCGATGGACGCCGCCATGCCCTTCGACATCCGCGAGGTCAACAAGATGAGCCCGCTCCGCGACAAATACGAGGAGACGGTCGATCGCGTCTCGGCGTACGAGACGTTGACCGAGCAGGCGGAGGCGGACGCAAAAGCCGAGGCGGAGCGCAGGGAGAAGGAAGAAAAAGAGAAGGAAAAAGCCAAAAAAGAAAAAGAGAAAGCCAAAAAGTCCGGCAGATCGAGCACAACGGTCTTCGGCAAGGCGGCAAATTCCGCCGCCAACACGATCGGCCGCGAGATAGGCAAATCGCTATTTCGCGGCGTGCTTGGGATACTGAAAAAGTAGGATGCATCCATCAGTCGCCGGTCGCCGGCGGGGCCGGGCCCAAACGCGCCTCGAGGTCGGTTCATACTTATTCACCTGCGGCACGGAATCGGGTTTTCATAGTGTTTAACCCGCTTTTCACCGGCGTGGCGCCGGCGTGGCCGGGGGCACCAAAACTCTGTCATTGCAAGGAGCGCCGGCGTGGCCGGGCCAAAATATCCGCAGTATGCTCGGAGCGTACGTGTCGCTTATATGCACGCTCCGCCGAGCGACGCGGCAATCCGTAATCCTGCCTTCGAGGTCGTCTCACCCGAACGCCATTTGAACCGGTAGGGGCGGGGTCCCATCCCCGC
>JAFSSR010000168.1 GCA_017450885.1 Clostridia bacterium | reverse complement strand
TGTCGGCTCCGCCGACGATCTTAACGAGATTTCGCCTGCGGCGAAACGAGATTTTTGCTTTCGCAAAAGCGAGATTTGCGCCTTGCGGCGCAAGCGAGATTCGCGGCTTCGCCGCGAGCGGACCCCTCCCCTCAGTCGCCTGCGGCGACAGCGGACCCGAAAGGGGTCCCCGGCGAAGCGAGCCTGCCGAGCTTCGTGGGGAATTGGGTCCCCCTCCCCGCTCCGCGGGGGAAGGAGCTTTGCGTGAGCGCCGTTCGGGATGGACGACCTAAAGGTCGGCGGGGTTAAAACCCCGCCCTACAGTGTCGGGTGCGTCTTCCGACGTTTCAGCACCCAACCCTTCTGGCGACTGGCGACTCGCGGCTTGCGGCCGCCGGCGCAACACGCCGAAACATAAAACAAGGCTCTGAAAACCGTTTCAGAGCCTTGTTTTTCTTTAATTCCGAGCCGTCCCGGAGCTATCCGCGAATACCGGCAAAGCGGTCACTTTTTGCTGTCCAGATAATTCTGAAGGATGATCTCGGCGGCGAGGGTATCGACCGTATCCTTTCTCTTTTTGCCGCGGACGTTGGTGGCGGAAAGATACTGATGGGCGACCACGGTGGTCAGCCTTTCGTCGTAAAACTCGACGGGTATGTCGGTCAGCTCGGAAACGCACTGACCGAGCAGGCGCACTTTTTCGCACTTTTCGCCCTCGGTCCCGTCCATATTGACCGGCAGACCGATGACGATTGCGGAGCAGTCCCGCTCCGCGGCTTCGCGGACTATTATCCCGGCGAGCTCGTGAAGCCCCTTGGCTTTGAAGGTCCCCACTCCGAAGGCGGCGATCCCTTCGGCGTCGGTGGCGGCGATGCCCGTCCGCACCGCGCCGTAGTCAACGCCGAGAATGCGCTTTCCGCTCACAGCGTGGCTGCCTCCGCCGCGCCGTCGGCGACGCGGAGGACCCATTTTGCGATATCCTCCATGACCTCTTCGCGCCCGATCTCGTTGTGGATCTCGTGGCGCATGCCGTCGTATATTTTGCAGTCGATGTCGGTAAGCTCGCGGTCGACGAGGAGCTGATGCACCTCGCGCGGACCCTCGCCCTTCGCGCCGACGGGATCCATCGACCCGGCTATGACGAAAACGGGAAGGGACTGCGGGATCTTCGCCGCCCACTCGGGACCGGAAACGCTCTTAAGCAGCCGGAACATCTCGTTGTATCCGCCGGCGGTGAAGATGAACCCGCAGAGCGGATCGGCGTCGTATGCGTCGCGCACATCCTTGTCGCGGGAGAGCCATGCGAGCTCGCCCTCGCCCGGGAAATCGTCGTTGTAGCCCTTGAAGGCGAGATTGCGTATGAATTTCGAGCGGTACTTCCTGCCGCGCAGTCCGCATATCGCTGACGAGATGGTGATGGCGGCGCCGATCAGCTTGTTCGTGCCGGCGGTACCGCAGACGATCGCCCCGTCGACGTTGGCGGCGTAGCGGGAGATATAGTCGCGGCAGACAAAGCTGCCCATGCTGTGCCCGAACATTATGTAAGGCAGGCGGCGGTACTTCTTCCGCATTTCGGCGCGCAGTAGATCGAGGTCGTCGGCGAGGCGGAAGATGCTCCCCTTGCCGCCGAAATAACCGAGCTCGCTCTCGTCGGCGGCGCTCTTTCCGTGACCTATGTGATCGTTCGCGCAGACGACGATGCCGTGCGCGCAGAGGTCGCGCGCGAAGCCGTCGTAGCGGCCGATATGCTCGCACATCCCGTGCGATATCTGGAGTATCGCGCGGGGCGCCTCCGCGGGCTCCCAAACGCGGTAGAATATGTCATGCGTCCCGTCGGACGATCTGAAAAATCCGTCTCTTTCTATAATTTCGCTCATACCGTGAACCCCGATTGACTTTCTTTGGCAAAGAATTTTATTTCCTCGTGCGAGGGGATGGAGGGGAAGGCGCCGGCGCGGGAAACGGTTATCGCTCCGGCGATGTTGCCGTACTCGCAGGCGCGCTTGATGTCGTAGCTCCGCATATATTCGACCGCCATCGCGCCGGTAAAGGCGTCGCCGGCGGCTGTGGTGTCCACCTCCTCCACGTTGTAGGAGGATAGGATGTTGTAATACTTGCCGTCGTAGAGGTAGACTCCGCGCTCGCCCAGCTTGAGGACGTAGTATTTCGCCTGTATGCGGGCGGCAAGCGCGAGGCAGGCTTTGAGGCAGCTTTCAAGACTGGAGGGACGGATGCCGGTGTAGGCGTAGGTCTCCTCCTCGTTGGGGGAGAAGATCTCCACCGGACCGAGCGCCTCGAGCGGGAAATCGCGGTTGGCGGGACCGGCGTCCACGATGATCGGGATGCCCTGGGCGTGCGCCATATCTGCGGCGGCTATCACCGTCTCCTCGGGGATCTCGAACTGGAGATAGAGGGCGTCGGGATAGCAGGTGAAGGCGTCCTCCACGTCGGACGGACGCAGTCTGCGGTTGGCGCCGGGATAGACGACTATGCGGTTGTCGGCGTTCTGCTCGACCATGACCAGCGCGAGTCCGGTGCGCTCCTTTTTGTCCGCGGTGACAAAGCGGGTGTTGATGCCGGAGCCCTCGTAAATGCTGACCAGCTTTGCGCCGTGGGTGTCGTTGCCCAGCTTGCAGCAGAAGACCGACTCGCCTCCCGTCTTTGCGATGGCGAGAGCGGAGTTCGCGCCCTTGCCCCCGGGAATATAATCGTACCTGTTGGCTTCGAGCACGGTCTCGCCCACGCGCGGAACGCTCCTCATGCGCGCCACGAGGTCGATATTCGCGCTGCTGACCACCAGAATGCGCGGTTTTTGCGGCATTTTTCATCCCTCCCGATATTGGTTGATGCAAAAATTGCATAATAATTGCATAATACCACATATTATATTAAAATTATACCATATTTTTATCGGGATTGCAAGAAGATTTTCTCCGTCATTCTCTTTATCTCCCCGCTCTGCGTGACAAGCACCGCGACGTTTATACACGTCATCACCGCGCAGACGAGGTCGGAGGCCTCCCACAGAAGGGAGGTGCGCGTAACGCTGAAAGGGACCGTAGACAAAAAGAAAACGGCGAGATACAACTTTTTCCATACCGGGCGCGGCGACAGAAAGCCCACCGCCTCCGCACCGTAATACGACCAGCAGATCACGGTCGAGAGGGCGAAAAAGAAGACGCAGAAGCAGACGACGTATCCCGCCGCTTTTCCGAAAACCGATGAGAACGCGCCGAGCGCCGGGGCTATCCCCTCGCCCGCGCCTTCCGTTCGGTTGACAAGAATGACGAGGGCGGTCAGCGTGCAGAGGAAGACCGTATCGACGGCGACCTCGGCTATCCCCCACAGACCCTGACGCGCCGGGAGGTCGGTCCGCGCCGCGGCGTGAGCGGTCGGCGCGGTCCCGCAGCCCGCCTCGTTGGAGGCGAGCCCGCGCGCCAGCCCGTATCTCGCCGCACGCGAAAAGACCGCTCCCGCGGCTCCCCCCGCCGCCGCCGAAGGGGTGAACGCCGAACGGAATATCTCGCCGAAGACGTCGGGGATCCGCCCGGCGCGGGCGAATATCGAAGCGCACGACATGGCGACGAACACAACGGTCAGCGCCGGGATCAGCCGGACGGTGAAGGCGGACACCCCCTTCAGCCCGCAAAAGCCGACGGCGAAGCAGACGGCGGCGATCGCTCCGCCGGTCAGCGCCGGATGGACGCCGAGCGACAGCCCGGACGCCTCCGCCGCGGCGCGTACCTGCACGGCGTTCCCGAGCGTGAACGACGCGGCGACGCAGAGGAGGGCGAACAGCTTTGCCGTCCGCGGCATCCCCGCCGCGTCCCTGATATAGTATGGCGCGCCGCCGTGTAGCCCGTCCTTCTTTTTGACCCTCCACCTCACTCCGAGCGTCACCTCGGCGTATTTCAGCACCATGGCGGCAAGCGCGCTGACCCACATCCAGAACACCGCCCCCGGACCGCCCAGCGCAACAGCCCCCGCCACCCCGACGATGTTGCCCACTCCAAGCGTCCCTGCGAGCGCGGTGCACATGGCGGCGAAGGGGGAGGGACCGTCCCCCTTGCCTTTTTCGGGGAACATCGCCCGCGCCGTCCGCACGGGATGGAGGACGAAAAAGAATTTCAGCTTGAACAGAAAAAATACTCCGGCTCCGAAGACCGCGATAAAAAGCGCCGGTCCGCAGAGAATGGAATTGAGTCGGGAAATAACGTACATGGAACCTCCGGAAGAAAAATGAGGAATGAGGAATGAGAAATGATGGGGGAGGAATGAGGGGGGAACTTCTCATTCTTTATTCCTAATTTTATTATTTTTCGGATTTTTCTATCACTCTCCGCGGCGGCAAAAACCGATTTGTTACGACATTGTTAAAAAACTGTAAATTGGATGTGTATGTACTTGATTTTTCACGGGGATGGGATTACAATAAACAATGTCGGTTGGCACTCCCTTAAGCAGAGTGCTAAACATAATAAATCCACCACTGTCAAGGAGGTATATCATAATGACAATCAAACCCTTATCCGACCGCGTTCTCATCAAGTCGGTCGAAGCGGAGGAAACCACAAAGAGCGGCATCATCCTCACCGCGTCCGCGCAGGAAAAGCCCCTGATCGCCGAAGTCGTGGCGGTAGGCCCGGGCGGCGTTATAGACGGCAAGGAAGTGGTCATGACCGTCAAGGCGGGCGACCGCGTTATCACCAGTAAATATTCCGGCACCGAGGTCAAGCTGGACGGCGTGGAATACACCATAGTCAAGCAGAGCGACATCCTCGCTGTCGTAGAGTAATAAAGGAGGCATTTCATCATGGCAAAAGAGATAGAATACGGCATTGACGCCAGAAATAAACTGCTCACCGGTATCGACAAGCTCGCCGACACCGTAAAGATCACGCTGGGACCCAAGGGCCGCAACGTGGTTCTCGACAAGAAATACGGCGCTCCGCTGATCACCAACGACGGCGTGACAATCGCCAAGGAGATCGAGCTTGAGGACGCTATGGAAAACATGGGCGCGCAGCTCGTAAAGGAAGTCGCCACCAAGACCAACGACGCCGCCGGCGACGGCACCACCACCGCAACTCTGCTCGCGCAGGCGTTCGTCCGCGAGGGCATGAAGAACGTCACCGCCGGAGCAAATCCGATGGTCCTCCGCCGCGGCATCCAGAAGGCTGTCGACCGCGCCGTCGAGTGCCTGAAGAGCAACTCCCGCGCCGTCAACGGCTCCGCCGATATCGCCCGCGTCGGCACCATCTCCGCTTCCGACGAGGTCATCGGCCAGCTCATAGCCGACGCTATGGAGAAGGTCACAAGCGACGGCGTTATCACCGTCGAAGAGAGCAAGACCGCCGAGACCTACTGCGAGGTCGTCGAAGGTATGCAGTTCGACCGCGGCTACCTCTCCCCCTACATGGTCACCGACACCGACAAGATGGAGGCCGTTCTCGACGAGCCCTACATCCTTATAACCGATAAGAAGATCTCCAATATCCAGGATCTCCTCCCGCTTCTCGAGCAGATCGTCCAGGCGGGCAGAAAGCTGCTCATCATCGCCGAGGACGTCGAGGGCGAGGCTCTCACCACCCTGGTGCTCAACAAGCTCCGCGGCACCTTCACCTGCGTCGCGGTCAAGGCGCCCGGCTTCGGCGACAGACGCAAGGAGATGCTCCGCGACATCGCCATCCTGACCGGCGGCGAGGTCATCACCGACGAGCTCGGACTCGAGCTCAAGGATACCACGATCGCCCAGCTCGGTAAGGCAAGACAGGTCAAGGTCAATAAGGAAAACACCACTATAGTCGACGGCGAAGGCGACAAGGCGGCTATCAAGGCGCGCGTCGGCGAGATCCGCACCGCTATAGAGACCACCACCAGCGATTTCGACCGCGAGAAGCTCCAGGAGCGCCTCGCCAAGCTGGCCGGCGGCGTTGCCGTCATCAAGGTCGGCGCCGCGACCGAGGTCGAGATGAAGGAAAAGAAGCTCCGCATAGAGGACGCTCTCAACGCGACCAAGGCCGCCGTTGAAGAGGGCATCATCGCGGGCGGCGGAGTCGCTCTGCTCAACGTCATCGGCGAGACCGAGAAGGTCGCCGACGATCTCGAGGGCGACGAGAAGACCGGCGTGCGCATCGTCACCAAGGCTCTCGAGGCTCCCGTCCGTCAGATAGCCGAGAACGCCGGCTACGACGGAGGCGTCGTCGTCAATAACATCATGGCATCCGGCAAGAAGGGATACGGCTTCAACGCCGCCACCGAGC
>JAFSSR010000021.1 GCA_017450885.1 Clostridia bacterium | reverse complement strand
GGCGACGAAATAGGGACCGCCGGATCGACGGGCGACTCCACCGGCGTGCACCTCCATTTTGAGATACAGCTCGACGGCGAGCCGGTCGATCCGGCGGGGTATTTAGGTAAGTGACTATCTCCTGACAACGTATCCGCTCCACGCGGCGTTGCCGGCGGCGTCCTCCAGTTCGAAACGCACGAACCGCTCGCCCGGCTTGACACGGTACTCGACGTGCGTCAGCCCGCGTCCGACGGCGCAGCGGTCGGGAGTGTACACCCGGTCGGTAAAGAAGGTCGTCCGCTCTATCGGCGTGCAGTCGACGGAAACCAGCCCGCTCCCGTCGGAGTAAAGCTCGGCGCGGTACTCGAACTCCGGTCCCTGCGTGGCGTAAAAGTCGCCCCGCCGAATCGCCGCGAGTATCGCTCCCTGCGTCAGCTCCTCCGCCCGTACCATGACGTACGACCGGCATTCGTCGCCGACGTAAAAATGCGCGTCGTCTACCGCCGTCAGCGGATAGTATATCCCCTGCGCCGCCAGCATGTCCGCGATCAGCCCCGAGTAGGGACGGCAGTTCCACGGCTTGCCCGACAGCGTGTTGTATATTTCCAACATGTCAAATCCGCGCTTGCGGGCTATGTCCTCCGGCGTGTCGAGCGACCACGCCGGGTGCGCCAGCACCGCAAGTCCGCCCGCTTGGTGGATGCGGTCGATTATCTCCTGCGGACAGGGCTTCGCCGTGTTTACCATTCCCGGATCGCGCTCCATCCCCAGCCCGACGATGTGGTATATTCCGTCCCGGACGTTCGTACCCGTGTCGTATTCCGCCCCGGAGATGACCAGCAGCCCGTTTTCCGCTTCGCCTCCCTCGCCGTATACGTAGTGATCGGTCAGCGCGACAAAATCATATCCCGCCGCCTTGTACAGCCGGAGCGCTTCGCCCGGCGTCTTCACTCCGTCCGAGCGCGTCGTGTGCATATGCAGATTGCCTTTGTAATATCTCATTTCCAAACTCCGATTTTTTATTCTATCTTTTTTGGCTCCCCCGCGTCTGCATTTCATACGGAGGAAAACCTCCATATAAACGCCCACTCATAACAACGAGGTTATTATTTGTGGCGCTATTGACCCCCGCAAAACTTTTCACCCGCGTTCTTTTTTCTCGGGTACGAGGCGGGCAAAGGGGAAGCCGCGCTCCGCGGGAGCGCGGCGACCGGCGTGAGCGGAAAGCCGTCTCTGAAAGCTCGCTTTCGGGAGCGGCTTTGTCGTTCTCACGCCTTGCCGGCAGACCGAAGGTCTTCCGGCTAACCCTTTACCGCCGCAAAAGTCGCATTGGCGCGGGAGCGCGGTGGAAAAAGTTTTTGAAAGGGCGCGGGAAAACTTTTTTCAAAAAGTTTTCCCGGAAATGGTAAACAACAATGCCGGAAAAGGTAAACGACAATGCCTAAAAAACTATCAATATCGCCGTTTGCGCCGATATGCTGGGCGTGCGCGGCGTTGATGATGCCGCCGGAGAGGACGCTCTGTTTTGCGGCGGCTCTGGCGGTACACGAGGCGGCGCATCTTTGCGCGATGAAGGCGTTCGGTATAGGCGTGGACGAGGTAAGGGTACGCGCCGCGGGACTTGAGATAATACGCGGAGGCGGCGCGACGTCGTACGTCAGGGACGCGGCGGTGTCGCTTGCGGGACCCGCGGCGTCGGCGATAAGCGGATGGGCGGGTCTGGCGGCGGGCGGCGTTTTCGGGATATACGGGATATTGAGTCTCATCCTCGGAGCCTTCAACGCGCTGCCGGTGTGCGGACTGGACGGCGGATACGCGTTCCGATCGCTGTTGAGCGCCGTCATGCCGCCGGAGAGGGCGGATCGGATCGCGCGTGCGGTCAGTTTTGCATTTGTCGCCGCGCTGTGGGCGGCGGGTGTGTACGTCATGCTCGCCGACGGCGGTTTTTCGCTTTTCCTGATCTCCTGCACGCTTTTCGTTTCGCAGGCGTTCGGCGCCTGACTGACGGCGGATCAGAGGGTCACCGCTTCGACGGAGACGGCGCGGAAGGAGCGGTCGAGGGTAAAGAGCGCGCCGGACGCGCTGATCTCGCCCGCGGGGACGGTGAATTTGACCGGCATGCGGGTGCGGAACTTGTTAATTATCACGCCGCAGTCGATGCCGAGTATGCTGTCGACCGGTCCGGTCATGCCGAGGTCGGTGATAAATCCGGTCCCGCGCGGAAGGATGCGCGCGTCGTTTGTCTGAACGTGGGTGTGCGTTCCCCAGACGCAGGCGATCCTGCCGTCAAAAGCGCGCGCTATAGCCGCCTTCTCGCTTGTCGCCTCGGCGTGCACGTCGAGCACGGCGAGATCGTACCTGCCGGCGTTGTCGCGCAGCATCTTCTCCACCGCGTCGAACGGATCGGAGAGCGTGTCCATGTAGACCAGCCCCGAGACGTTCATAACGAGCGTCCGCGCTCCCGCCGCGTCGACGATGACGCAGCCCGATCCGGGGCAGGCGTCCGGATAGTTCGCCGGACGGATTATGGTCGGGACCTCGTCCATATACTCGCGTATCTCGCGCCACTTCCAGACGTGGTTGCCCGTCGTGATGACGTCCGCTCCCGCGCGGAAGAGCGCGTCGGCGTCCGAGCGTACGATCCCGTGGCCCTGCGTCGCGTTCTCGCCGTTCACGCAGATAAGATCCACTCCGTTCGCCGCCCTGTACGCGCCGAGCTTCCGCGCTAAATAATCTATCGACGCGGACCCGACCACGTCTCCGATGGCAAGAATTTTCATCTGTTCTTTTCTCTCCTTTTCTTTTTTCAAAAAGGGTTCCGTAAAAAACAATAATAACCGAATATCAAACGGCGTCCCGGAAGGGGACGCCGTTTTGAGAATGTTTATTTCGCGTAATCGACGGCGCGGCTTTCGCGGATGACGTTGATCTTGATCTGGCCGGGATACTCGAGCTCGTCCTCGATCTTCTTGACGATCTCGCGCGCCACGACGACCATCTGATCGTCGTTGACCTGTTCGGGCTTGACCATAATACGTATTTCGCGTCCCGCCTGGATAGCGAAGGATTTTTCGACGCCCTCGAAGGAGGTAGCGATCTCTTCCAGCTTCTGGAGGCGTTTGATATAATTTTCGAGGTCTTCGCGGCGAGCGCCGGGGCGCGCGGCGGATATAGCGTCGGCGGCCTGGACGATCATAGCCACGAGGGTGCGGGGCTCGACGTCGCCGTGATGCGCCTCTATCGCGTGGATGACGTCGGCGTTCTCTTTATACTTGCGGGCGAGGTCCACGCCGAGCTGGACGTGAGAGCCTTCGAGCTCGCTGGTCATCGCCTTGCCTATGTCGTGGAGGAGGCCCGCGCGTTTAGCGAGGGTGGAGTCCACGCCCAGCTCGTCGGCGATGATGCCGGAGAGGAAGGCGACCTCGATGGAGTGGGTAAGTACGTTCTGGCCGTAGCTGGTACGGTAGCGCAGGCGGCCGAGGATCTTGACGAGTTCGGGGGAAATGCCGTGGATACCTACCTCGAACACAGCCTTTTCGCCGGCCTGTTTGATAGTCGCGTCTACCTCGCGGCGCGCCTTCTCGACGGTCTCCTCGATGCGCGCGGGATGGATACGTCCGTCGGCTATCAGCTTTTCGAGCGAGAGTCTTGCGACCTCGCGGCGGATAGGATCGAAGGACGAAAGGGTAATGGCCTCCGGCGTGTCGTCGATAATGAGGTCGACGCCGGTCATAGTCTCGATGGTGCGGATGTTGCGTCCCTCGCGGCCGATGATGCGGCCCTTCATATCGTCGCTGGGCAGGCTGACGGTCGAGACGGTAGCCTCGGAAACGTGGTCCGCGGCGCAGCGCTGGATAGCGAGGGAGATGATATTGCGCGCCTTCTCGTCGGCCTCGTCCTTGAGGCGGGACTCGATCTCGATGATGCGGAGGGCGGCGTCGTGCTGGACCTCCTGCTCCAGGGTGTCAAGCAGCTCCTTCTTCGCGTCCTCCGCGGTATAGCCGGAAATCTCCTCCAGCTTTTTGAACTGTTCCGTCTTGAGCTCCTCAATGCGCGCTTTTTCGGCGTCAGCCTCTTTGAGCTTGCGGTCGAGGGACTCCTCTTTCTTTTCCATGTTCTCCATCTTGCGGTCGAGCTGTTCCTCGCGGGAAACGGCGCGCGCCTCAAGTCTGGAAACCTCGCGTCTGCGATCCTTAAGCTCACGCTCCGAATCGTTACGCTGCTTGATGATCTCTTCCTTGGCCTCGAGAAGGGCTTCCTTCTTTTTGGTCTCGGCGATCTTGGTGCCTTCTTCGATTATCTTTTTCGCCTGAGCCTCGGCGGAGCCGATCTCAGCCTCGGCGACCTTTTTGCGATATGCGATTCCCAGCAGCGCGCCGATTATCAATGCCACGATAAAGCAGCCCACTGCGATGATCACTGTCGTCCAAACGGGCAATTCTTTTCACCTCCTGTTGTGAAATCAAAAAGTATAAAGTTACATAAATATTTTGAAAAATATTATAGTAGTTTTCAGGCGCAAACAAAACGCCATCCTATATATTTTAATACATTATTATCAATATGTCAAGGGGAAAAGCGGGTAATTGTTACAAGTGTTTTAAAATCGCGCCCGACTTTGCGCGCCGCGGCGGATCATAAGGACAATTCGCCGCGTTTGTTTTTCAGACGAAAAAAGGCGCCGAAAAGACATTTCAGCGCCTTGAAACGTTATTTTGACATAAAAACCGGCGTCATTCTCCCCTTGCGGCGATGCGTTTCTTTCTCTGCACGGAGCGGAGAACAAGGAATACGACGGCGGCGACGGCGACGACGATTATGCCGATGATGACGCCGGTCATGGAGGAGCCGGTATCGCCGGCTGTATCGCCGGTGCGGACGCCGTTCCAGAGCTTATCCATATTCTGCGTGGTCGCGGTGTCAAGGAAAGTGAAGGAGGTGGCGCGGGAAAGGGTCTCCTCGTCGGGATAAGCTATATCGCTCGCCACGGTCTCTTCGTCCATATACTCTTTAGCGGCGGAAATGGGGGTGGAGTAGCCGAGGTAATCGAGGTTCTGTCCGGATATCTCCGGCTCGCAGAGGAAGTTGATATACATTTCCGCGGCCTCCTTGTTCTGCGCGCCCTTCGGAACGCAGGCGGCGTCTATGAAAATGTTGAAGCCCTCCTTCGGGAACGCGAACGCCAGGTTCTCGTTGTCGACCTGCATCTGAAGGAAGTCGCCGGCGTAGTAGGGGGCGACGTAGGCCTCCTCGTTTATCATAGCCTCGTATATCTGGTCCATAACGTAATTCTGGACCAGCGGCTTCTGCTTTTTTAGTATCTCGGCGCACGCCTCGAACTCCTTCTCGTCGGAGGAGTTGATGCTGTAGCCCAGCTTGTATTCCGCTATGGCAAAGGCGTCGCGCGGGTTGTCAAACATCAGTATCTTGCCGGAGTATTTGCTGTCCCACAGGATATCCCAACTGTCGGGAGTCTCGGTCACGTACTTGGTATTGTATATGACGCCGACGGTGCCCCAGGTGTAGGGAACGCTGTACTCGTTCTGCGGATCGTAATCGGTGTTCTTGTACGCCTCGTCGACGTTGGCGTAGTTGGGAATGTTGTCAAGGTCCAGCTTTTCAAGCATATCCTCGTCTATAAGACGGGCGATCATGTAGTCGGACGGGATGATGACGTCGTAGG
>JAFSSR010000167.1 GCA_017450885.1 Clostridia bacterium | reverse complement strand
TCCACCGTATACCCGCGCTGCGTGAGCAGGTCGGCTATGCCGCCCTCGCCGACCATATGCCCGGTGCCGACGGCGAAAAAGGTCTTCTGTCCCGCGGCGAGATATTCCTCCGCCTTGTCCGCCATGCCGATATTGCGGTCGTATATCAGCGCCTTGTTATACTCTTCTATCAGCGCGAGCTCTTCCTCGGTGTACTCGTCGGTCTCGGTAGAATCATAGTCGATTATCCCGTCCTCGTCCCCCGCGACCCACGCCTCGTACATCCCGTCGACCTGCTCGCCGTATTCTCCCTTATGCTCAAGCGAGCTCTTTATTAGAAATACGTGCAGTTCGTCCGACATATCGAGCATCACGCCGGTCTGGAAGGAAGCGGACTCGACGTCCAGAACGTCTATTCCGTTATCGTAGGCGAAGCGGATAAGCTGACCGTCCATGCCGTATTCGGTGTCGAGCTTGCTTTCGTTCATCAGTAGCGCGTTCTCAACAAGCTGGCTCCACAACGCAAGCTTGTAAAAGTCGAGGAACCCGTTATAGAGCGACGCTTTTTCCAACTCCGCCTTCGCCTGCTCATATAGTTCGGCGGGCATATGATCCGTTATCCTTGTCCCGTCGGTAAGGACGTACTTCTGCATATCCGCCATCATCGCCGCCATATCGTTTTCGTACGCCACGGCGTCGAACTCGACAGCGAGCGCGTCGCACTCTCTGATCCTGCCCGCGAGCTTTTCGAGCGCGACCGTCGTGCGGCGGTCGCCGACGTGAATGGTCCCGAACAGATAGAGCTCGTGTCCGGAGGCGTCGGTCACCCTCCAGAGAAGCGGAGTTACGGATGCCGGATCGATCTCCGGCCCGTCGGTATCGGGCGTCTTTCCGGTCGTTTCCGGCAAGGTGTCTGTCGCGGCGGGACCGGTTCCCGTATCGGCAGTCATCGACGTGTCGGCGGTCGGCTTTTCGCTCCCGCAGGAGACCGCGGCGGAAACAAGTACGAATAATACTATTAATAAAGATAATACCTTTTTCATTTATTTCTCCAAAGAATTAATCAGCGATCGTGCGGCGATAATGAGCGCCGCGGCGGATCTTTTGCTGTCAAGCGACGGCGTTCCCCATTCAGGCGCCGCGGGAAGATGGACGAACAAAACGGGAGTCCCTGCGCCGGAAAAGCGGTCGAGGACGGTGTAATACAGGTCGTTGCAGACGTATGTCCCTGCGGAATATGATACGGACGCCGGAACTCCCGCCTCCGCTATCGTCTCGGCGATACGGCGTACCGGGGCGTTTGAAAAGAAGGCTTCCCTGCCTCCCGGTATCACCGGGACGTCCCGCGGCTCGTTCCCCGCGTTATCGGGTATCGCCGCGTATCTGATATTGACGGCGACCGCCTCGGGCGTCACGTCTTTCCTGCCCTTCGCCTCGCCGACGCAGAGTACGGCGTCCGCCTTGCAGTCAAGCGCGGCGGATATCGCCTTATTTCCCGCCTCGCCGAAGACGACCGGCAGGGTCGTCTTGACGACGCGGCAGGCGCCGATCTCGTCGGGCATCAGCGCGGCCGCGCTCATCGAGGCGTTGATCTTCTCGCTGCCGAACGGCTCGAAACAGGTAACGAGCAGCGTTTTCATTTCAGAAGCCGAGCGTGTCGTTTACGAGAATGACATGGATCCTGTCGGCGTGGCGGGAGAAGCGGGTGACAAGGAACTGGCAGCAGATGGTGTCGGGCGATTTGCAGTCCATGCAGGACCCCGTCTTCGAGCAGGGGGTGGACAGCCCGAAGCGCTGCGCGTTGGCGGGAGCCGCCACGCTGCGCGCCCGCTTCATCGCGGAGTCGAGATCAGGGCAGACCTTGTTCATACCCACGATGAAGATGACCTTTTTCGGTCCGAAGGCGATGGCGGAAACGCGGTTGGCGTTGCCGTCGATGTTGACGAGGATGCCGTCGTCGGTCATGGCGTTGGCGCTTGAAAGAAAGACGTCCGCGTCGTAAGCCGCGAGCATGGCTGCGCGCCTGTCCGGGATGACTTCGCGGTCGATAAAGCGATAGTTTCCCTTCTTTACGGCGTCGACCAGACCGATCTCGGCGGCGCTCATGCTGCCGCCCATGGCTACAGTACCGCCCTCCGGGATCAGCCCGAGCGCGATCTCAAGCGCGTCGGCGGCGTCCTTTGCGTAATACCCGGTCATGTTGCGGGAGGCAAGCCCCTTTATCACCTTCCCGGCGAGGAGCTCGTTGCGTTTGTAAAAGTTTTCGTTCATGATATCACCTCATTTAAAACAGCCGCCCCGTGCAGGGCGGCGGATAACTCAATGCAGAAGCGAGAAGTTGACGACGACAGCCGCGAATACTATCGAGACCATCGAGAGCAGCTTGATAAGGATGTTGATCGCCGGTCCGGAGGTGTCCTTGAAGGGATCGCCGACGGTATCGCCGACTACCGCGCCCTTGTGACTGTCGGAGCCCCTGCCGCCGTGTTTGCCGCTTTCGATATACTTCTTGGCGTTGTCCCAGGCTCCGCCGGAGTTCGACATGAATATCGCCATCAGGAAGCCGGAAACGGTCGCTCCGGCGAGCATCCCGACGACGCCCGAACAGCCGAGCACCAGTCCGACAATGATCGGAACGATAACCGCGACCAGCGTGGGCAGGATCATCTCACGCAGGCTGGCCCTGGTGCAGAGATCGACGCACTTCGCGTAATCGGGATCGGCTTTGCCGGTCATCAGACCGGTGATCTCGCGAAACTGTCTGCGCACCTCTTTGACGACGCTCTGCGCGGCGCGCCCGACCGATTTCATGGTCAGCGCGGCGAAGACGAACGGCAGGCAGGCGCCTATGAACAGTCCGATAAGGACGGCGGGATTGTTTATACTGAGGTCGATGGATATATCCGGCTTGATGGTCTTGATCTTCTCAAGATATGACGCCATAAGGGCGAGCGCGGTGAGCGCGGCGGACCCGATGGCGAAGCCCTTTCCGGTCGCGGCGGTGGTGTTGCCGAGCGAGTCGAGGGCGTCGGTGCGCTGTCTGACTTCCTTCTCAAGCCCCGCCATCTCGGCGATGCCGCCGGCGTTGTCGGCGACCGGTCCGTAGGCGTCGGTCGCAAGCGTGATGCCGAGGGTGGAAAGCATCCCGACCGCGGCGAGCGCGATGCCGTACAGTCCCATCGCGGGGGAGGCGGCTCCGCCCGAAACAAAGAAGGCGACGAGCACGCAGACCGAGATGATGATTATCGGGAGCAGCGTGGAGATCATGCCCACCGAAAGCCCGCTGATGATCAGGGTCGCCGTTCCGGTCTCGGAGCTGGCGGCGAGGCCTTTAGTGGGCTTGTAGCTGTCGGATGTGAAATATTCGGTCGACTGGCCGATGAGCACGCCGGCGACAAGACCGGCGAAGATGGCGAAGTAGATCTGCCAATGCTCCTTCCCGAGCACGAACCAGACGAGCGGGAAGGCGGCGAGCGCGATGATTATCGCGGAAAAATTGGTCCCGCGGGAAAGCGCGCGGAGGAGCTGCTTCTGGGAAGCGCCCTCCTTCGTGCGGACGAGGAAGGTGCCGAATATCGAGCAGATGACCCCGACGGCGGCGATCAGCATGGGGAGCGCCATGGCGGAGATGCCGTTGCCGTGGAAGGCGGCGACTCCCAGCGCGCAGGCGGAGATGATCGAGCCGACGTAGGACTCGTAGAGATCGGCGCCCATACCGGCGACGTCGCCGACGTTGTCGCCGACGTTATCGGCGATAACGGCGGGATTGCGGGGATCGTCCTCGGGGATACCGACCTCGACCTTGCCGACAAGATCGGCGCCGACGTCGGCGGCCTTGGTGAAGATACCGCCGCCCACACGGGCAAAGAGCGCCATGGAGGAAGCGCCCATTCCGAAGGTGAGCATCGCGCCGGTGACCTCCTCGGGGGTCAGATCGAATACGAATTTAAGCAGGAAAAACCAGATCGAGATATCGAGAAGCCCCAGTCCGACGACGGTGAAGCCCATGACGCTTCCGGCGGAGAAGGCGACGCGAAGCCCTTTGTTGAGCCCCTCGCGGCAGGCGTTGGCGGTGCGCGCGTTGGAGGCGGTGGCGATCTTCATGCCGATAAACCCGGAAAGCGCAGAGAAAAATCCGCCGGTCAGGAAGGCGAACGGCACGTAGGGCGTGAGCATCTTGAATATTGCCATTATGCCCAGCACGACGAACATCGCGGCGAAGAAGACGAGCACTATCTTGTACTGCCTTCTTAAATAGGCGTTTGCCCCGCTGCGGATGGAGGCGGATATCTTCTTCATCCGGTCGGTACCCTCCGGGAACCTGAGCACTCTTTTAGCGGTTATGACTGCGAATACGAGTGCGAGTGCGGCGCAGACAAATGTCAAAACCACGAGCAATTTTTCCATATAGTTTTCCCCATTCATAATACGAAACGGGACAGCCGACAGACTGTCGCCGAGATTTGGCTTATCTGTGTAGTTTTTTATTATATCATAGGAATTATTTTTTTACAATAGAAAAAATGAACTTTTTTAAAAAAATGTGAATTTTTTCACAAATTGAGCGCCAATCTGCACAAAAAAGCGGAGCGGGCGGGCGAGGGAAATATCCCGATTGACAAAACAAATAAACTGTATTATAATATCTATGAATAATCGGTGAACAAAACGCTTTCGACGCGTTTTTTTTACTGAGACAATAGAGAAAGGCAGCTTTCTAATGTTCAAAAAACACGGATTGATCCACTCGACAAACGGGAAGCGCATGATTCTCGTGGTCGACGACGAGCAGATCAACCGCGAGATCCTCGGCTTTATGCTGTCCGAGGATTACGAGGTGATCTACGCCGAGAACGGCAGGATAGCCCTCGACATCGTCCGCGAAAACAAGGATACGCTCTCGCTGGTCATGACCGACATACTCATGCCGGAGATGGACGGCTTCGAGCTGGTGCAGGCGATAAAGGGCGACGATGAGCTGAAGCGTCTGCCGATAATCGTCCTCACCACGGAACGCGAATTCGAGATAAAGAGCCTGCGCATGGGCGCTTCCGATTTCATAAAGAAGCCGTACGACTTTCCCGAGGTCGTGCTTGCCCGCGTACGCCGTATAATCGAGCTTTCCGAGGACAGATACATAATCGAGGAGACCGAGACCGACGATCTGACCGGGCTTTACAACCAGGAGTATTTCTTCAAATACGCCGGCCAGTTCGACCTTCATCACCGCGGTCAGGAGATGGACGCCGTCGTCATCGACATCGAGCATTTCCATTTCTTCAACGAGCTCTACGGGCGCGAAGACGGCGACCGCGTGCTTGTCAAGATATCCGATTACAT
>JAFSSR010000166.1 GCA_017450885.1 Clostridia bacterium | reverse complement strand
CCGTCGATCGCGGCGGCGTCTTTTTTTATTACGAGAACGACGGTCGAGCCGCCGAAGAGGAACATACCCGCCTCCTCGCCGCGCCTAATCACCGCCTCGCCCGGCTTGTGTTCGACTATGCGTCCGACCATGAGCGCGCCGACGTAGACCATCGCCGCGCGGCCGAAGTTATCCGAGTCGATAAAGCTCACGCTGCGGCAGTTGCGGGTAAAGATATCGTGACCCGAGTCGGTGGCTATCGCCTGGACGGTGTGCAGTCTGCCCGGTATGAACCGGCTTGCGCTCTTTCGCCCGCCGTCAAAAAAGCAGACCCTGTGGTAATTGTCCACCGCCAGCCGGAAGACAAGGACGTACCCGCCGTCGAAATCCTTTGCGGCGCCGGGATCGTCAAGCATCGACGCCACCGAGTAGCGGCTCTGCTTGACGGTAAAGGTCAACCCGTCCGTTATCCCGTAAACGGTGAGCCGTGAGTCGCAGGGGGCGCAGAGGGCGTCGGGATCGGGGCAGACGGGGCGTCTGTCCGGCTTTATCCGGCGCGTAAAGAAGTCGTTGAAGGAGGCGTACTCCTTCTCCGGGTAGTCGCTCATATCGAGGTCGTTCGCGGCGATAAAGCGCTTTATCCTGCCCCGCGAAAAACGCGAGGACATCCATTTCCCCGCGAGCTTTGACACAGCCCGTCCGGAGATCATGGCGAGGATGACCCGCCCGAAGGGGTTGAGATATAAAAATTTAAGGCTGCCCGACGCCTCCGGCGGTGCGGAGACGGCGCGGGCCGCCGTCTTATTTTGAACAGATCCCATAAATAAACCCTATTCCGCAGGCGATCACCGCCCCGAACACGATCAGAATGATTATCCCCTTGTTGGTCGGCTTGCGGATATGGAACTTGCCGACGAAGAGGAAGGCGATCGCCAGCATGGCGAAGGACCAGATGGCGGTGAAAAGGTCGGGATGATCGGCGAGCGGGCGCCGGAAGAGATAGATTATCGGATAGATGAGGGCGACGGTGGTTATCGGCATACCGGTGTAGGTGGAGCGCTCCACCTTGATGCCCTGATCGCGCTTCTCCTCCTCGCCGATGTTGAAGAAGGAGAGCCTTATAACGCCGCCGAGGACGTGGAGCACGC
The DNA here is from genome assembly GCA_017450885.1 of Clostridia bacterium. Taxonomy (GTDB): domain Bacteria; phylum Bacillota; class Clostridia; order Oscillospirales; family CAG-272; genus RGIG3438. The sequence goes on along the minus strand of JAFSSR010000166.1, from coordinate 4,216 downwards.
CGCAGACCGCGTATATGTAAAAGAGTACCGAGTTGAGCCCGTGCGGAGCGGCGAAATAACCGATGATCACCGGCAGGACTCCGAAGCAGACCAGATCGCACAGACTGTCGATCTGCACGCCGAAACGCTGTTCGCGCACCGAGCGGTCTTTTTTGGTGCGGGCGATCTTGCCGTCAAAGGCGTCGAGAAGACCCGACAGCATGAGGCATATCACCGCCCAGTGAGTCTTGCCGGCGGCGGCGAAAAGCATGCCGGAAAGGGAGATGGCAAGACTTAAATAGGTAGCTATTACCGTGTAGTTGTAAAAACCGATCATCTTTATGATCCAAGCCTTTCGATATCAGACTTTTTACGTCCTTCTTTAAGGATATGAATATAATATGCAACGGAAACTATTCCGACTATTACAACCATGATATAGAAATTGAAGGTGCGCGTGATTATCATCGCGGGGGTGACGGAGCCCACGGAGTAAAGGGTTTGATAGAGCTGCTTGTGGACCATTTCGGAGGCTCCGACCGAGCCGGGGAGCGGGATGGCGTTGACCGAGCAGAGGATAAGTATCTGTATGACCAGGATCTCTATCATCGGCTTGCCGCCGCCGAGAGCGCGGTAGACAAAGAAGGGGACAAGGCAGTTGAGCGTCCTCTGCGCGCAGTTCCAGAGGAAGGTTTGGATCTGGGCGCCCGGGCTGCGCCTTATGGTCTTCTGGCACTCGCTGTATTCGGCGACCGATTTCTCGAAGGAGGCGAGCGCCCGGTCGAGGTCCTTTATGATATGCATTTTGGCGAGCAGGCGGTAGACCGGCGTAAAGATGGTCCGCACCAGCCCCGGCGCGAAGATAAAGAGGAGGCAGGAGAGCAGTCCGAGGATGTTGGCGATATACCCGGAGATAAACAGCCAGATAAAGTACTTTCCCCGTTCCGGCGCGAAGATGAAGTCCCATTTCCATATCATCGCGAAGGTGCTCAGAACAAAGAGGGAAACAGTGTAGTGCAGGGTATTGTTGAGCAGTATCACCGACGACTTGGAGAGCTTGATCCCGTCCTTGGACATAAAGTACGCCACCGCGGGCTGACCGCCGGAAGCCGACGGCGTGAGCGCCGCGAAGAAGAGCTCGACGCAGGAATATATCGTCGATTTTTTATAATTGATCTTTATCCCTATTCCGCGCCCGGACGCCGCGATCGCCCGTCCCTCGCTCACGATATACGCGAACAGGCAGAGCAGGGCGAGCAAGACGTACCAGCCGTTCATGCTTTTAAAATAGATCGGCAGCTCCTTGAAGCGGAAGGCCTCGTCCGTAAAGCGCAGGAAAATGAGCGTCACGGTGATGATAACGACAAACGCCACCGCGCCGATGATAAGACCGCGCCAGTTTATAGACTTTTTTGTATCTTCATCCTCCGGCGTCTGACCGCCGGGGGCGTTTATTTCTTCCGTTTCGGGTAGCTCTTTTCGGTTATTCAGTTCGGGTCCTTTGTTCTCCATGTGTTCTCCCGCCGCTGACTTTGAAATATAAAAAGACAGTTACTCAAAATACAAAGTTTATTATATCATAAATATTATTATTTGTCAATCACCGCCGTCCGATGCGCAGACCGGGACGAGCCTCTTTTTTCGGGGTTGTAATTTCGCTTTTTTATGATATAATAATATTACAAACTTGAAAGGAAATGACAAATGGCTAATTACAGGAGGGGCAGGGTCAACGAGGAGATCGCCCGTGAGCTCGCCCGCATACTGCGGGACATAAAGGATCCCCGCGTCGCGACGTCTTTTATAAGCGTCACGTCGGTCGACTGCACGGCGGACCTGCGTTTCGCGAAGATATATTATTCTGCGATGGGCGGAAAGGACGGCGCCGCCGGAGTCGAGAAGGGACTTAAAAGCGCCGCGGGCTATATCCGCCGCGAGCTGGCGTTAAGTCTCGACCTCCGTCAGACGCCCGAGCTGCGGTTCATCCGCGACGACTCGATAGAGCACGGCGCGCATATAGCCGAGCTTTTGCGCTCGGTCGAGGCGGACCTGCGCGACGATCCGGAGGAAGCCTCCGGGGAAGAAACGGACGCGGCGTCCGCAGCCGGTCCGGAGGAAGGTGAAAAAGATGGAGAATAATATCACGCTCTCCGCCGCGGCTGAGATGCTTGCGGGATCCGAAAATCTGCTCATCCTGGCGCACGAGCATCCAGACGGCGACACCCTCGGCTGCGCCTTCGCCCTTAAGCACGCTTTTTCCGGAGAGGGCAGACGGGTCGAGGTCGCCTGCTGCGATCCGGTAAGACCGACCCTCGCCTTTATCTCCGGCGCGGAGGACCTCGCCGTCCCGGAGGATTTTGAGCCCGATCTGGTCTGCACGGTCGACGTCGCCGCCGTGAGCATGCTCGGCGGGCTTTACGAAAAATACAGGGACAGACTGAAGCTCAAGATCGACCATCACCGCACGAGCGAGTTTTTCGCCGAATACTATTACGTCGACGATACCGCCGCCGCCTGCGGAGAGATAGTCTTCCGTATGCTCAAGGGATGCGGGAGGCTGAACAAGCCCGTCTGCGACGCGCTCTACGCGGCGATCGCCTCCGACACCGGCAGCTTCAAGTTCGGCAACTCGACCGCCGACAGCCACCGCATAAGCGCGGAGCTCATGGACCTCGGCGCGGACTTCAAATACGTCAACCGTATGCTGTTCGAGCAGCGCACGCCGGGCGAGCTCGCCGCGCAGCGGGCGGCTCTGGCGGGACTGCGCTTCTACGCCGGAGGGCGCATAGCCGCCGTGGGGTTCACCAACGAAATGATGGAAAGGGATGGCTTCGACGAGGACGACATCGCCCCGCTACACAGCCTGCCCCGTGAGATAATGGGAGTGGAGATGGGGATAACCATCCGCCAGACCGAAGCCGATCCGGGGTTATACAAGATATCCACCCGCTCCTCCGGCGAGCCGGACTGCTCGGCGGTCTGCGCCGTCTTCGGCGGCGGCGGACACAAGGGGGCGGCGGGATGCAGGATCCGCGCCGCGTCGCTCGGTGAAGCGGAACGCCTCATCGTCGCGGAAGCGGAGAAAGCTCTGTCCTGAATTTGCGCGGGGGGCGTACCGCTCCCCGCTCCTTATTATCCGGAGATGATTATGACAGCTTTATCGTCGGATCCCGCCGGCGTCCTGATACTCGACAAGCCGGGCGGGATAACCTCGCACGACGCGGTGTATAAGATACGCCGCCTTTACGGAACAAAAAAAGTGGGTCACACCGGAACGCTCGATCCCATGGCTTCCGGCGTTCTCGTCATGCTCGTCGGACGCGCGACCAAGGCGGCGGAGTATATGGCGGCGGACCGCAAAAGGTACGAGGCGCGGATGCTTCTCGGCGTCACCACCGACACCCTTGATACCGAAGGCGAGGTGACGGGGGAGTGCGGCGAGATCCCCGGCGCGGACGCGGTCCTCGCCGCGGCGGACGGCTTTGTCGGCAGCTACGGACAGGTCCCGCCCATGTATTCGGCAATAAAAAAAGACGGGGTCAAAATGGTAGACCTCGCGCGGAAAGGGATATCCGTCGATCTCCCGCCCCGGGATATAACCGTCTTTTCGATCGCCGCCGCGCGGATCTCCGACCGCGAGTATTCGCTTTCGGTCGAGTGCTCCGCCGGGACGTACGTACGCTCGCTCTGCCGGGATATCGGCGAAAAACTGGGCTGCGGAGCGGCGATGAGCGCCCTGCGCCGGACGGCGAGCGGCCCTTTCGATATCTCCCGCGCCGTCACGCCCGGCGAGCTTGAAGATATGACTATGGAGGAGAGGCTCTCCCTCCTTCTCCCGGTCGAGTCGCTTTTTTCGGAGCTTCGGCAAGTCGTCCTGCCCGACTTTTTCGCCTCTCTCGCCGCAAACGGACAGCCGGTCTATCAGTATAAGATACGCGCGGAGATCCCGGCGGGGACCAGGGTCCGCCTCTGCGATAAGAACGGCTTTTTCGCCCTCGGACAGTCGGACGGCGAGACGATAAAGGCGATAAAAATGTTCAGGATCTGACGAAAGCGAAGCGAAAAAAATTAGGAATGAGGAATTAGGAATGAGGAATTGCGGTGTCGCCTGCGGCGACGAATAACTCGGAAAAGTAAGGCGCTGTAACTCCGTTTCCGCACCCAAACGCCATTTCAACCGGTAGGGGCGGGGTCCCACCCCCGCCCTAAAGGATACAATCAGCAACCGACTTCGTTT
>JAFSSR010000165.1 GCA_017450885.1 Clostridia bacterium | reverse complement strand
GCTCCGCGGGGGAAGGAGCTTTGCGTAAGCGGCGTTCGGGATGGACGACAACGAGGGCGGCGGGGTTAAAACCCCGCCCTACGGTGTTTGGCGCGTCTTACGACGTTTCAGCGCCCAAACGCTGTCATTGCGAGGAGTACCGAAGGTACGACGCGGAAATCCGTGATCCTGCCTTCGACGTCGCCGCACCCTGACGCTGTCATTGCGAGGAGCACCGAAGGTACGACGCGGCAATCCGTAATCCTGGCTTCAAGGTCGTCCATCCCAAACAATGTTTCAACCGGTAGGGGCGGTGGCTCGCGCAGCGAGACGAATGAGGGGTCCCGAAGGGCAAGGCTCTATTACGGAACGGGCGATAAAAGAAGAATTTCGCGCTCCGGATACTGCGGATATCGGGACCGGCGGCACGCCGGGGAGAGCAGCGATATTCGTGCTGACGCACGAACGATATTTGCCTGCGGCAAACGATATTCGGCTGCGCCGAACGATATTCGCGGCTTTGCCGCGAGCGAGATTCACGGCTTCGCCGCGAATACAAAGCGGTATTTCTCTCTCTACTACCGGTAGAGTTTCCCGCAAATAAAGGGATCCGCGGGCTTTTTGCCTTTTGCTCTGGACAGCAAAAAGCCGCTCCGCGATAGGTTTGCGGAGCGGCGGAATATGCGGTTTGCCTGACCCTGAGATCCGGCTGAATATACGCCGGAACGCGCGCGGTCGGTCAGACTTTGATCTTAAACAGGAATGTTATGATCTCTGCGCGTGTGCAGGGCTTGCCGGGAGAGAATGTGGTGGCGGAGGTCCCGCCGGTGATGCCCATCTCGAATGCCCAGAACACCGCCTTTGCGTAATAGGCGTTCTGACTCACGTCTGTAAACGGGGTCTCATAGCTGTCGGCGTCGACGCTGCCGAACATGGCGAAGAGCATGGCGACTATCTGACCGCGCGTGAATGGTTTGTCGGGTGAGAATGTGGTGGCGGAGGTCCCGGAGACGATGCCGTTCCCGTAAGCCCACAACACGGCTTTGCGGTAGTATTTGTCGCCCACGTCGGTAAAGGGGCACTCCTCGAGCTCCGGCTCGGGGCTTTGCGCCGCCCGCCAAAGGAAGGTGACCGCCTGAGCGCGCGTGCACCCGACCTTGGGTCCGACGGTGGTGGCGGAGGTGCCGGAGGTGATGCCGTTTTCAAGGGCCCAGTCTATTGGGTCGTGAGCCCAGTTGCCCTTCCTGGGCATATCGGTGAAGACGGAGCCGGGGCAGTCTTCGCCGCCGGTGCAAGGCTGCCATTCGTCGTCCGGCGGGAAGGGATCCTCATTGTTGTTGGTCAGCAGATAGAGCTGACCGCCGTAGAAGGGATTGCAGGTACCTATATACAGCCCTTCCTCCGTCTCAAGGAAAGAGGAGCAGCCGTAGTTGTACTTGTCGCCGAAGCCGGTGGCGGTGATCGTCTCAAAGTTCTCGCCGTCGGAGGTGCGGTAGAGGTCAAAGCCCCATTCGTTGTTCCGGACCGCCTCGCTGATGGCGACGTACATCCTGATCCCCTCGATGTCGATCATATCGAAGATATCGACTATCTTCTGCTTCAGCTCGTTGAGGGCTGAGACAAAGTAGGCCTTTATCAGCGTACGTACGCTGTCGCGGATATACGACTGCATCATCGGGTCGAGATCGTTATAGCTGACGCCCATGGTCGCAAAGAGGGCAAGAACGGTCGTCAGTTTCTTGGTGTACTCGTTGGTCAGCTCCTCGGGGATAAGGCCGGAGACGTTTACACCCTTGAACAGGATGCCCGCCAGATTAAGGCTCTTGCCTATCACCTTGTCGGTGATGTCCTCGGTGAGCACATATTTGACGATATCCCCGAGGCTGTTCTCGCTGAAGCGTTCGACCATCCTGTCAACGGTGGCGTCGAGCTCGACCTTGAACAGACCGTAATTGTCGAGGAGCTTCTTCAAATTGTCGCGGTCGATCTTCATGTTGAGGAGCGACTTGATAAAATCGATCGCGCCGGTCATCTTATCCCTGATCGGGGTGAGGTCGATGCCCGAAGATGAGGCTGATCCGAACAGCTTGACAAGTTTGCCGAGGGAAACTATACGCTTTAAGATCTCCTGCGGCTCGGAATTGAGGAAGCTGCCGTTGGTGAGCTGGGTGAGGTAGTTGTAGAAAATGCCGGCGTCCATGGTGGATATATAAAGATCGCCGTCGTACTCGCCCATGCGCCAAACGTACTCGTTCAGCGTGCCCTCGGTGAGGGCGGTGAATTCCTTTATCTCCTCAAATTTGCCGGTTTCGTCGTCCAGCCGCCAGATCTTCTGGGGATTTTGCAGGGTGTCGTAGAGGTAGAAAAGATACTCGGAGGCCTTGACCTTTTTGCCCGCCGCCTGACCGAGCATTCCCGCAAATGCGGAAGCGACGCCGGCAAACCCGTGGTCGAAGCTGTACGCGTAAAGATCGCCGTTCCACTCGTAGACCGAGCCGATCAGCGAGCGCATGGTGCCCGGTTCGCCGCCCTCAATATCGGACAGACCGGGATTGTTGACGCCGTTGTTGAGACCGGCGACCTCTTCCCAGATCCAGCCGTATTCGTTGGCTTCCTCGCCCTCGTCTGCGGGACGTCCGCGGAATATCACAAAGCCCTCATAAGAGGGAGACGTGGCGTAAATGTAACCGTTGTGGCTTGCAAGCTCCCAGATCGGGGCGGCCGCCCAGTTAGAGATGATGGAGCTGTAGGCGACGTCGCCGAAATCGCGGTAGTCGGCGACCCGCTCCCAGACGGTGTCGTCGTCGTTGCTCTTGCGGAGGACCGCCATTTTGGTCGGATACGCAAGCAGATCCCAGTTGAACTCCGCCTCCTCGCGGTCGTCGGTCCCGGCAAAGAAGAGGTGGTCGTCGTAGACGCAGTTAGCGCGGAGGGAAACGGAACCGGTCGTCTCGAAAACGCGGGTGAAATTGCCCTCGGAGTCGAGCTTGAGTATGTACTGCGGGTTTTCCGGAACGGCGGAGTAGGAGCCGAAGTACACGGCGTCGCCGTATGTGACCGCCATGCGGAACCAGTCGCCCTTGCCGGCGGTGTATACGACCTCGAATTCGCCCGTCTCACGGTCGTAGCTGATAATGTTTGCGCCCTCGTTTTCGTCGTTGCGGAGGATGTCGCCGCCGGTGACCAGATCGACCGCCGCCCAGAGCTGATCGGCGGTGAGACCCGCCGACGCGAACGACGGAGCGTACATATTGACCAGCGCGGAGGCGATGTTGCGGGTGGTGGCGATGTAGATCACGCCGTTAAGCTCCGCCATACGCCAGACGTAGCTGTTCTCGCGGTCGCCGCCTTCGATCAGGCCGTCCGCCTCTCCTTCTCCCGCGCCGGGGTTGGAGATCCTTTCGACAAAATACGGGGTATAGTCATCATCTTCATAGTCTTCGTAGTCCTCGTCCCCGGCGGCCGCGGGAAGCGCGACCGAAAGGATCATAAGGACGCAGAGAAAGAGGGATAACAGACGCTTTTTCATATGTTTGTTCTCCTTGTAATGAAGAATTTGGTTTTAAAAGGATATTGAAACTATAGGTCGGACCTCCGTCAAGCCCACGCCATCTCGGTGGGCTTGGGCTCGCGGATCATCGCCTGCTTGAGGAAATAGACCGCCTTTTCGAGCCCCTCGTCGAGGGACATCAGGCTGTCCTCGTGCTCGATGGACATGACGTAGTCGTATCCCACCAGGCGCAGATTGGAGATGAGGTCGCGCCAGTAGGTCATGTCGTTGCCGTAGCCCACCGAGCGGAAGATCCAGCTCCTGTGCAGCTCGTCGCCGTAGTGCTTGGTGTCGAGCACGCCGTTGACGGCGACGTTGTATTTGTCTATCTTCGTATCCTTTGCGTGGACGTGGAAGATCGCCTTCTCGGCGCCGAGCGCGCGGACGGCGGCGACCGGGTCGATGCCCTGCCAGATGATGTGGGAGGGATCGAAGTTCGCGCCGATCTCGGGACCGACGGCGCGGCGCAGCTTGAGCAGCGTTTCGGGATTGTAGACGCAGAAGCCGGGATGCATTTCAAGGGCGATCTTGGTCACGCCGTGCTCGCGCGCGAACGCGGCGGCTTCCTTCCAGTAGGGGATCAGCACCTCGTTCCACTGGTAATCCAGCACGTCGAGGAACTCGTCCGGCCAGGCGCAGGTCGCCCAGTTGGGATGGACGGCGTTGGGGTTGTCGCCGGGGCAGCCGGAGAAGGTGTTGACCGTGTCGACGCCCAGGCGCTCGGCGAGCAGGACGCAGTTGCGGAAGTCCTCGTCGTAGGCTTTGGCGGTCTCGGCGACCGGATGCACCGGGTTGCCGTGGACCGAGAGAGCCGAGAGGGTCAGGCCGGGATGCTTTTTCAGGGTGTATTCGAACTCCTTGAACGCCTCCTTGTCGGAAAGCAGCTTGGCGGGGTCGCAGTGATCCTTGCCCGGCCATCCGCCGGCGCCGATCTCGACCGCCTCGACGCCCACGCTCTCCGCCTTGTCGAGCACCTCGGCGAGGGTCATGTTATGGTAAAGATTGACTAAAAGTCCTACTTTCATTATTATTTCTCCTTTCGCGTCAGGCGAAGCCTGACATATCGTTTTTCGCGACGCGAAAAATATCGTTCCGCCGGAGGCGGAATATCGTTTCGCCTGAAGGGCGAAATATCGTTCACGCGCGAAGCGCGTTAATCCCGCGAAGCGGGCAAACAGGCCCTCGCTTCCGCTCGGGACGATATGTGCCGCAGGCGGCACACGATATATCGGACTCCGTCCGATACGATATTCACGCTCCGCGTGAACGATATTTTTGCCGTTTCACGGCAAAAGTTAAAACGTATATATCGTTCCGGTCTTCGCCGACTCGTAGATGCCTTCGAGGATACGGGTGACGGTGTAAGCCTCCTCGGGCTTGACGCAGGGCTCGGTGTCGTTGACCACGGCGTCGATCCACTGGCGCGCCTCGCGGAAGCCGGGGTCGTCGCCCCCGTCGCCCTCGTAGTAGTCGACCGCGCCGGTCCCGAGGTCGGGTTTAAGGATATACTGGCGTCCGTTGCGGATGCCGTTGATGCGGAGGCCGTCCTCCATATCCGCTCCGGCGAGGGTGCCGCAGACGGTGGTCTTGGCCTCGCGCGGATCGGCGTAGTTGAGCGCCCAGGAGGATTCGAGGTTGATGGTCGCGCCGTTCTCCATGACGATAAGTCCGAAAGCGGAGTCCTCGGCGGTGTACTGCTCGGGATCCCAGTCGCCCCAGATGTTGCCGTCGTTGCGGTTCTTGTTGAGCTTGTGGAAGGTGGAGCCGAGGCAGTATTTCGGCTTGTAGTTGTCCATCATCCAGAGGGTGAGGTCGAGGGCGTGCGTGCCGATGTCGATCAGCGGACCGCCGCCCTGCTCGTACTCGTTGAGGAACACGCCCCAGTTGGGCACGGCGCGGCGCCGGATGGCGATCGCCTTCGCGTAGTAGATCTCGCCGAAGGTGCCGTTGAGCGCCTCCTGCTTCATGTAGAGGGAGTCGGGGCGCTGGCGGTTCTGATACCCTATGGTCAGCTTCTTGCCGGTGCGCTTGGCGGCGTCGATCATCTTTTTCGCCTCGGCGGAGTTTATGGCCATCGGCTTCTCGCACATGACGTGCTTGCCCGCCTCGAGGGCGTCGACGGTGATAAAGCTGTGGGCGCGGTTGGGAGTGAGGACGTGCACGACGTCGATCGTCTTGTCGGCGAGCAGCTCCTTGTAATCGACGCAGACCGTCGCGTCGGGGGTGCCGTATTTCGCCTTCGCCTTCTCGGCGCGCTCGATGATGAGGTCGCAGAAGGCGACGATCTCTACGTTCTTGAGTGCGTGGAGAGCCGGAAGATGCTTTCCGTTGGCGATCCCGCCGCATCCGATTATGCCGACTCTGACTTTTTCGCTTGAATTCATTTGAGTTTCCTCCGTAAATACGAACAGTTGGCGCGGCTTCGCATATCGCCGCGCACGCATACACAATTATTATATTATTATTCTCCTTTACTGTCAAGAGGAAACGCCGTCGAAATATCAAATGAGTCGCCGGCGGGGCCGGACCCAAACGCGCCTCGAGGTCGGTTCATACTTATTCCCCTGCGGCACGGAATCGGGTTTTCATAGTGTTTAACCCGCTTTTCGCCGGCGGGGCAGGACCCGAAAAAATTATGAATTAGGAATTAGGAATGAGGAATGAGGAATTGCGGTGTCGCCTGCGGCGACGAATAATTCAAAAACGTAAGGCGCTGTAACTCCGTTTCCGCACTCCAACGCTGTCATTGCGAGGAGCGCCGGCGTGGCCGGGCCAAAAAATCCGCAGTATGCTCGGAGCGGACGTATCGCTTACATGCACGCTC
>JAFSSR010000164.1 GCA_017450885.1 Clostridia bacterium | reverse complement strand
GCAACCCGCTTCGCTTCCCCCTCCCCTCACCCGGCTCCGCCGGGAGCTCCCCCTCCCCACCTGCGGTGGGGGAAGGAGCTTTGCGTAAATGTCGCCCTCGGCGACACCTCAATTCCTCATTCCTCATTCCTCATTTCCGTTAAAGAGGTCCCGCTATGTTAGAAAAGATCTACACAATTCCGATAAACGAGGCGTTCGACGCGTCAGCCGCCGATCGCGCGAAGGGGTGTCCCTTCTGCGCGCTGAAGGAGCGGCTGGAAAATGACGAGCTTGAGCTCATCCTCGGCGCGTCGATGATGGAGCCGGACGTCCGCATCAAAACGAACGATCAGGGCTTCTGCCGCCGCCATCTCGACGAGATGACCCGCCGCAGGAACAGGCTCGGGCTGGCGCTCATGCTGGAGAGCCACCTCGACGAGCTGAAAAAGGACATGGCCGATCCGGCGCTGTCGGGGATCACGGGCGGAAAGGGAAAGAAGGCGTGCGAGCGGATCGCGCGGCTGGAAAAGAGCTGTTACGTCTGCGCCCGCGCGGAGAACTCGCTTTCCCATATGTTCGAGAACGCCGCTCTCCTCTGGGAGACCGAGCTCGAGTTCGCGGCAAAGCTCAAGGCGCAGCCGTATTTCTGCCTGCCGCACTACCGCCGCTTTATCGAGGCGGGGCGTGAGAACATCTCAAAAAAGAGGTTTTCCGACTTCTACGCCGATCTTTCCGGCGTGGAGCTTTCCTATTTTGACGAACTGCGCGGGGACGTCTCCCTGTTTGCGAAAAAGTTTGACTACCGTTACGAGAACGAGCCCTGGGGCAACGCGAAGGACGCAATAGAGCGCGCCGTCAGATTTCTCGGCGACTCGGACGGTAATAAAGACAAATAAATCAAGTATAATATCTGTATAGAGGTAAAGTCAAAATGGCAATATTAACGATAATCAAGGACGGGGATCCCACCCTCCGCAAGCACAGCCGCCCGGTGACCGAGATCACGCCGCGCATCATCCGGCTGATCGATGATATGCGCGACACCCTCAAAAAATCGGGGGGAGTCGGGCTGGCCGCCGTTCAGGTGGGGGTCCTGCGCCGCGTCGTACTGGTGGAGGACGCCGAGGGCAAGGTGCTGGAGCTCATCAATCCCGAGATAATCGCCCGTGAGGGCGAGCAGCACGAGCTGGAGGGCTGCCTTTCCGTGCCCGATAAATGGGGGATAACCGACCGCCCGGAAAAGGTGACCGTCCGCGCCCTCGACCGAGAGGGAAAGGAATTCACCGTCTCCGGCGAGGGGCTCACCGCCCGCTGCTTCTGCCACGAGCTCGACCATCTCGAGGGGATCCTCTTCTCCGATCACGCCCGTATGCTGACCGAAGAGGAGCTCGAGGCGATGACCGAGGAGGAATAAAGAATTGAAGATCGTATTTATGGGCACCCCGGACTTCGCGGTGCCTTCGCTTGAAGCGCTGACCGCCCGCCACGAGGTGGTCGGCGTCGTGACCGCTCCGGACAAGCCGAGGAACAGGATGCAGTTCACGCCGACTCCGGCGGCGGTCGCCGCCGCGGCTCACGGCATCCCGGTATACAAGCCGGAAACGCTCAAAAACGGGGCGATCGAGCCTATCCTTGACGAGCTTTCGCCCGACGCGATCGTCGTCGTCGCCTACGGAAAGATACTGCCGCGGTACGTTCTCAACTGCGGGAAATACGGCTGCGTCAACGTCCACGGCTCGCTTCTCCCCGAGTACAGGGGAGCGGCGCCGATGCAGCGCGCGATAATGGACGGCGTGCCGGAGATAGGGGTCACGGTCATGCAGATGGACGAGGGGCTTGACACCGGAGATATGCTGCTTCGCGGCTCGCTCCCCCTCGACCCGGACGCCGATTTCGAGTGGGTCCACGACAATCTGGCAAAGCTGGGAGCCGATCTGCTCATCCGCGCGCTCGACGGACTGGAGGCGGGGACGCTGATCCCGCAGAAGCAGGACGACAGCCGTTCCACCTACGCCGCAAAGATCACAAAGGAGGAGTGCCTTCTCGACTTCGCGCAGCCGGCAAAGAAGCTGCACGACAAGATCCGCGCGCTCTCGCCCTTCCCGCTCGCGTACGCATACCTCAACGGCAAGCTGATAAAGATCATACGGACAAAGACCGCCGGCCTGCCCTCGCCCGCCGAGCCCGGAACGGTGATCGGATGCGCCTCCGACGGCGTCACCGTCGCCTGCGGAGAGGGAGCTCTCCTTATCACCGACCTTCTTCCGGAGGGAAAGCGCCGTATGCCCGCCGCCGACTTTATCCGCGGCCGCGGCGTCGCGGTCGGGGATAAATTCACGCCGGCGCCTTAACTTCCCGCTCCTTATTTTCATATTTTTCGAGGTCGAGCCATGTACTATTTTTTCTACGATTACTGGTATCTCATACTCTGCGTGCCGCCGCTCATCCTGGCGCTGTTCGCGCAGTTCAAAGTGAGGTATACCTACAAAAAATACTCGCAGGTCATGTCCTCGTCGGGACTTGACGGCGCGGGGGCGGCGCGTACCGTGCTGAGCTTCAACGACGTCCCGCCGATCGCGATAGGACAGACGGCGGGCGAGCTGACCGACCACTACGATCCGCGCACCAATTCGATCGCGCTCTCGCAGAACGTCTACGGATCGCACAGCGTCGCGGCGCTCGGCATCGCGGCGCACGAGGCGGGACACGCCGTGCAGTACGCCGTCGGCTACGGGCCGATGAAGGTGCGCGGAAAGATACTCCCGGTCGCAAGCATCGGTTCCCAGGCGGGGATCTGGCTCGCCGTGCTCGGCTCCGTCTTCGCCGCTCTGCGCCCGATCGCCTACGTCGGCGTCGGGCTGTATATCGCCTTCGTGCTTTTTGAACTTATAACCCTTCCGGTGGAGATCAACGCCTCCAACCGCGCCGTCAAAGCGCTCGAAGCCTGCGGCGTCATGGCGGGCGGGGAGCTCGTCGGAGCAAAAAAGGTGCTCCGCGCCGCGGCGCTCACCTACGTCGCCGCCCTCGCGTCGTCCGTCGGTATGCTCCTGCGCCTGCTGATCATGCTGAACGGCAGGGACAGGGATTGAGATATGGGCGAAGCGGGAAGGATCTCCGCCCGCGAGGCGGCGTACCGGTCGCTTATCCGGTGCGAAAACGACAAAAGCTATACCAATCTCGAAATAGACGCAAAGATAAAGAAATTCGGACTCGAGGGAGCTGAACGCTCGCTTTTCACCATCCTCGTCTACGGGGTGACCGAGCGGCGCATCACCCTCGATTTCCGTCTTTCCCCCTGCGTCACCGGCGGCGTCGGGAGGCTTTCGCCCGAGGTGCTGACCGTGCTGCGCCTCGGCGCGTACCAGACGCTTTATCTCGACCGCGTGCCCGACTCCGCCGCGGTCAACGAGTCGGTCGAGCTCGCCCGCAGACATTGTCCCGCCGGCTCTTACAAGCTGGTAAACGCCGTCCTGCGCGAGCTCTGCCGGAAAAAGAACGATCCGCCTCCGCTCCCCGGCGATCCGGTCGCCGCCGCGGAGGTCGAATACGGCGTTCCCCGCGGACTTATCGGGCTGTGGATCTCCTCCTACGGCGAGGACAAAACGAAGGAGATACTCGAGGCGCTTTCCGTCCGCCCGCCTGTCACCGTCCGGGCCAACACGCTTAAAACCACCCCGGAGGAGCTGGCTGAAAGGCTGGGCGGCGCGGCGGGACCGGTCCCCGGATCGCTCATCCTGAAAAGCGGGACCGCGCCGGAAGAGCTCCGCCTCGCCATCGGCGAGGGGCTGTGCTACGTTCAGGACGCAAGCTCGCAGGAGGCGGTCGCCCTGCTCGGTCCCCGGCCGGGCATGACGCTGGTCGATACCTGCTGCTGTCCCGGCGGCAAATCCTTCGCCGCCGCGCTGATGATGGAGAACAGCGGCGTCATACGTGCCTTCGACCTGCATCAGAACAAGCTGTCGCTTGTGACCGGGACCGCCGCAAGGCTCGG
>JAFSSR010000163.1 GCA_017450885.1 Clostridia bacterium | reverse complement strand
TTGATGTTGGAGGAAGCCATTCCGGAGAGCTCGATCTTTGCCTTCTCCGCCGCTTCCTTCAGACGCTGGAGCGCCATCCTGTCCTTGCGGAGGTCGATGCCGCCGTTCTCGCGCATGAACTCCTCGGCTATCCAGTCGATTATGCGCTTATCGAAGTCGTCGCCGCCCAGACGGTTGTTGCCCGCGGTGGCGAGGACCTCAAACACGCCGTCGCTGATCTCGAGAAGCGATACGTCGAAGGTACCGCCGCCGAGGTCGAAGATCATGATCTTCTGCTCGGCTTCCTTATCCATACCGTAAGCGAGAGCCGCCGCGGTAGGCTCGTTGATTATACGCATGACCTCGAGTCCGGCGATCTTGCCGGCGTCCTTGGTAGCCTGACGCTGGGCGTCGGAGAAGTACGCCGGGACGGTGATGACCGCCTGCGTTACCGCGCTTCCGAGGTAGGCTTCGGCGTCAGACTTCAGCTTCTGAAGGATCATCGCCGAGATCTCCTGCGGGGTGTAGCTCTTGCCGTCGATGGTGACCTTGTGGTCTGTGCCCATCTCGCGCTTGATCGACATGATGGTGCGGTCGGGGTTGGTTATCGCCTGGCGCTTTGCGACCTGACCGACCATGCGCTCGCCGCTCTTGGAGAACGCCACTACGGACGGGGTCGTGCGGGAGCCCTCCGGATTTGCTATTACTATCGGCTCCCCGCCTTCATATACCGCGACGCAGGAGTTTGTCGTTCCTAAATCTATTCCTATGATCTTTCCCATTGTTGTTTCCTCCTATATTTGAAATGTATTTTTTTATTGTGTATTAGTACCCGGTGCCTGGTGCCTAATTCGCCACCTTGACCATCGTGTGTCTCAAAACGCGGTCGCCGCGCTTGTAGCCCTTTGCGAAGACGTCGGTGATCTCGTTTTCGCCGCGCTCCCCGTCCTCCGAGTGCATCACGGCGTTGTGGATGTTCGGGTCGAACTGTCCGCCCGGCTCCGCCGGTATCTCCTCGACTCCCAGTCTTTCGAGAGCCGCTTTGAACGCGTCGAGAGTAAGTCTCACGCCCTCGCCGACCTTTGCGGGATCGGAGTCTCCGTACGCCGCGGCGCGCTCCAGATTATCTATGACCGGAAGTATCGCCGTCAGCGCGTCGCCGTAAGCGTCGGTGTACGCGCCTTCCTTTTCTTTGGCGGCGCGTTTGCGGAAGTTATCGTATTCCGCCATCATGCGAAGGTATTTGTCCTTCTGCCCGGCAAGCTCGTCTTCCAGCTTCTCTATCTCTTTTTTCTGCTTTTCAAGCTCGGCCTTGAGCTTCTTTTCGCCCTTGTCTTTTGCCGGCTTCTTTTCTTCTTTTTCTTCCTTTACGGGCTCCTCTTCTTCGATCGCCCCGTCTTTTATGTCATCCGTCATCCTTTGGTGCCTCACTTTCTTTTACAGGCGGGAGAGCGGGGCTCCCCACCATCTTCTGTATGCTGTCGGACAGATAGTCCAGGGTGCTTATCACCTTGGAGTAGTCCATTCGGCTCGGTCCTATGACGCCTATGGCGCCTATCACCTTGCCGTCGTAAACTATGTTTTTGAATATCAGCGCGGATGAGCCCGCCTTCGAGTTGGGGATATCCGACCCGATATATACGTTGGTCTCGCCGGGGTCGGCCTTTGTGACCACGTCGATGAGGTCGTCCTTGTGCTCCTCCAGCAGTCCGAGAAATCCGCGGAATTTTTCGAGGTCGCTGTATTCCTGATACTGCAGCAGCCTGTTGACCCCCTCGAACTTCATGCTGCCCTCGCCCTGCTTGGCGGCGTCATAGACGCACTTTATGACCTGCTGAACGAGCGGCGCCGCGTCGCCCATCTCCTGCTCCATCTCCATGATGCGCGGAAGCGTGATGGCGTCCACCTCAAGTCCCGCTATGTGAGTGTTGAGCACCTTTTCGAGACGCGAAAGGATATCGTCGGTCAGGTCGATCTCGGTCGCCACGTTGCGCGTCTGCGCCGAGTCGTTATCCATCACCATTATCAGCAGGAAGAGCCTGTCGTTCATCTTCATGGTGCGGAAGCTCATCACCGTGGAGTATACGTCGCTGCCCCGGAAGGTCATCGCCGTGTAGTTGGTGAGCGAGCCCGCCAGCTTCGCCGCCGAGTCGATTATGCGGTCCAGCTCCGACATCTTCGCCCGGGTCAGCCGGTTCAGCTCGGCGATCTCGGACATGGTCATGCTGTAGCTCTGCATAAGCGAGCGGACGTAATATCTGTATCCGTTCTCGGACGGGACGCGCCCCGCGGAGGTGTGCGGCTGTTCGAGATACCCCATCCGTTCAAGCTCAGACATCTCGTTGCGGATGGTGGCGGGAGAGTAAGGGATGTTGGCGCTGGTGGTGAGGTACTTTGAGCCTACCGGCTCTCCGCAGCGAATATACTCGTCGATGACCGCTTTGAGTATCATCTTTTTACGGTCGCTGAATTCACCCTTTCCGGATGCCACTTTTACTCGCCCCTTTCTATGATTTTTAGCACTCTTGATGTCCAAGTGCTAACCACAAGTATTATTCTACACATTTTTTGCGCATTTTCAAGAGTTTTTACTCCGAAAATTGTAAAGTTTTTGTTAACAGGCTGTTCAAGTGCTAATGAACTCGTCAACCGCGGGCGGTCATTTGAGACCGAACGAGGAATGAAGCCCCGCCGGTCCCGCCGACGACAGACAAGGCGCCGAAATAATATTTCAGCGCCTTGTCTTTTGAATACCGTGCGTCCGCGCGCCGTCCCGTACGGCGCGCGCCGAAGTTATTTTTTGAACATATAAATAAGCGAACCTCGAGCCCGGGGCGGCGTCGCCCGCGGAGTATACCGCGAGCGGGTCGCCGTCGTCGGCGCAGTCGATCCATTTGAAGGAGACGGAAAACTCATCCCCTTCGGCGTTGATCGCGGAGCGCGGGACGGCGACGGTGACGGAGTTTGCGTCCACCCTGCCTCCGACGTCGCAGACAATTTCGCTCCATCTGCCGCCGGAAGCGCGGAAAAGGGTCATGGCGGAGCCGTCCTCGGCTCCGTCCACGGTGTAGACCGTGTATTCGAAGCCGCCGCACGAATCGCCGCTTTCGCCCGTGTCGATAAAGAGGCGCATCCACCCCTCGTCATATCCGTCGGGCAGTTCAAGATCTTTTGCGGTCTCGGCGCGGAAATACAGATATTCCTCGCCGCAGGCGACGCTGCAGAGGACGATATCGTTTCTCGGCGCCTGCTGACCGTATTTTCTGTCCTTATACCCATAGGCGTCACGCGCCGGATAATCGTCCGTATAGTCGTTATACGTCTTTGCGCCGTCCCATCCCGCGCCGCGGGCGAGGTCTATCGTCCGGTACGCGCCGTCCGGATCCTGCGCGGACCCGCCCTTGTATCTGCGGACGTTGATGCAAAGCTGTGTGTAATAGTAGTCCGCCAGCGCCCCCTTTGTGGGCTCTATATCGCGGGAATACTCGTCGTTGAAGGTGTCGGGAAATCCGTTCTCGGTCCCCTGCCACTCCTCGTACCGGTCGGCGACCCACTCGTTCCAGCCGGTGACGAAGATGAACTCCGGATCGGCTTCTATCGCGCGGTCCCACTGCTCCTGGAAGTTAAGTCCATACAGAGCGCTCGACTCCGCGGACGGATCTGCCGTGATCTCGGAGCCGTTATATTTATAGGTATAAGAATAATACGGATCGTCGGTGAAGCTCCTGCCGTGAACTCCGCCGCGCGGATCGTTCATTGCGACAAGCCCGTAGCCGCTCGCGTTCTGCGCCACCCCGACGGTGATCTCTTCGACTTTCCCATCCGGATCGGTGTACGCCGTCTGCGGATAGACCGACAGCCATCCCCAGGCGGAAGAGCTGCGGCTCGGTCCGTGGAAATAGCTCGGATCGGGGACGCGGAAGTTGAAAAACTCCGAGATCTCCTTCTCGCGCGCATTCGAGACGTCGAGCGCCGACGCGTCGGCGAGGATGAGCGGCTTCCCCTTCCACCGGAACCAGAGCGGCCGGTACTTCGGGTCGGAGTAGAAGTCCTCGTATATAGAATTGAGCTGTTCCGCGATCATCTTGCCGTCGACAAAGTTGCACATAAAGACAAATCGGGGAGCGTCGACGCCGTCCTCCATGGCTTCGAGAAAGACCTCCGCCATGGTCTCGTATCCGCGCCGCCAGGTGAAATTGCCGTTGGTGCAGTCGAAAATGACGCAGTCGATATCCGCGTCGGCAAGAAGCTCGGCGTGGCGGCGGAGCACCCAGCGGTCGAGTGTGGAGTAGAAGCCGTAAAGCGGCTCGTTCCAAAAGCCCTTGGAGTTAAGATATGACTTCCATACCGGGTTGTGATAGTCGTTTGCGGCTTCGGGATATTCGAGCATCAGATCATTTATTGAATACGCCCCGCTCCCGGTAAAGCTGTAGTGCCAGGGCCAGTAGAAGATCCCGACGGCGCGGTCCTCCCGCCTTTCCGGTATCGCGCCGAAGGTGTCGAAGGTCCTGCCGAGACCGTCGGTCAGCGAATATTCGGAACGGTCGACCTTTCCCGCAAAATCGTCGGGTCCGTCGGGAACGGATGCATTTTGCCCCGCCGGATAGCTCTCGGTCGTGATCTTTCCGAAGCCGGCGTTTTCCCTTTCAACGAACACGACGGAAAACTCCATCGAGCCGCTCGACAGCTTGCCGTCGCGGTAAACGTCGATATTCGGCGCGCGTTTTCTGTACGTCCAGACGCCCACCCCGCCGCGGCCGTTCATCGCGACGAGCAGGTATTCGCCCGCCGGAAGCGGGTCGAAGGTCAGGGTCTGGACAGAACTGTCCTTGAAATCGGCGTATACGCGGCTCGCCGCTGGCTCGCCTTTGAGCGTCCTTTCGTAATTGAGATCCCATTTGTAGAGCCGAAGCTCCTGGCTGCCCTTGTCGTCCGAAAAGCCCGGCATATTCATCCTTATCTCGCGAAATCCGCTCTCGGCCTTGAAATGCGCCGCCGCCTCGCTGTATTCGTCGATCTGATACGCGGAATGATCTCCGCCCGACTTGTCGAAGGCGTCGACGACCGCCTCCTCCGGCTGCTCATCGCAGGAGGAAGACGAGAAAAGCCCCGCGGCGATCAGCAAAACGGCAAGCGCAGAAATAATTCTTTTATAACGCATGGGCGGCTCCGGGTCGCGGGAGACGTGGTCTCCGGAAATAGGAAAGGCGGGACGGATTTCCGTCCCGCCTGAAAACAGTCGGAAATACGATCACTCGTCCTTCTTCTCGGCGAGGATATCGCGGATCTCGGTAAGAAGCTCCTCGGAGGTCGGGCCCGCCGGCTCCGCCGCCGCTTCTTCCGCTTCCTTCTTCTTCGTCTTCTCGCGGAGCCTGTTCATGCCGCGGATCATAAGGAATACGACCAGCGCCAGAATCAGGAAGGTGATGAGCGAGGAAATGAAATCGCCGAAAGTGAGGTAGTTGGGTATCTCAGCTCCGGTCTCGGGGTCGATCTGCGGTCCGAATATCGACGGGAGCTTGACCTTCCACTCGGAGAAGTTCAGTCCGCCGGTAAAGATGCCGAGGATCGGCATGATGATGTTCTGGGTGAACGCCGCGACAAGATCCTTGAACATCGCGCCGACAAGAACGCCGACCGCCATATCAAAGAGGTTGCCCTGAAGAGCAAATTCTTTGAATTCTTTTGCGAATTTCTTCATTGTGTATTCTCCTTTATTTGATTATTATGTGAGATCCCTCGCTGAGCTCGGGATGACGGTTCAATATACGGATCAGACCGCGTAAGCGATGTGAAAGAGCTCGTCCAGCCGGTCTGTACGGCCTTCGACGTAAAGCGAAGCGAAAAGCACTTCCATGCCGGTCGCGCGGCGATAATCGCGCGGGTTGGAGCTCTTCGGCACGGCGGCTCCCGTGTGGTTGCGTCCGCGCTTGAACCAGCCTTCCTCTTCCTCGGTAAGAACAGGCATAAGCCTGTCCACAGCCGCGCTCTGCGCATGCGCCGAGACAAATCCGAGCGCCTTCGCGTTGAGCGTCCCCGCGTCCGGAATACCGCTCTCTACAAGATAACGGCGAACGCACAGCTCGATAACACCGTCCCCCAGATAGGCAAGCGCCGCCACAGAATACCCGTTTGCCGTCATAGCGTCCCTTTCGATAGTTTTTCTTTATTTGAATAATAGCATAAATCGCGAAAAAATGCAATAATATTCACTAAATATTGTGTTATTCGGGGGAATATTGTGTTATTTGGGGGAACTTTTCAGAGAAAAGCTTCCCCCGATTCCCTTCAAAAGCTTTTACGTAACCTCCTTTCCGAGCATATGCAAGGTGGGCAAATGGGAAGTCACGCTCCGTTGGAGCGTGACGGTCGGCGTGAGCGGAAAGCCGTCTTCGAAAGCTTGCTTTCGAGAACGGCTTTCCCCGTTCTCACGCCTGCTGATTTGCCTACGGCAAATCGGCTTCCCCGTTTGCCGCCGCGTCGTCTGCAACAGCGCGGGAGCGAGTTCAAAAAGTTTTGCGGGGGTGCCCGTCAGGAACGGATCAAGGCGCGGTTT
Source organism: Clostridia bacterium (assembly GCA_017450885.1). Lineage (GTDB taxonomy): Bacteria > Bacillota > Clostridia > Oscillospirales > CAG-272 > RGIG3438. Next base: position 148 of record JAFSSR010000163.1, on the reverse strand, counting down.
TGACGGAGCGGGGCGGCACCCCGACTGCGTTAAAAGCCTTGACAATATTTTATATTGCCTTCGGCTTTTGCCTTGCCGGATGCGTCGTCCCGCTCCGTCAAAACTCTTCGACCTGAAAGGGATGTACTTTGCGAGCAGATTTGCGTGC
>JAFSSR010000162.1 GCA_017450885.1 Clostridia bacterium | reverse complement strand
GCGGCGTTCGAGGAGCTCTGCCGCGGACGCACCTCCTTCATCGTCGCCCACCGGCTCTCCACCGTCCGCTCCTGCGACCGCATACTCGTCATGCGGGACGGCGACATCGTCGAGACCGGGACCCACGACGAGCTGATGGCGATGAACGGGTTCTATGCCGAGCTGTATAATTCGAGGGGGGTGTAGGACAGAGGAAAAAGTTCAAAGGTTGCAGTTAAAGACAAGTCGTCAGTTGAAGGAAACGGCGCCCGAATGTAAATTCGGACGCCGCTTCTGTTCCATAGCCTTTTCCCGCCTGCCGAAGACTGTCTGCCTCAAATAAAAACAGGGCGCCGATCCGAACGATCGGCGCCATACTGTTTCTTTGAACTTTGATCTTTGATCTTTGAACTATTCCGCTGTCCGGCGGGGGAGACAAGCTTGCCGGGGTTCCCCGGCGAACCGAGCTCCGCCGAGGTTCGTGGGGACATAGGCCCCCGCCCTACGGCGTTGGGCGCGTTCACCCGCGCGTCAGCGCGGAGTTCACCCGACGAAGTCGGATATCACTTGCCGCAGGCAAATATCACTTTCGCCGTCATGGCGAAAATATCACTGCGAGCTTCGCTCGCCCGCCCCCACCCTACGGAGTTGGGCGCGAAGGCAATATTTTAGGGCCGGGATGGGACCCGGCCCCTACGGTGTTTGGCGCGCCTTACGATATTTCAGTACCAAACCATCTGGCGACTGGCGACTCCTCTAATGCCTAATGGCTAATGGCTAACGCTTTTTTGCTAACTGCTTACTGCTAACCGGCGGGGGAGACAAGCTTGCCGGGGTTCCCCGGCGAACCGAGCTCCGCCGAGGTTCGTGGGGACATAGGCCCCCGCCCTACCCGTCTTTGAACTTTGATCTTTGATCTTTGAACTTTTCCGCTTCCCTCAGACCCGCTCACTTCTTATGATGCCTCAGCCTCTCCAGCGCGGCGATGCGCACGCAGAGGCAGAGAGCGTCGCAGGCGATCTTCAGCTCGTCGATTGGCGGGAAGGTCGGCGCGATACGCAGATTGCGGTCGTTGGGATCGAGGTGGTAGGGGAAGGTCGCCCCCGCGGGGGTGAGCGTGACGCCCAGCTCGCTCATCAGGATATACACCCGGCTCGCAGAGCCGATATAGATATCGAGCGAGACGAAGTAGCCGCCCTCCGGCTCGGTCCAGCGGGCGATATCGAGACCGTCGAGCTCGCGCTTTAGGGTATCGGTGACCAGCTTGAATTTGGGGGCGATTATCGCGGCGTGCTCCTTCATATGCTCGCGGATGCCGTCCATATTCTTGAAATAGCGTACGTGGCGCATCTGGTTGAGCTTGTCGTGACCGATGGTCTGCACGCCCATGCGGTGCTTGATCTCCTCGATGTTCTCGGGGCTGGACGCGATGACCGCGACGCCGGAGCCCGGGAAGGATATCTTGGAGGTCGAGGCGAACTCGTAGATCATGTTGGGATTGCCCTGCTTTTCCGCCTCGGCGAGTATCTCAAGCTGCTTAGCCGGCTCGCCGTAGAGCGAGTGGACGACGTAGGCGTTGTCCCAGAAAACGCGGAAGTCCTTCGCCGCCGGTTTGAGGGAGGCGATGCGGCGTATGACCTTGTCGGAATAGACCGTGCCGGTCGGGTTGGAATACTTCGGAACGCACCACATACCCTTTATCTGCGGGTCGGAGGAGACCAGCTTTTCGACCGCGTCCATATCGGGACCGTCGTCGAGCAGATCGACGTTGATCATCTCGATGCCCAGCGCCTCGCAGATGGCGAAATGCCTGTCGTAGCCGGGGACGGGGCAGATGAATTTGATCTTTCCCTGCTTTGCCCAGGGCTCCTTTACGTCCTCCGTGCCGAAGAGCAGGTTGCGCGCCACGGCGTCGTACATCAGGTTGAGGCTGGAGTTTCCGCCGACGATGACCTTGTGCGGCTGTATGCCGAGGATATCCGCCATCAGGCGCTTCGCCTCCGGGATGCCGTCGAGAAGGCCGTAGTTGCGACAGTCGGTCCCCGACTCGGTGCAGCACTGATCCGGCGTGACGAGAGCGGTAAGCATATCCTGGGTCAGCTCGAGCTGAGCCTTGCTGAGCACTCCGCGCGCCATATTCAGCTTATAGCCGTGGGAAGCCATCTCCGCGTACTCGGCGCGGAGCTTTTTCAATTCCTCTTGTATCTCTTCTTTTGAAAGTTCAGAATATTTCATGATTATCCCTTAAAACAGAGCCTTGCCCGCCGTGCGCGGGAAGGATTCCACGTCGCGGATGTTCTGCATTCCGGTGACGTACATTACAAGTCTCTCGAAGCCGAGGCCGAAGCCGGCGTGCTTGGTCCCGCCGAACCTGCGGAGATCGACGTACCAGCTGTAGTCCTCCGGCTTGAGTCCGAATTTGTCTATCGACTCCTCGAGAATATCTATGCGCTCCTCGCGCTGAGATCCGCCGACCAGCTCGCCAACGCCGGGGACCAGGAGATCCATGGCGGCGACCGTCTTGCCGTCGTCGTTGACGCGCATATAGAACGCCTTGATGTCGCGCGGCCAGTCGGTGACGAACACGGGCTTGCCGTAGACGCGCTCGGTGAGGTATCTTTCGTGCTCGGTCTGGAGATCCATGCCCCACTCGGCGGGATAGTCGAACTTCTCGCCCGATTTCTTGAGCAGCTCGATCGCCTCGGTGTAGGTGACGCGGGCGAAATCGCTGTTGATTATGTTGTTCAGGCGGTCGAGCAGGGTGGTGTCGACGAACTTGTTGAAGAACTCAAGATCGCCGGGGCAATTCTCCATGATGTATTTTATGACGTATTTGAGCATCCGTTCGCAGAGCTCCATATCGTCCTCGAGATCGGCGAAGGCGATCTCCGGCTCCATCATCCAGAACTCGGCGGCGTGGCGGGGAGTGTTGGAATTTTCGGCGCGGAAGGTGGGACCGAAGGTGTAGACGTTGGCGAACGCCATGGCGTAGGTCTCGAGGTTGAGCTGACCGGAGACGGTCAGGTTGGCCTGGGTGCCGAAAAAGTCCTTTGTGAAATCGACGCTCCCGTCCTCGCAGCGCGGCGGATCGCCCGCGTCGAGGGTGGTGACGCGGAACATCTCGCCCGCGCCCTCGCAGTCGGAGGTGGTGATTATCGGCGTGTGGACGTAAACGAAGTTGTTCTCCGCAAAAAAGGCGTGTATCGCCTGCGCCGCGGTCGAGCGGACGCGGAAGACCGCGTTGAAGGTATTGGTGCGGGCGCGGAGGTGGGGTATGGTGCGGAGATATTCAAGCGTGTGACGCTTCTTCTGGAGAGGATACTCGGGCGCGGACTGACCCTCTATCTCTATCTTGTCCGCCTTGACCTCGAAGGGCTGCTTTGCCTCGGGAGTAAGCGTCATGGTACCGGTAACAACGAACGACGCGCCGCTGTTCTGTGCCGCTATCTCCTTGTAATTTGCAAGTTTGGTCTCCTCAAACACGACCTGGAGGCACTTAAAGCAGCTTCCGTCGTTGAGCTCGATGAACCCGAAGGCGTTGGACGCGCGGATAGACCTGCACCAGCCGGCGACCGTAACGGTCCTGCCGTCGAACTGCAGCGGAGCGTCCCAGAGCTCTTTTACCGTAGTACGTTTCATAGCTTTTTCCTTTCATAGAATAAAATAGAATAACTGAAAATTTATTATACTACACTTTTTCGTAAAATGCAATATTTCGGAGATATTTTTCCCGTCCCCCGTTTGCGACATCTTTCCCGCCGGGCAGGTGATACAATATCGTCATGGAACAGGTGATATACGGCGACGTACTCTTCGCCGTCAACTTCAGCATGGATTTCCTCTCGCTCTACGTGGCGGGCAGGATCACGCACGAGCGGATGCGTCCGCTCCCCCTCGCCGCCGGAGCGACGATAGGCGGGCTTTACGGCGTCGCCGCCCTGTTCGCCGGGCTCTCCGGATTGTTCGGATGGCTGATAAACGCGGCGACGGCGCTCCTGATCTGCTTTACCGCGTACGAGCGGGCGCGCTTTGCCGTGCTCATCCGCCGCACCGCCCTTTTTTACGGGATAAGCTTTCTCCTCGGAGGCGCGATGACCGCGCTCTATAATTTTCTGAACGTAAGGATCGGAGAAAAACGGGTGGTCGCCGACGGTGAGGAGGCGCGGCTGGTCGGCAAGCTGCCGTTTTATCTGCTCGCGGCGCTCGCCGCGGGGTCGGCGGCGTCGGCGCTGGTCATAGGACGAATCCTCCGCAAAAGGCGGACGCGGACTCCGTCGGTCATCGAGATAACGGTCGGCTGCCGCACGGTCAGGCTGTCCGCCCTCTGCGACAGCGGGGATCTGGCGTCCGAACCGCTCGGCGGTCTCCCGGTTATATTCGTTTCGCGCGGAAAGCTGCGCGGTCTGTTTACCGGAGCGGAAGCCGACGCGTTGCTCGCGGGCGATCAAACCGGCATATCGCGTCTCTCCCGAGAGACCGCGAAGCGGGTGCGCGTCGTGCCGCTCTCGACGGTAGCCGGGCGGCGCACGGGGATCGGATTTATCCCCGACCGCCTGACGGTGAACGGAGAGGAAAAGCGGGCGTGCATAGTGGCGAACGAGGGCCCGTTCGGGGATGAGGACGCGCTGATACCTGAAATTCTGACATAACAACGACGGAGAACCGAAATGATCTCATTCGAGGGTTTGAAAAGACTGCTTGCAAGACTTCTCGGCGGGAGCCGCGGAGTCAATTACATACACGGGCCGCAGGTGCTCCCTCCCCCGCTCGACCCGGAGGAGGAGGCGCGCGCCATCGGGCGGATCGAGGATGAACGGTCGCGCGCGCTGCTGGTCGAGCACAATCTGAGGCTGGTCGTCTATATCGCCAAAAAGTTCGAGAGCACGGGGATAGGGATAGAGGACCTTATCTCCATAGGCACCATCGGGCTGATAAAGGGGGTCAACACCTTCCGCTCGGACAAGAACATTAAGCTCGCCACCTACGCGAGCCGGTGCATAGAGAACGAGATACTCATGTACATCCGCCGCACCGGATCGCAGCGCGGCGAGATCTCGATAGACGAGCCGCTCAACGTGGACTGGGACGGGAACGAGCTGCTTCTTTCCGACGTGCTGGGGGGCGACGAGGACTGCGTATACCGCGACATCGAGAGCTCCGAGGAGAGAAAAATGATCGCCCGCGCCGTATCCGAGCTCGACCCGCGCGAAAGGGAGATAATAACCATGCGCTTTGCCCTCGACGGCGGCAAGGAGATGACCCAGAAGGAGGTGGCGGACAAGCTGGGCATATCGCAGTCCTATATCTCGCGGCTCGAAAAGAAAATAATATCACGCCTGAAAGAAAAAATAGGCGTTTAAAATATTAAATCCGGCAGAGAAGGAGGTACAGATCGGCGCTCCCCCGGCGGCTTGACCGCGGGGGAGCGTTTTATACTTGCAATTCGCGCCGGTTTGATATATAATTATTGTAATAATGTTCTTGACCCGAAAGCAGAGGAGCGATCATGAAAAAGCGTTTAACTGTCCTGACGTCAACGCTGCTCGCCGCGTTGTTCGCAATGAGCGGCATGACCTTCTTTTCCGGAGCAGAGACCGCAAAAGCGGAGGCTTCAAATTCCCCGGAGATCATCCATATCGAGCCCGGACCCGTAAAAGACGTTTTTCTCACATCCGGGAAGGACGAAACCTGCTGTCACGTCACCTGGCAGTCTGAAGGCGAAGGCGCGCAGTACCTGCAGTGGTCCGAAGCCGACGGTCCCGAAAGCGACCCGGAGGAGGCCGGTCTCAACGTCAACGTAATGGCGGAAAAGGACGGCAATACCTTCCGCGCGGAGATGACCGGGCTGAAGTCGGGTCACAGCTACACTTACCGCGTCGGCGGGCCGGACGTCGGCTGGTCCCCCTTCTATACCTTCAAGTCTGGCGATTTCGGCGACGGCAAGCTCTCTTTCCTTGTCGCGGGCGATCCGCAGCTCGGCGGGGGACTTGCGGAATTTGACACCCAGAGGTGGGACACCACCCTTCGCAAAGCCGAGCAATGGTTCGGCGACAGCATAGAGTTTCTCGTCACCGCGGGCGACCAGGTGAACAGCAACGACATACCGAGAGAGGTCGAGCTGTTCGCATATCCCGAATTCATCCAAAGCCATCCGCTCCTGACCGTTCCGGGCAATCACGACAACTTCCCCGAATACTCCGCCTGCTACACGTATTCCGACGTCGATCAGGCGACGGTCGGCGAGGCTGGCCCGTACGGCGGCGACTATTGGGTCGCCCGCGACGGCGTGCTTTTCCTCTGCATAAACTCGATAGACGTTTCAAAGCCGCTCCACCGCGAATTCATCGAGCGCGCGACCGAGGAATGTACCGCCCTATACGGCGCGCCGAACTGGAAGATAGTGGTCATGCACTATTCCTGCTATCCCGGGGCAAAGAACCGCTGGAACTCCGACTACCGCAAGGAGTATTCCCCCATCTTCTCCGACCTCGGCGTCGACGCCGTGCTCTGCGGACACGATCACGTCTACGCCCGCTCCTACATTTCAAACTATCTGACCGTAATAGACGATCCCGAACGCTATGAAGAAGTATTCGGTCAGCGTTACGGAAGCTATTCCGATCCCGCTCCGGAGGACGTCTTCTATATGACCGCCAATACGGCGTCCGGGAGCAAATACTACGAAATTGCGGAAACAGATCTGCCATATCTTGAAAAGAAGGTCCAGGAGAACGTTCCGACGATTACAAAGGTGGACGTGACCGCCGATATGCTGGTCCTTACCACCTACCGCACCGGCGCCGACAATGAGATCGGCGACGTTATGGACTTTTTCGCCATACACCGCAGAGAAGGCGTGACCGAGGACGTGTACGCTCCGGTCCTCACCGTGCCCACCGAGGACTATTACGACGCGTCGAAAGGCATAGACCTTATGGCAGGCGTTTCCGCCTACGACAACTTTGACGGCGACGTGACCGCCGATATAAAAATCACAGGCAAGGTGGACCCCACGAGGATATCGGTCGTCTCCTATACGGTCACCGACGCGGCGGGAAACAGGGCGACCGCCGAACGCAGACTGATCCCCGTGCCGGAGGATACCTTGGTTTCCGAGGAAAAGACGGAGTGGAACTACCTCGACGATGGGACTATGCCGTTCGACTTCTATGACGAAGACACGGTCTCATGGACGCTGCCGGGCTTCGACGACAGCGAGTGGAAGACCGCGCGCGGCGCTTTCGGCGCCCTGAACGGCGAGCCCGCCGAACGCAACGGGCGGCCCGTAAACACTCTGCTCAACATGGTCTACCCCGAGGACGCGGATGAGCCGGGCGTCAACATACCCAATTTCTTCTTCCGCGCCTCTTTCGACCTTTCCGAGCCCGAAAAGGTCACGCGGCTGCGGGGCATAGTCTGGGTAGACGACGCCGCGGAGGTGTACATCAACGGCGTAAAGGTCCTGCGCATCAACCTTGTGGAAGGCGACCTCCCGTGGAACTACGGAAGTCTTTACGACCCGCACGGAGGCGCGCTCCCGGTAGCCATAGATATAACCGATCCGGATCTGATCGCCTCTATGGACCTGAAAAAGAAAGGCAACGTTATCGCCGTCGAGCTGTATCAGGTGAAAGGCAGCTCGGAGGATATCTATCTCGGCGTCCCGTACTTTATCGCGACTTACGAAAGGACGGACGGCCTGCCCTTCACCGACGTTCCGGAAAGATCGTGGTTCTATCTCAACACGGCGAAGGCGTACGTGCGCGGACTGTTCTCCGGTGTTTCCGAAACGCTGTTCGCGCCGCATACCGGAATGACCCGGGCTATGGTGTGGCGCGTGCTGACGCGCGCCGTCGGAGCCGAGGTGCCGAAGGGCGATAAATGGTATTCCGGATCGCAGACGTGGGCGGTCGAGAACGGCGTATCCGACGGCACGATGCCGAACGCCGGCATCACCCGCGAACAGCTTGTCACCATGCTCTACGCCCTGTCCGGCAAGCCGGAAACCAACGCTTCCCTTCTCGACGCGTACAACGATAAAGCGACCGCCTCCAAGTGGGCGAGGAACGCCCTCTGCTGGGCGATCGAAAAGGAGCTCATGACCGGCAGAGGCGGCGGTATACTCGCGCCGAAAGACCCCGTGACCCGCGCCGAGGCGTGTACGATCATTATCAAGTATATTGATAACGTGATGGCGGTAAGAAGTTAGCGGATCGCAGTTTGAAGGAATGGACAAAGTTTATAGTTCAAAGTTCAAAGTTTAAAGTTCAAAGACGAGTCAGCAGTAAGCAGTCGGTATTCAGCAGAATACCGACTGCTTACTGCTGACTTGCGTAAACGGCGCCGCAAACATAAAGGGAAAACGGATTGCCGCGTCGCTCGGCGGAGTGTGCATGTAAGCGATACGTCCGCTCCGAGCATACTGCGGATTTTTTGGCCCGGCCACGCCGGCGCTCCTCGCAATGACAGCGTTCGGGTGCGACGACTTCGAGGGCGGGATTACGGATTGCCGCGTCGCTCGGCGGAACGTGCATGTAAGCGATACGTCCGCTCCGAGCATACTGCGGATTTTTTGGCCCGGCCACGCCGGCGCTCCTCGCAATTACAGCGTTGGGGTGGGAAAACGTAATTCGGCGCTTCGAATAAACAAAACGCACCCGACACCGTAGGGCGG
>JAFSSR010000161.1 GCA_017450885.1 Clostridia bacterium | reverse complement strand
GCATGCAAAACCGTCTCTGAAAGCTCGCTTTCGAGAGCGATTTTGCATGCACACCGCCCGTCGCGCTGCGCGCGACTTTCTCCCGGGTCTTATAGCCCGGACCCTTGCGGTAAAGTTTTTGGGGGCGCGGACCCTTTTTTCAAAAAGGGTCCGCAGATTTAATTACCTTAATTTCTTATATCAATTACTCTTTGTCCTGGAGGCAGGCGATGCCGGGGAGCTCGAGTCCTTCGAGGAATTCGAGCGAAGCGCCGCCGCCGGTGGAGATATGGGTCATCCTGTCGGCGAAGCCGAGGGTCTCGACAGCCGCGGCGGAGTCGCCGCCGCCGATGATGGAGATGGCGCCGGAGTCGGCGACCGCCTCGGCGACGGAGCGGGTACCGGAGGCGAAGTGCTCCCACTCAGAGACGCCCATGGGTCCGTTCCAGACGACGGTGCCGGCGCCGATGAGGGTCTTGGCGAAGAGGTCCTGAGTTATCGGACCGATATCGAGGCCCATCCAGCCGTCGGGGATGGAGTCGCTGTAGATACGCAGGTAGGGGGTGTCCTCCTTATACTCGCGGCCGATGAAGTTATCGACGGGGAGGAGGAAGTCGACGCCCTTGGCTCTCGCCTTTGCCATGAGGTCGCGGGCGAGGTCGAGCTTGTCCTCCTCGCAGAGCGAGGCGCCGATGGAAGCGCCCTCGGCGCGCAGGAAGGTGTAAGCCATTCCGCCGCCGATGATGAGGGTATCCACCTTGTCGATAAGGTTGTTGATGACGCCGATCTTGTCGGAGACCTTTGCGCCGCCGAGGATGGCGACGAAGGGACGGACGGGATTTTCGAGGGCGTCGCCCATGATCCTGATCTCTTTCTGGATGAGGTAGCCGCAGACGGCGGGGAGGTAGTCGGCGACGCCGGCGGTGGAGGCGTGGGCGCGGTGAGCGGTGCCGAACGCGTCGTTTACGTAGACCTCGGCGAGTGAGGCGAGCTTCTTTGCGAACTCGGGATCGTTCTTGGTCTCCTCGGCGTGGAAGCGGACGTTTTCGAGCAGGAGGATCTCGCCCTCTTTGAGAGCGGCGGCCTTTGCCTGAGCGTCCTCGCCGACGACGTCCTTAGCCATAACGACGGGGCGTCCGAGCAGCTCAGCGAGCTTGTCGGCTACCGGCTGAAGCGAGAATTTGGTCACGTCGCCTTTAGCCTTTTCGAGGTAAGCCGCCTCGGCTGCGGCGCGCTCCTCCTCGGGGAGCTCCTCGACTTTTTTCTTTTCCTTTTTGTCGAGCTTGACCTTGTCGTTGAAGATGTTGTGGGGTCTGCCCATGTGGGAGCAGAGGATGACCTTAGCGTTGTTTTCGACCAGATACCTGACGGTCGGGAGAGCGCCTACGATGCGCTTTGCGTCGGTGATGACGCCGTCCTTCATCGGGACGTTGAAATCGCAGCGGACGAGCACCCGCTTGCCGGCGACCTCAATGTCTTCTACTGACTTTTTGTTGTACATTGACATTGCTTGTTCTCCTTGTATGTGAATTGTATTTTGATCTTCAAACCTCACCGGCTCTCCGAGGCGTACCGACTCGAAGGCGGTCTCGATGACGCGCGTCGCCATGGTCTTGGTGAGTCCGTCTCCGTTTTTTCCGGATCGGTGTCGGATATGCCGGCAAGCTCGATAAGCCCTTTTTCAATAGTCTTTGCGGCGTGATATCCCACGCCCATGCCGCCGTATCCGACAACTGCAAGTTTCTATTTCATTCTTTTCTTCCCGGAATTTGCCGTGAAGTCATATTCCATTGTATTATACCACATTATTATTGCGATTGCAATATTGAAATTGCCGCCTGTGAGCAAAATTGCCGCCTGTGAGCGATTATTTTGCGCTTTTTTCGTTGAATAAAACCATCCCGTCCGGGCAAAAATAGGAATACATTCACACGAAAAAGGATGGTAATGACCATGGATAAAAATCAAAAACGCAAGGTCGCCGGCGGCGCCGTATACGTATTCTGCGCCTTTATGCTGGTATCTATACTCACCGTGGCGATGCTCACCGCCATAAGCAACCGCCGCAAGGACAACGAACGTCCTCTCCCCGCCGAGAGCGTGACCGCAGACAGCGCCGTCCCGCCGGTAAGCGAGAAGCCGGACCGCGAGAGAGAGTGGAGCAGGACACCCGTGACCTCCAAGCCCTCCGACACCGACCACAACATCATCAACGGGACAGAGCCGGCGAACAGCACAAACGCCGAGCCCTACGCCTACAGCGCGCCGGTCAGCGGCGAGATAGCCAAGAGCTTCAACGGCGAGCTGGCGGTCTGGTCGGCGACGATGAACGACTACCGCGCCCACCTCGGCATAGACATCGAGGCGCCGGAGGGCGAGCCGGTATCCGCCTTCGCCGACGGGACGGTCACGGCGATCTGGGAGGACCAGTTTATGGGCTCCTGCATCTGCGTCGACCATTCGGGCGGGATGAAGTCGATCTATATGAACCTCTCCCCCGAGCGCCCCGAAGGGATCGTCGCCGGAGCCGCGGTCGCCTGCGGACAGGTGATCGGAAAGGTCGGCAGGACCGCCAAGGCGGAAGCCCTCGACCCCGCGCACCTGCACTTTGAGGTCACGGTCAACGGCGCCCACGTCGATCCGCTCGATTACGTTCAGATCGGCGGAGGAGGGTACGAGGACGAGTGAGGAGTGAGGAGTGAGGAGTGAGGAGTTGCGGTGTTTCCTCATTCGTCGGAAACGTCTTTTTCAAAAACGTAAGGTGCCGGTTTTTCATTCCGGCACCTTTTCCCGTAGGGCGGGGGCTTGTCTCCCGCCGTGCTCAAACAATCAATTTGCACGACCGTAACCTTCAGCTCGCCCGGGGAAACGCCCCCAACTGTCATTGCGAGGGCGGAGCCCGCGGCAATCCGTTCTCCTATTTGATATTTCAGCAGGAATTTCGTCAAAAGAGGATACGGATTGCCACAGCCGCCTATGGCGGCCTCGCAATGACAAAGTAAGGTGCTGAAATGAAAATCCAGCACCTTTTGTTTTCGAATTATTCGTCCCGAAGGGACACCTAAACTTGTCACTTGTCACTTGTAACTTTAAAGGGCGGGGATGGGACCCCGCCCCTACGGCAAAGGGCGGGGATAGGACCCAGCCCCTACGGCAAAGGGCGGGGATAGGACCCCGCCCCTACGGTTCAGTTGTTACCTATATAGTTTATCAGGCATCCCGCGAGGATTATGTCCCTCTCGTCGGGGGTCACGGGAGGCAGGGTGAGAACGGTCTCGACGACCGACCCGTCGGGCTTTACGACGTAGGCGGTCAGCTCCTTTTCCTCCGTGCCCACAGCCGCTCTGACTCCGGGGACGTAAATATAGTCGCCCACGTCGAAGGGGAGCTCGTTCCCTATGAAATCGGTATCGTAAACGAAGGGGAGCATACCCCAGTTGATAAGATTGCTGCGGTAGCGCTTTGTGGCGTAGCCGTAGGAGATGTTGGCGAGTCCGCCCAGCACGCGCTGGCAGGACGCCGCCTGCTCGCGGGCGGAGCCGTCGCCCGGCTTGCGGGCGCAGACCGCGCTCCCGACCTCGATCTTTCCGGGATCGCCGCCCAGCTTTTTGACCGCTTCGATCACCGCGGCGGGGACCGGTCCCTCTTTTATCGCCTTGGCGCGTCCGACATATCCGGGATCGCGGCGGGAAAGGGTGAGCTGCGAGAGCCTTACCGGGTTGGAGCGGTAGGACGAAGCCTCGCCCGACGGGATGAGCTCGTCGGTGGTGGTAACCTCGTCGCGTATGAGGGAGGCGACGCCGAGAAGGACGTCGTCGGCGAGCGGGGGCTGTGACGGCCAGTCGGTGATGTTGGGTCCGAAGACCAGCCCGACCGACGGATCCGCCTTGCCGAAGCCGTTGTATACGCGGGCGCGGTAGGGGCTGTCGTCGTAGTGATATTCGTACTTCGTATACTCGACGTCGAAGTCGGTGGCGGGGGTGATGACCCCACCGTTGGCGGCGGACGCGGCGATCGAGCGGGCGTCCATCAGCGCGACGAACGCCGACTGTCCCTCGGCGGGCTTGGAGCCCTCTCTGTTGGGGAAATTGCGGGTGGTGTGGCGGATGGATAATCCCTTGTTCGGCGGCACGTCGCCCGCTCCGAAGCAGGGACCGCAGAAGGCGGTGCGGAGGGAGACTCCCGCCGCGAGCAGCGAGGCGGCGACGCCGTTCCGCATCAGCTCGATATACGCCGGCTGGCTCGCGGGATATGCCGAGAGCGCGAACGGCCCGGCGTTCATATGGCTGTTTTTGAGAATATCGTTCGCCGCGCAGAGGTTGTCGAAGGTGCCGCCGGCGCATCCGGCGATCACGCCCTGGACCGCACGGACGCGGCCGTCCTCGCCGACGGAGCCGAGCATATCCGGCAGCTTTTCGGCGATGATGTCGCGGGCGTTGGCGTTGAATTCGCGTATGGTATAAGCGTTCGAGGGGTGGAAGGGCAGCGCGATCATCGGCTCGACCGACGAGAGGTCGATCTCGACCAGGCCGTCGTATACCGCGCCTTCCTCAGGCGAGAGCTTTTTATACGCCTCCGGTCTGCCGTGAACTCTGAAATAACGCTCGGTCTCGGAGTCGGTCTCCCAGATGGAGGAGAGGCACTTGGTCTCGGTGGTCATGACGTCGACGCCGTTGCGATACTCTATCGGCAGGGAGGCGACGCCTTCCCCGACGAACTCGGTCACACGGTTGGCGACAAATCCGCGCTCGTAGACCGCGCCTATCAGCGCGATCGCCACGTCCTGCGGCCCGACTCCCGGACGGGGAGCGCCGGTCAGACGCACGGCTATCACCTCCGGCTCGTTTATGTCCCAGGTGCGGCCGAGGATCTGCTTTGCAAGCTCGGGTCCGCCCTCGCCGACCGCCATGGTGCCGAGAGCGCCGTAGCGGGTGTGGCTGTCCGAGCCGAGTATCATCCTGCCGCATCCGCTCATCGTCTCGCGCATGAAGCTGTGGATGACCGCCTGGTGCGCCGGGACGTAGACGCCACCGAAGCGGCGCGCCGCCGACAGCCCGAACTGGTGATCGTCCTCGTTGATCGTGCCGCCGACTGCGCACAGACTGTTGTGGCAGTTGGTCAGCACGTAGGGTATGGGGAACTGTCCGTCGAAGCCGGACGCCAGCGCGGTCTGGATTATCCCGACGTAGGTTATGTCGTGCGACGCCATGGCGTCGAACTTTATTTTGAGCTTTCCGTCGCCCGCGCCGCTGTCGTGCGCCGCGAGTATGCGCGCCGCCATCGTCTTTTTGCGCCCGGCGGCGTATTCCGCCTCGGACGCGGGGACGAACCCCCCCGAAACGTATTTGAATTTGCCTTCCGAAAGTTTTACCATCTTGTTTTCCTGCCTTGTTTGATGTTGAAATTGTATCACATTCCGACCCGCATTGCAACAAGTTGTGAAAAATTCCGACAGTTTTTTTGTAAATATATATTGAAAATTTGTTAATAAAATGTTATCATATAGAGTAATAATTATAGTGGATAACTGTCGCCTATCGAAAGGATATACATAATGCAGCCCCGCAAATCCCGCTTTTTCAGATCTTTTGTATGCATAATTCTCTGCGCCGTTATGCTCTTCGCGTCGGCGGCGCGGATCTTCGCCGCGCCCGTTTCGCGGACCCCGTGGGACAGATGGTACACCGACGCCGTAAAGCTTTTCGGCAGAGACGACCGGGCGAAGAGGACCAAGGGCGGCGCCTCCCGCGCCATGCTCGCGGTCATTTCCGCAAGGGTGGGCGACGTGGACGTCAGCCCTTATACCGAGCGCGTCTTCGACGACGTTCCCGCCGGGAAGTGGTACTCCACCGCCGTCTGCTGGGCGGCGAGAACAGGGGTGGTCCGCGGACTGACCGACAGGCTGTTCGCCCCGGAGTCGGGGCTCACCGAGGACGCCTTCTACACCGCGCTGACCCGCTTTTACGCCCTCTACGGCAAGGGCGAGGATCTTTTGTGGCGCGGCTCGGCGTACGCCGATCTCGCCTCCCTCGTCTCCTGGGCGAAGGACGTTTCGAGCTATATGACCTCCTCCTCGCCGGATCCGGGCGGGAGCGGAGAGAACGCCCTCAGGTCGGGTCTCGGCGCGAAGATCGCCTCCTTCATCAACAGTTATCAGCCGGGCGCGGGAGACGACCGCACCCTCTCGCTCAGTCTTTCCGGCGTATGCGAAAAGCTCGAGGCGGGCTCGCAGCTCAAGCTGGCGGTCAGCACCCTGCCCGCCGAGAGCGCGGAGAGCGTGGTATGGTCGGTGGACGATCCGTCCGTCCTTCTTGTAGGACCGGACGGCACGGCTGTCGGCGTCAGAGAAGGCTACGCCACCCTGACCGCCGCTTCCGCAGACGGAGCCTGCGCCGCCTCCTGCGTGGTCGCGGTCACGCCGAGACCGGCGCGCGATCCCGATCCGAACGGACGCAAGATCGACCCCGACAAGCCGATGATCGCCGTCACCTACGACGACGGTCCCTGCAAATACACCGGGACAATCCTCGACATACTTGAACAGTACGGCGCCGTCGCCACCTTCTTCGAGCAGGGCAAGAGCCTCGCCTACTGGCCGGACGAGGTCAACCGCGCGCTCGCCATGGGCTGCGAGGTCGGCAGCCATTCCTGGGACCACCCCAAGTTCAAGACCATGACCGAGGCGCAGATAGCCGATCAGCTCGAGCGCACCAACCTTAAATTCATTGAGATAACCGGCAAGGCGCCCACCCTCATGCGCCCGCCCTACGGCGGCAGGAACGAGACGGTCGACGCCGTCTGCAAACGCTACGGACTCGCCGAGATAATCTGGTCGATAGACACCCTCGACTGGCAGGTCAAGAACGCGGATAAGATCTGCAAGACCATCCGCGAGGAAGCCTACGACGGCGCGGTCATCCTCGTCCACTCGACCCACGACTTTACCGTCGAGGCGTCGCGCACCTTCATCCCCGAGCTTATCGCCGCCGGATACCAGCTCGTCACGGTCAGCGAGCTCGCCGCCGCCCGCGGCATCACGCTGGAGCCGGGACGGAAGTATTCGGGCTTTGCGAAGAAGTAAAAAACGGATCGAATTCGCCTGACGGCGAAACGATAAAGGGGGCGCGGATTGCCGCGTCGTACCTTCGGTACTCCTCGCAATGACAGCGTTTGGGCGCGGAAAACGTAATTCGGCGCTTCGAATAAACAAAACGCACCCGACACCGTAGGGCGGGGTTTTAACCCCGCCGACCTTGAGGTCGTCCATCCCGAACGACGCTCACGCAAAGCTCCTTCCCCCGCGAAGCGGGGAGGGGGAGCTGTCGCCGCAGGCGACTGAGGGGAGGGGGAAAGCGAAGTCGGTTGCTGACTGTATCCTTTAGGGCGGGGAT
>JAFSSR010000160.1 GCA_017450885.1 Clostridia bacterium | reverse complement strand
TAGTATATCGGACATACTCCGCGGAAATTCCCTTGCCATAGGCCGTCTCACGGGCGGTCTGCAAGCCACCTTCCGCATCATCGCGCACCAATCTCGCACATTTTACTACATAAAAATAATTATTTCAACCCCCGCCCTGCATTGTTTACAAAATGTTAACAATTTTTTCCCGCGCGCGCGTATACGCCGCGGACGCGGAGCGTAAAAGAAAGTATCGCTCTCCTCGCGGCGGGCCCGCCTTTTTTGTCTGCGTATTTCTTCCGGCAATAATAGTTTGTGATAAAAAATAACAATTTTATCTGTTTTTCTGCAAAAAAAGCCTAAAACGCTATTGACTTTAATAAAATAAATGTATATAATTAACATATCTTTTAAATTTCTTCCCCATTTGATTTAGAAGATAACCCCCACTCAGAAAGGACATTGGAAATGAAATCGACCGGAATAGTTAGAAAGATCGACGAGCTCGGAAGGATTGTACTCCCCATTGAGATCAGAAACACTATGAATATCGCCAGCCGCGATCCTATTGAAATCTTTGTTGACGAAGACAAGATCATACTCAAAAAGTATGAACCCTCCTGTATCTTCTGCGGAAACGCCGACGACGTGGAGTATTATAAGGGAAAGCTGATCTGCCGCAAGTGTATCGAAAGTCTCGGAACGCTCAAAAAATAAAGACCGGCGCAGCATAAAACGTCCCGCGGATCAAAATCCGCGGGACGTTTTATGCTGTACGGGAGA
Source organism: Clostridia bacterium (assembly GCA_017450885.1). Lineage (GTDB taxonomy): Bacteria > Bacillota > Clostridia > Oscillospirales > CAG-272 > RGIG3438. The sequence goes on along the minus strand of JAFSSR010000160.1, from coordinate 2,645 downwards.
GGGGTTCGCCTTTCCCGCATTTATAGTTTTTCAGAACCGTTCGCCGACCGTCTGTATGCGCATCAGGTTGGTAGACGCGGACGTTTCGAGCGGGATACCGGCGGTGACGACCACCCGGTCGCCGTCCTGCACCATGTCGAGCTGCTTCGCGCAGTCGACCGCGTGGACGAAAAGCTCGTCCGACGAGGTTATAAAGCGGGCGATTACCGGGTAGACCCCCCAGGAAAGGGAGAGCTGATGGAAGGTCTTTAACAGCGGGGTCGCCGCGATGATCGGCTCCTCCGGGCGGAATTTGCTCATACGGCGGGCGGTGTGTCCGCGCATTGTCACGGCGATGATCGCCCTGGCGTTCATATCGTGAGCCGCCTTCGCCGCCGCGTCGCAGATGGCGTTGGTGGTCTCCTGGCTCTCGACGTCGTGCCCTATCCCGCGGTATACGTCCATTTCGAAGGCGTCCTTTTCCGCCTGCTCGGCTATCGCCGCCATGGTCCGGACCGCCTCGACCGGGTACTCGCCCATCGCGCTCTCGCCGGACAGCATCACCGCCGACGTGCCGTCGAAGACGGCGTTGGCGACGTCGGTGATCTCCGCCCTCGTCGGGGTGGGGTTGTGCACCATCGACTCGAGCATCTGGGTGGCGGTGATGACCATCTTGCCCGATCTGTAGCAGCGGCGGATGAACCGTTTCTGTATGCCGGGAAGCCTCTCGAACGGGACCTCGACCCCCATATCTCCGCGGGCGACCATGATGCCGTCGGCGGCGGAGAGTATCTCGTCGAAGTTGTCGATGCCCTCGGTGTTCTCTATCTTGGCGATTATCTTTATGTCGTGCCCGCCGTTGTAGTCGAGGAATTTGCGCATATCCACCACGTCCTGCTTCGAACGGACGAAGGATGCGGAGATAAAGTCTATATCGTGCTCGATGCCGAAGAGGAGATCCTTCTTGTCCCTTTCGGAGAGGAAGGTCATGCCGAGCGCGACGCCGGGGACGTTGACGCTCTTGCGGTCCTTGAGCACCCCTCCGTGAGTGATCTCGCAGACTATGTCGCGGTCAGATACGGACCTTACTTTCATCGAGATCCTGCCGTCGTCCAGCTTAAGGACGTCGCCCTCCTTCAGCTTGGAGGGGAGCTCCGCGTAGTTTACGAAGGCGCGTTCGGCGTTCCCTTCACATTCCGCGGTCGTGAGCGTGAACTCCGCGCCGTCCGCGAGCGGGACCGCGCCGTCCGCAAAGGTCCCAACCCTGATCTCCGGTCCCTTGGTATCGAGCATGACCGCCGCCGGAAGACCGAGTCTGTCGCGGACGCGGCGGAAGGTGTTTATGTATTCGAGGTGGCTCTCGTGTGTCCCGTGGGAAAAGTTAAGACGCGCGATATTCATCCCTGCCCGCAGCATTGCCTCTATCGTCTCTTCGGAGGCGGAAGCGGGACCGAGAGTGCATACTATTTTTGTCTTTCTCATTGTTCTTCCCCTTTGCTGCTTTATCAATTATATAATACCACATTTACCCGCCCGTGTCAATCTGGACTAAATGATAAAAAGTTCAACAATCATCGAAAAAACTATTGCATTTTGGAAGGTTTTTTGATACAATACGTATTAACGTATTAAATTCCGCAATGACGTGGATCGTGGCTGCGATCCACTGTTGTTTTTTAGCGGCGGACCGCCGGAAAAGAGGTAATTACCATGGGCAGATCATTCATTCCGCAGGGATACAAGGCAAAGCTGGGGCTGTACGACACCCAGTCGGCGATCGGATTTCTGAAGCGCACCTTCGAGGACAAGCTTGCCGCCGCGCTCAATCTCAAGCGCGTTTCGGCTCCCCTCTTCGTCGATCCCAAGACGGGTCTCAACGACAACCTCAACGGCGTCGAGCGGGCGGTCTCCTTCGACATCCGCGACGCGGGAGTCGACGCGGAGGTGGTCCATTCGCTCGCTAAATGGAAGCGGCTCGCGCTCGGTCGCTACGGCTTCTATCCGGGCCGCGGTCTGTACACAGATATGAACGCAATCCGCCGCGACGAGGAGCTGGACAACCTCCACTCGGTCTACGTCGATCAGTGGGACTGGGAAAAGGTGATAACCCGCGAGGAGCGCAACGCCGGTTACCTTATGCAGACGGTGCGCGACGAGGTCAAGGCGATGGTCGAGACCGCCGAGGCGATAAAGGAACGCTATCCGCAGATCGCGGTCGAGCTCTGCCCGGAGGTCAGCTTTGTGACCACGCAGGAGCTGGAGGACGCGTATCCCGATCTTACGCCGAAGGAGCGCGAGGACGAGTATCTGCGCGCGCACAAGACCGCCTTCATCATGCAGATAGGCGGCAAACTGAAGTCAGGCAAAAAGCACGACGGGCGCGCCCCCGACTACGACGACTGGTCGCTGAACGGGGATATTATGTTCTGGAACGAGCTGCTCGGCCGCGCGTTCGAGATATCCTCCATGGGTATACGCGTCGACGCGGAGTCGCTTGACAGGCAGCTTACGGAGTCGGGCGACGACGACCGCCGCGCCCTTCCCTTCCATCAGGCGGTGCTGAACGACCGGCTGCCGCTGACAATGGGCGGCGGCATAGGTCAGTCGCGCCTGAGTATGCTGCTGCTTGAAAAGGCGCATATAGGCGAGGTCCAGGCTTCCGTGTG
>JAFSSR010000159.1 GCA_017450885.1 Clostridia bacterium | reverse complement strand
CGGCGGTATGGACTACCTCGTCTACAACGATTTCGCCGAGCACCTGATAAAAGGCGAGCCGATGCCGATAACCGTTGAGGACGCGGCGGCGTGGATGGCGGTCACCCCGCTTTCGGCGGAGTCCCTGCGCACCCGTTCGACTGTCGAGTTCCCCAGATTTTAAGCGTAAAGACCGACATAAAAAAGACGCCCTCCGGCGTCTTTTTTCTCGACTTGCAAACCGTATAAAAATAATGTATAATAGATCAAACGACACAGAAAGAGACTTCACCGAATGAGATCGCTTTTAAAATACTTTCGCGGATTTAAGCGCGACTGTCTGCTGGCTCCCCTTTTCAAGCTGCTCGAAGCGGCTTTTGAACTGCTGGTCCCGGCGGTCGTCGCGTCGATAATCGACGTCGGCATAGCGCAGGACGACAGCGGATTTATAATCCGCCGTACCGCCCTGCTTTTCGGCTTTGCCGTGCTCGGCTTCGGCGCGAGCATCACCGCGCAGTATTTTGCCGCGCGCGGCGCGACCGGATTTTCCGCAAAGGTCAGCTCGGCGCTTTTTCGGCACGTCCAGACCCTCTCCCCCGCGGAGCTCGATCAGCTCGGCACGTCGGCGGCGGTAACGCGGCTGACAAGCGATATAAACACTCTGCAGAACGGCGTGAATATGTTCCTGCGCCTGCTTCTGCGCTCCCCATTCGTCGTTTTCGGCGCGATGATCGCCGCCTTCACCATAGACGCGAAGAGCGCGCTCATCTTCGTCTGCATCATCCCGGTACTGCTGCTTATCGTATTTGCGATCATGCTTGTCACCCTGCCGCTGTACAAAAAATCGGCGGCGAGGCTGGAAAACACCGTCGAGGGCTTCCGCGGACAGCTCTCCGGCGCGAGGGTCCAGCGCGCCTTCCTGCGTGAGAAAGCGGAAAGCGAACGCACCGCCGCCGAAGCCGAGTTCCTTGCAAAGGCGCAGCGGCGGGTCGGGCGCATCTCCGCGCTCCTCAATCCGCTCACCTGGGTGGTGGTAAACGTCGGCATCATCATACTCATCAGGACCGGGGCCATCCGCATCGAGGCGGGACTGCTCTCCCGCGGCGCTCTCGTCGCGCTGTACAACTATATGTCGCAGATACTCGTCGAGCTGATAAAGCTGGCTAATCTTATCGTCCTTATGACCCGTACAGGCGCCTCCGCCTCCCGCATATCCTCGGTGATGAGCTTCGGGAGCGGTATGCCGGAGGGCGATATCGCAGAGCCGCCCGCCGACGGCTCTATAGAAATGCGCGGAGTCTCCCTTACCTACACCGAGGGGGCGACGCCCGCGCTCGAAAAGATCGACGTTACCGTCCCGTCCGGAAGCACTCTGGGCGTGATCGGAAGCACCGGATCGGGAAAATCGAGCTTCGCCTCGCTCATCCTACGGCTCTACGACCCGACCGAAGGCGAGGTACTCGTAGGCGGGCGAAACGTACGCGACTACAAGCTGTCCGCGCTGCGGTCGGAGATAGGCTACGTCCCGCAGAAGGCGGTGCTTTTTGAAGGCACGGTGGCGGATAACCTACGCTTCGGCGATCCGGACGCGGACGAGGCGAGGATGGCCGCCGCTCTCGAAGCGGCGCAGGCCGGCGATTTCGCCGCGCCGGAAAACAGCGTCTATTCCGGCGGGACCAACCTTTCGGGCGGTCAGCGCCAGAGGCTCTGCATCGCCCGCGCGCTTGTTAAGCGACCGAGAATACTCGTCTTCGACGACAGCTCGAGCGCCCTCGACAATCTGACCGAGAGCCGCTTATGGAAGGCGGTCGCAGGTCTGCCGGAGACGCCGACTCGCGTCATCATTTCGCAAAAGATAACCTCCGTGCGCGACTGCGACGCCATACTCGTACTCGAGGAAGGCGTATGCGCCGGGTACGGGACCCACGACGAGCTGCTCGAGACCTCGCCTGTATACCGCGAGATCTTTGAGGCGCAGCGGTGAGGGGGTGAGAGTGTGAGAAAGAAAAAAGAGATCAACGCCCCCCGCGCCTCGGTCAATTTCAAGAGGCTTGCCGTATATTTCAAAGGCTACCGTCTGACCCTCGCTTTATCGGCGGTCTGCTCGGCGCTCACCGCGCTTCTCACCCTCGCAGTTCCCGTCCTTGTCGGACGGGCGGTCAATCTCGCCCTCGGACCGGGAGAGGTCGACTTTGCGGGTATAAGCCGTATTCTGATAATGATAGCCGCCTGCGCCGGCGGCTACGCCCTGTTCGGATGGCTCGGCAGCGCGGCGAACAACCGCGCCGCCTTCGGCATAGTGCGCGACATTCGCGCGGCGGCGGCGCTCAAGCTGACGCACCTTCCGCTCTCATACCTCGACGCGCATCCGCAGGGCGAGCTGCTCTCGCGCATGACCGCCGACGCGGACATAGTGGGCGACGGTCTGCTTCTCGCCTTCACCAATTTCACGTCCGCCGCCGTGACCATGGTCGGCGCCCTCGTGATGATGTTCGTATTCAGCCCGGCGGTCGCGGCGGCGGTCGTGCTGCTGACCCCGGTGTCGGTATTCGTGGCGGCGAAGGTGGCGTCCTCGATCTCCTCGTCCTTCAGGAAGGCGTCGGAGGAGCGCGGCGCGCTGACAAAGAATATCGAGCAGTACGTCTCCGGGCGAAAGACGGTCGCCGCTTTCTCCCGCGAGGAGGAGGTCTGCCGCGACTTCGACCGCGCGGAATTTGAACTCGCCAAAACGCAGAAGAAGGCGATATTCTTCTCGTCGCTCGTAAACCCGACGACCCGCGTCATAAATAACGTCATATACGCGGTGATCGCCGCGGGCGGAGCCTTCGCGGTCACGAACGGGAATATGGACGTAGGTACGCTGACCGCCTTCCTCGCCTACTCGGTGCAGTACACCAAGCCCTTCAACGAGATCTCCGGCGTCGTCGCCGAGCTCCAGAACGCGCTTGTCTGCGCGGGACGGATCTTCGATCTGATCGACGCTCCGGAGGAGCCGGACGACTCGCTCTTCCCTCCCTTCGGGTTTACCGGGGAGCAGGAGATCGCTTTCGATCACGCGAGCTTCAGCTATGTTCCCGAAAAGCCGCTCATCCGCGACCTCGATATAAGGGTCGAGCCGGGCGAGCATATAGCGATAGTCGGTCCGACCGGATGCGGCAAGACCACCCTGATAAATCTGCTTATGCGCTTTTACGACGTCAACGGGGGCTCGCTCACCGTCGGCGGCCGCGACGTCCGCGAGATGAGGCGCGAGGATCTGCGCTCGATGTACGGCATGGTGCTCCAGGACACCTGGCTCGCCCGCGGCACCGTTGCGGAGAATATCGCCTACGGCAAGCCGGACGCGACCCGCGAAGAGATAGTCGCGGCGGCAAAGTCCGCCCACGCCCACGGCTTTATCACCAGACTGCCGCAGGGCTACGACACGGTCATTGGCGGCGACGACGGCCTCTCCAACGGTCAGAAACAGCTTTTGTGCATAGCGCGCGTAATGCTGCGCGATCCGCCCGTGCTCATCCTCGACGAGGCGACTTCGTCGGTCGACACGGCGACCGAGCACCGCATACAGGCGGCGTTCGAGGAGCTCTGCCGCGGACGCACCTCCTTCATCGTCGCCCACCGGCTCTCCACCGTCCGCTCCTGCGACCGCATACTCGTCATGCGGGACGGCGACATCGTCGAGACCGGGACCCACGACGAGCTGATGGCG
>JAFSSR010000158.1 GCA_017450885.1 Clostridia bacterium | reverse complement strand
TAGATTTACAAATCAACAAATCTGTGATATAATTTAGGTGAAGAAATTTATTGGGAGGTCTTACCATGAAAGAAAAAAGAGAGAGTTCAAGTGATTTTATAGTCAAGTTGATTATTTTCCTCGGCGCTCTCGCCGCCATCTTCGTTGCGGCAACGGTACTCTTCAAAAAATTCAATAAGCGTGTGAATTGCCTCAACGACGAAGACGCGTTCAGCTTTGATGATGAAGATTTCCTTGACGACTGCGACTTCTGCGACGAAGAAGACTGCGAGAACTGCCCCACCGCCGAATCCAAAGGCGAAGAGGTAGAGAATATCGAAGACGTAGTCGAAGAATGATCGACGGCCAAGTCTTAAAATTCGACGTCAATCAACCATAAGATCGCACAGGCCTCTCGTCCCCGAGAGGTCTGTTTCTTTCGTATAATCACCCACCATACCCCGTAGGGGCCGGTCTCCGTGCCGGCCCGTGAAACGATGTTCACGCTGACGCGTGAAACGATGTTGCCTTCGGCAAACGATGTTTGCGCTGACGCGCAAAACGATGTTCGCCTGCGGCGAACTGAACGCACCCAACTCCGTAGGGCGGGGGCCTATGCCCCACGAAGCTCGAGGGACCTCGCTTCGCCGGGGACCCCGGCAAGCTTGTCTCTCCCGCCGATCTTAAAGGAACAATCCGCACGACTTTCCCATTCATCGCACCTGAAGCGAAATCAACGCTCGCCTTACCCATCGGCGGAAGGTGTTACCGTTAGGCGACGGATAAGGAACTCCTGGATGGTAAAAACAAAACTGGTCACTATAATTTCATTCAAACTCACCAAAATTTACTACACATGATCAAAACAATAACGATCAATAACTAACAACATCCCCTTCTATAACCGTACAAAAAACCACCCCTCATCTTACCTGTTTAACCTAATGATTTTCTCTAAAAGTATTGACAAAACGGCGGTTACATGCTATTATATTGTGGTTGAAAAAATACTTGAATACACGCCCCTGTAGCTCAGCCGGTAGAGCACTTGACTTTTAATCAAGGTGTCCGGAGTTCGATTCTCCGCAGGAGCACCAGAAACGCCCCCCTTGCTCCGCTTGGGGGGCTCAACTAATAAATAATAATGAAAATAGAATAAATCATAAACGTTGTTCGGGGCGTTTCTGTATTATTCTTTTTTATTTATTCTTCATTCTTTATTCTTTAATCCCGGAGAATTTGCCATGACTTCATATGATAATCCTCTTCTTGAAAAAAGCTTACGCTTTTCTGCGAGAATAGTAAAGTTATACAAGTTTCTCACCACCGAAAAGAAGGAAACAATAATATCAAAGCAGATCATTCGCAGCGGAACGTCTATCGGAGCAAACGCCAACGAAGCTGTTTACGGAGTAAGCACCGCTGATTTTATATCTAAGCTCCAGATATCCCTTAAAGAGACCGCAGAAACGGAATACTGGTTAAAATTGTTGGTCCTTTCCGATTATATTGATGAAAAGCAGGGTGATTCACTGATCAACGACTGCCTGGAAATCAAACGGATCCTGATATCCTCATTAAAGACAGCTAAAGAAAACAAACAATGATTTGTTCTTTTCTACCCGCGGGCATTCGCCCGCGATTTTTATTTCCTTTAGGGCGGGGATGCGTCAGCCACTATGGATTTCGTTTGATTTCGCTTTTGACCGTCTTTTTTTGATTTTTCGTTGACTATTGCATGATAATGTGATAAAATGATGTTACCACATAAATTCCATATTTTTTGCAATTTCTGCATATGCTAAGTGTACTTTTTTGTTTCGGCAAAAATGTACGCTCCTCTTTCGTACGCTTATTGTGTGCAGAATGCAATATAGAACGGAATTTGTGTGGTAGCAAATGGAGCTGCGTTTTTCGGTGTGTGGTTCCTTTGCGTCCACACACTTTTTTATTTGGAGGATAAATAAATATGGTATAGATAATTTATGACGCGGTTGGTCGAAAGATAGGTAGAAGCGGCTCAACCGTTGCAAAATACGTCCAAATGAAGGGCGTACTGAATAATTTAAAATTGGCTTTAGAAAGCCTTAAACAGAAAGGAAATTGAAAAATGGAAGAAAAGACAATTATAAAAGGCGAATTGAAAAACCCCATTATTCTTTGCATCATTTTACCGATCATAGCAGTTATAGCGACAATACTATTTGATCTTTCGGCGTCTAAACGGCTTTCAAGAATTTATGGTATCAACGGTGGCAAGCCTGATTATGCATATGGTTTTGGATTTGGAAATGGCGTTAATTATGTACTTTATCCACTTATTATTGTATTAATAATTCTTGGAATCGTCATTTACAAGCGTTTATCAAAAGTTCAAATAACCGTAACAGATAAAAGAGTTTACGGTTCCAACGCTTTTGGAAAACGGGTTGATCTACCTTTTGACTCAATAAGCGCAGTAGGAACAAGTATATTCAGCGGATTATCGGTTACTACCGCTTCAGGAGCAATTAGATTTACGATGTTAAAAAATAGAGATGAAATTCACGAAGCAATCAGTAAACTTCTGGTAGATCGCCAAAACAAGCCCGTTTCTACTACAACAATTAAGCAAGAGATTCCGCAGAGCAATGCTGACGAGCTGAAAAAGTATAAAGAATTGTTAGAAAGCGGCGTCATCACGCAGGAAGAATTTGACGCAAAGAAAAAGCAGCTTTTAGGACTGTAATTCAAAAACACAAAGAATGCCGCTCTTTCAATAGGGTATACCCAAATGAAATACAAAAACGAAGCATTAATTGTATGTCATATGGGTTTCTTTATTACTTTAAAAATGTCAATCAGATACTATTGACAACTACGATTTAATCGTATTTAATTCATTTAAAGGAGTAACTGCCGTATGGAAGAAAAAGTATTCAAAAGCTCGCTGACAAAGGAAGAGATCGAAGCTAATTTCAAAAACGCCGATCTGTTTTCCGGAATAATGAGCGGGCTTGAGGAAGCATTGGCGTATGAAAAAGGAACTGCCAAAGCCGCGACTATAGCCAGAAAAAGAAGCCTTCCCGACATAAACGTATCGGAAACAAGAAAAGCTCTTAATATGACTCAAAAAGCGTTTGCAGGTGTCCTCGGCGTATCAGCAAGGACGGTCGAGGCATGGGAATCGGGAAGGACTAATCCATCGCATACGGCAAGAAACTTGATTTTCCTTATAAGTCAGGACTACTCTCTTGTTTCAAAACTGCGTTCGCAGATGAGATGATTTGTAATTAGAGATTTTATAATCAAAATAATCATGCTAAAAAACAACAACGGTGCGGAAATCCCGCACCGTTGCTGTTTATTATTCAATTCCCTCAATACTCATACGAATAAACGAACCCGCCGCCGGTTATCTTACCAAAGATATATTTTGAGCTTGCGGACTCATTGATGACGAAAAGCTTTCCGTCGTCGAAGTATATCTCCTCCGCCATCGGGAACATGGTGACATCCTTGATCATATTATCCGTATCGAGATAATACAGCGGGTATTCCCTGCCGTTGATAGTAAAGGTCCCCTTCGGCTCGCCCGCGGTGGGATCGTTATAGAAGCGAAGATGGGAGAGCGCCAGGGCGTATGACGACGACACGCAGAACATACCGTTCCCGTCGGAAGCGAAGCCCTGCGCGAGGTCGGGTATCGAAAGCACCGCCGTATATTCCGCCTTTGAGAAATTGTCGCGGCGGAGCTGATCGAGATCGCAGACGAGAAGGATGGCGTGTCTTTTCTCTCCGGACGGAGCGTCCATATGGTGGGAAGGATCGGTGGGATAGTTCTGTTCGCGGTAAAACTCCCCGAAATACAGTCTTTCGGCGTCGGCAAAGCAGAACGCGGGATGAAGGCAGTCGATCTCAAGTACGCCGCTTGCCTCCATTTCGGAGCCGTTTGCCGCCATAAGGAGGTCGTCGTACGAGTAGATATTTAGTCCGCCGTCTCCGCAGAGGAGAACGTATCTGTCGACGACGCAGAGACCGCCCGCGTGGGTGGTGTCCGGCTTTTGATTTTTCATAAGCGATACATACTTAACCTCTTTACCCGACGGGTCGAGAAGATATATCCTCGGCGCGGAGCTGTCCGCCATATATCCGCAGACAAGGATATTGCCGTCCTCCGCTTTGAACATACCCTGCTGAACGAGTCCTTCCGAAATGCCCGGGATCTTGAATTCCTTTTTAACGTGGGCGAAAAACTCCTTATTCGCTATGTGCTGATAGAGGTTTACCCCGCAGAGAAAGATCGCTATGAGAAGCAGAAGCGACACGATGGGGATAAGGATTCTCTTAACTACCTTTTTCAAATCAGTCTCGAAGCTCCTTTTGCAGGCGTAATACGGTATCTATCATTATGTCCCCGGTGTCCTCCGACATATTGACGTATCTGTCGAGGGTGACCTCGTATCCGCCCTCGGCGAAGGCGTGCTTTGTGGCTATATAGCCGTAGCAGCCGTCTGCGAGCTCCACGTTGATATTCTTATCGAACGGAGAACGCGCTTTCAGATCGAGACCGAGCTCGGCGAACAGCTCCCCGCCGCATCCGTTGAAGACGACGTCGCCGACGCGGATGACCTGGGTCTCGACGTTTTCCGAGAGGATTGGATTTTCATAAAGATTGACGTTGCACTTGGCGTAGGAAAGGGACATAAGATCGGCGTTGCCCGTGGTCGGTTTTTCGTACTCGCCGTCCCCCTTCGCCTCCTGCATCCTGAGCGCTCCGGCGTTGAAATCGGCTATGTACTTTTTCCCTTCCTCGTACATTTCTTTTGTGGGCTGACGTCTGGGTATCTCGCGGACCTCGGAGGCGGAGCCGAGGACGTCCGTGCTCCCGGTCCTTATCTCATAATAGACCGAGAAAACGTCGTCGGCGAGCTTGCGGCCGACTTCGAGATAATAGTTCGCGCCGTAAGGATGCCTGCCCGTATAATCTATGTGCGTGACGTCGCCGGAAAAGCCGTTGACGAATACCGAGACGACGTTCTCGCCGAGCCTGCTCTTGACTATCCGTGAAAGCTCGCCGGGATAGTCGGAGCAATACTTGCATCCGCCGACTATATCGAGATGATTTGCAAATCCGGTCAGCACGGCTATCGGTCTTCCGTCCGGCGTATCGACGCGCAGAACGCAGACCTCGGGATCTACGGGAGCCGCTTCCCTTACGTTATCGGGATTGCCCACCCCCGGCCAGGTGTGGACCGCGCCGTCCTTCTGCCAGAAGCGGCGGTTAAAGGCGAGGTCGTGTTCCTCGGTGCGCCCGAAGCCGATCACGCAATCCTGAAGTCTGCGGTACGCCAGCACAGCCGCGTCCGCCGCCTTCTGGCAGGTGATCTCTATCCACGTCTCGTCCGGCTGGCCGAATTCATCGTTCTGCTCGACCGCCTGACCGGTGTGAGCGTGGGTCCCGGCGACCATCAGCCCTTTGCCGGAAACGCCGGTAAGCTCCTCGAAACGCTCGCGTATGCGCTTTACCATATCGGCGCGGACGTGAAGGATATCGAGAACGACTATGCCCGCTGTCGTCCTGCCGTTATCGAAAACGATCGCCTTTGCGTACAGATCGTCGATTATATCCTCCGCCGGGCGGCGTTCGAAGTAGCCGGGAATATTAAGTCCCAGCGCGGGAGTTATTACTGTCTCATATACTCCGCATTTCATATCATTCACCTCAGATCTCTGTATCTCTCCGACAGACAGTCTTCGATCTTATCGAGCCCGAATTCGGGCAGACCGCCGTCGCGGGAATTCTCTTCAAGATAATTGTAAATATCGCAGAGGAACTGCAGCGTTATACTGTGGTTACGCATATAAACGAAGCTGTTTGCCTCTATGCGGGTCTCCTCGACGTTCGCCATAAAGCCCTCGAACTCCTCGATGCGGGCAGCGAGCATATCGAGTACCTTTTCGATATCGCCGTAGTCGCCCTCGCCGTAGTTCTTGAACAGCGCGGAGATGCTTTTATAGTTCACGGCGTAGGTCTCGTAGTGATCGGCTGTCGCGTACCAGACGTTGGCTATATCGGAGCCGTACCGGTCAAAGAACGCTTTTGCAGTACGCGCCTTCTCTATGACCTCGTCGAAATAGTCCGTGTAGCTTTCGTAGTCGCCGAGGATCTTTCTGTATATCGCCTCATGGAACTTGCGTGGGTAGGGCTCGTCCGGTGAAACGTAGGTGTACCAGTAGTACTCAAGTCCGTTCATACGGTTGACCTTCGTATCGTTGGTCGTAAGGTCTTCCATAATATCGAGCGCGTTTTTCGCGACTTCCGGATCCTCCGGAAAACGGCTCGCGGCATACTTTTCGCGGAACGCCTCATCCTCTTCGATCGTACCCGTATTCCAGGCAAGCTGAGACTCATACGCAAAAGGCCTGTCGAAACAGTATTCAAAGGAAGAATACGCCTCTATGCCCTCAAATCCGTGCTTTTTCGCCAGCTTTGCGAGCGCCTTTATATTGCAGTTATACTCCATCGGGATGACCCAATGATAGTATCCGGTGAACGGTTTTGCGATACTGCGGAAAAGTCCGTTGATCTCCCGCTTCTGAAAAAGGTCCTCTTCTTTCGTGTAGCACCACCAGTCGAGCACGACGACGTCGTAGATATCCTCTTTTTTGAAAAGCTCGACAAGCTCCTCGTTTACAATATCGAACTGCTCGAAAAGCATATCGTGATAGATATACACGCTCTTCATTCCCTTTTGCTTCAGGTGCTTGACAACGCGGACGATGAACTTGAGCATCAGCTCTTTCCTGTCCATCCCGCGGCATTTTTCGCACCTGCAGTAAGGCTCGAACTTTCCGTAAATATCGTCGAGATCCTCGCCGTACCAGGCGTAGACCTCGTCGAGTCCGATCTCTATGGAGTCGAGTCCGTTGGGGGCGAGATAGCGGTCGATGATCTCGTCGTAGATCGAGAACATAAAGTCGTATACCGCTTCGTCCGAAACGCAGAAGCCGTGCTTTGTGGGTCTGCCGTTTTCATCCTTTGCCGAAAGCTCGGGATGCAGCCGCGGGATGAGGGTATTATGCCCGAAGCTGTTGAAAAGCGGCTTGATCTTTATGTTCCGCGCGGCGGCGTAGTCTATAAGCTCGCAGAGATAATCCTCGCGGAACATTGTCGGCAGGACGTTCTCGCGCTCGATATACTCCTGCTTCGCGGGCGACCAGTAACGGATATCGCGCGGAGTGCGAAGCTCGGGATGGGATCTGAGAGGAACGTACAAAAACTCCGAGAGACGCATATCATACTGCACGCACCAGCATCCGTAAACGCCTACGGTGAGCTGATTGAACTTCATACCGGCAAGCCAGTCCACGGCTTTTTTATAGTCGTCAAGCGTCATGAAATCGCTGCCGTAACGGTTCTCCAGCATCAGCCCGCGATCGGCGAGATCCGGCCAGTCGACGATCTCGCAAAGAGGAAGTTTTTTGCCGTCGAACAGCTTTTTCAATGTGACCGCGCCGTAATAAAATCCCGCTTCACATTCCGCCCTGATGCAGGCGCGGTCTCGGGCGATCTCAAGTGAGTAGGCTTCCGCGCGCAGAGAAGGTACCGGAGTCTCGATTTCAAGCGTATCCGGAATAAAAACCACCGGATAGCTTCCGCTGGTGCCGTTTATCAGATCGACCGCGGAGGAAAGGAGCTTTCCGCCCTCGGGGCGTCCGGCGACCTTAAATCCGTCGGCTTCGACGTACCCGGAGCCGTCCTTCCGTACCGCCCGCTTCGGCTCGGGAAGCAAATAATCCAGAGCGTCCATTATTCAGTCTACCATGCAGTACTTGCCTTCTTCGCTTGCCGCGTAGGCGGCGAGAGCTACCTTCTGGACGTGGATGGCGTCCTCGAGCGGCACGGTGAGAGGCGTTCCGTCGGCGACGGAACGTCCGAACGACTCTATCTCTTTCTGATACATATTACCGAGCTTTGCTTCGACCTTGAACGAGCCGGAGGTTGAACGGTCCTGCGCCGCGTTGTATCCGCCGGCGTCCGAAATGACGGCTCTCACTTCGCCGCCCTCTACCTGACCGATGGTCCCCTCGCAGAGGATGCTTCCCTTTGTGCCGTAGAATTCCATCCGGCAGAACGCCGCCTCGTCCGGGATGTTGAAATGGCTGTCCACGTACGCCGCGACGCCGTTTTCGAGCTTGATGAGAATATTGGACGAATCGTCGACGTTGTAGCTGAAGGTGCGGGTATCGTTAAATCCGCAGGTCATTACAGTTTTCGAGCCGAGAATGTACTCGATGAGGTCGATGCAGTGGACGCCCATGTCCATGAGAGCTCCGCCGCCCGACTTCGACTTATCCTGACGCCATGCGCCGGGTATCTCCGGATACCAGCACGTGAGCTGTGCGCGCGCGGAAACTACCTGCCCGATCTCGCCCGCGGCGATCATCTCCTTGACCTTCTGATGATATCCGTGGTAACGCATCATAAAGCCCGAGGCGATGAGCACGCCGGCGTCCTTCGCCGCCTTGAGTATCTCCTCGCCGTCGGCGATAGTGAGCGCGGCGGGCTTCTCGAGCAATATATGCTTTCCCGCTTTTGCCGCGGCAATCGCCTGATCCTTGTGGCATACGACGGGTGAGGCTATATAAACGGCCTCGATCTCGGGATCGGCGAGCAGCTCTTCGTAGGATGTGTAGCCTCTTTTTGCGTTATATTTCACGCGGAGCTTTTCGGTAAGCTCGGCGTTTACTTCCATTACCGCGATAAGCTCGGCGTTCTCGGCGAGCATCATTCCGGGCAGAGTGCGGCGGTCGGCGATGCCGCCCGCGCCGATGACGCCCCATTTGATCTTTCTCATTTTTTTATCCTCTTTCGTTTTGTTATTGAAAAAAGCGCAGGGAGCGCCTGAGGGATCAAGCGCTCCCCTCTGAAATATCTTATTTGAGATGCTTTGCAAGAGCGGCCTTGAGACCGTCGATGCAGCGCTGGATATGTACTTCCTCCCACGAGGGATGCAGGAAGAGGTTGACCGTCTCGAAGCGGAGCTTATGAGCTACCGGGCAGTTCGCCTTGGTATAATCGACCGACTCGGGATCGGTATACTCGGCGCTCTTGAACGGGAAATGAGCGGTACCGAATCCGACGCCGTCGACGTACGCCCTCTCCTTATACGCTTCCGGCCACTGGATGCCGTAGCAGGGGATCTTCATTGCGGACAGCTCCTTGAGAATGGCGGGAGCGTCGCAGTCGAGAGCGTCAAGGTCGATAAGGATCGGATACCACCAGTAGGAGTTCTTTCTCTCCTCGGTGTTGCAGGGCAGCTTTTTAATTCCCTTCAATCCGGCAAACGCGGCGTCGTACATAGCGGCGTATTTACGTCTGCGGGGGAGGTTCCAGTTGTCGAAGCGCTTGAGCTCGTTGATACCGATTATGGACTGGATCTCGGTCATACGGTAGTTGAAGCCGACGCGGTTGTGGATGTAAGGCAGCTTCTCCTCGAGAGCGAGCATATTCATCCTCGTCTTGACGTCGTATCCGTGATCGCGGAAGGAACGGCATTCCCAGCCCACTTCCTCGTCGTTGGTGAGGACCATACCGCCCTCGCCGCCGGTGGTGAAGTGCTTGGACTGGCAGAAGCTGAAGCAGCCGACGTCGCCGAGAGTACCGGTCTTTTTGCCCTTGTACTCGCCGCCGATGCACTGCGCGACGTCCTCTATAACGTACAGACCGTGCTCTTTAGCTATGGCAAGGATGGGATCCATATCCGCGACAACGCCGTAGAGATGGACGACGACTATACCCTTGGTGCGCTTGGTGATGAGCTTTTTGATGCACTCGGGGTCGATGGTGTGATCCTCGGTAACGTCGCAGAACACCGGGATAGCGCCCGCCTGAACGATAGCGAAGGAGGAAGCGATAAAGGAATAGGAAGGAACGATGACCTCGTCTCCGGGGCCTATGCCGAGAGCGGAGATACCGATATGCAGAGCGGAAGTGCCGTTGGTGCAGGAGATAGCCATCTTTGCGCCGGACCACTCGCGGAACGCCTCTTCGAACTCCATGCCCTTTTTGCCGGTCCAGTAGCTGACCTTACCGCTCTTCAGGGGCTCGAGAACGTCGGTGAGAGTCTCCTCCGCAAACTGGGGCCACATCGGGAAACCGATCTCCGCGATACCCGCGCCGTTCATTACGACTTCATCATTTTTTGCCATGATAAATGCCATCCTTTCATTTATATGGGCGCGTCACTTTTTAATGATAAATCACGCGCCGTGAGATTTTGATTTCTATAGAAATATTATACAATTTATCGTCAGGACAGACAATACACAAAAATAACAAATCTGCACGATTTAAAGATCATTTCTTATCCGTCACGAAAGAAACGATATCGGAAGCGGAGATACCGCAGCTTTCAAATATCGTTTTGCCCTGCTCGCCCGCTTCAAAGGTGTTTTCGATCGCGAGTATAGCGGTTCTTTTCCCGGATAGCGCGCCGCTTTCATTCAGCATTACCGAGAGGATCATCGCGGCGCCTCCGTTCCTGACGCCTTCTTCAAGGAAAACGACGTTTTTGCATCCTGCGGGCATCAGGATCCCGATATCATTTGCGGAAAGCCCGTACGGTTTGATCGTCTCGAGAAGTATGATACCGCAGGATCTGCCCTTCTCTTTCAGCTCTTTTTCCGCTTTCATCGCCTCGCCGACAATTCGCCCGTAGGTGACGATCACCGTCTCCGGCGCCTCTTCTTCCGTAAAGTCGCACCTTGCCCCCAATTCTCCCGGGCGGACTTCGCGCGTAAAGTTCAGATCAATACGCTGGTCCTCCCCGCAGTTTGAATATCTTATCGCGGTTGCGCGGTCGGAGAGATACGAGAGGTCGATGGCTTTTTTCAGAGACGCGTAGCTCGCCGGCACGTAGACCGTTATCTCCGGTATCTGCGAAAGGAACGCGACGTCGTATATCCCGTGATGAGTCGGACCGTCGCCGACGCTCAAGCCGGCGCGGTCGATGAGAAAGGTTACGGGGAGATGCTGGAGGGCTACGTCGTGGATAAGGTTGTCGTACGCCCTTTGAAGGAACGAGGAATAAACGGCGAAATACGGTCTCATTCCGTTCGCCGCGAGACCCGCGGCAAACGTCGCCGCGTGTTCCTCCGCTATTCCGACGTCAAAAAAGCGGGACGGATGATCGGTCATGAAGGCAGTCAGCCCGGTCCCGAGCGTCATCGCGGCGGTTATCGCGCAGATGTCGCGGCAGGAGTAGGCCTTATCGGCGAGATATTCTCCCGCCATGTTCGAAAATCCGTGGGCGGGAGACTTGCTCCCCGCCGGACGGACGGAATGGAACGCGCCGGGGTTTTGCTCGGCGGGTCTGTACCCCTTTCCCTTTTTCGTCGTGACGTGAATGACAACGCTGCGTTCAAGCCCTTTAGCCACACGGAGCATATCCTCGACGGCGTAATAGTCGTTGCCGTTGACAGGACCCATATAGTACAGTCCCAGCTCTTCAAAATAATTGCTGGAGTACATTATATTTTTGATGGTCTGCTTGGTATCCCGAGCAAGAGCGAACGCCGCTTTTCCGACGAGCGGGATGCGGCTTATCGTATTGCGCGTCGCGTCCTTTACGCGATAGTAGCTTTTGTTGGAACGTACACGGGCGATATGCTTTGCAAATCCGCCGATGTTTTTGGAGATGGACATCTCGTTTTCGTTGAGGATGATTATCAGGCGCATATTCTTTTTGCAGTTATTGAGCGCCTCGTGGATCATCCCGCCGGTATACGCTCCGTCGCCGATAACAGCGACGGTATACGCTCCGCTTCCATTTATAAGATCGGCTGACGCAAACCCGAGCGCCGCCGAAAGCGAGGTGGAGCTGTGTCCGGCGCCGAATGGATCGTGCTCGCTTTCGCACCTTTTTGTAAACCCGGAAAGCCCGCCCGGTGTTCGGAGAGAGGAAAATCCTTCCCTGCGGCCTGTTATCAGCTTGTGAACGTACGCCTGATGCCCTACGTCAAAGATGATATGGTCCCGGGGCGAATCGAAAACGCGGTGGATAGCGAGGGTAAGCTCTACCGCGCCGAGATTTGAAGCAAGATGCCCCCCTGTCTTGGTGACGGTGGAGGTGAGAAAAGCCCTGATCTCGGAAGCGAGTTCGGGTATCTCGTCGTCGCGCAGAGCGCGCAGATCGTCGGGAGAGTTGATTTTGTTTAGAAGATTATCGTTCATAGAATTCAGTTCAAAGCTTAAAGTTCAAAGTTCAAAGAGGGGACAAAGGTAAATTGATACGGATGCGAAAAAAGTTTATAAAATGTTTTACCTATTATACCATACTATTTGATATTATGCAAGAAAGTAAGGGCGCCGACTTTTTTGATCGGCGCCTTAACTGAATTATATAATTTGTACTATTGCCCGACGTACTGCCCGGCGTCAAAATCGTAGCTGAAGATCGTATAGGAAAGCTCGTCGTACTGGATCATGAACGACCAGACGCCGGTGAGCGCGGGAGTGGTGAGAGTTCCCGCAGGGGTGACGTCCTTCGGCTTGAGGTATCTGTTACCCGCGGCGGTCTTGAAAGCTTTCTGCTGTGTGATAACACCGGGGGCGTATCTGATAACATACATAAAATCAAGGCATCCGAAGGTGAGCGTGCCGTCTCCGTTCTCTGTGACAGAGGGGGCGATATGACGAACGTCGACAGTCGTGACGACCGAATACCCGCCGATATACTCAATGGAAAGGGTGTACGGCCCGTCGTCGCGGCACTGGATGGTATACTCATATCCGCTGTCGGCGACGTTGCGCAGAGTCTTGTCGTTCTTGCTGAAGATACGCACTCCGTCAGCGCGTTTGACCTCTCCCGCGGTCTCATACTCCCCGGGGGCGATCCTGATGTTCTTGATATTCTGCAATCCTTCGACGGTGATCTGGAGCCCGTGAAGAGTGACGTGCGGGGTCGGATAATCTATATGGAAACGCATCATATCGTTTACGCGGTCCGAATTGTATCTTACGCAAACGGTGTAGTTTCCGTCGGGAGAGACGTTTCTATAGTCGATGACGTAGACGATGGTCCTGCCGTAATTGGTGGTCTGAGATTCGTCCGCGAGATCGGACTCCGTCAAACGAACGATCTTATTGTCGTTGCATTCTCTGTATGTGGAGCGATACCCTTTTGCGATGAAAATATCCTTGATATCCGAATTGAGGTCGGAGATCTTTACGGTGATGCCGGTAACGTCCGAAACGTACGGGGTGATGCCGTCGGACGTGACGCTGAAGCCGGAAACGATCTTTGTCGTCCTGTCGGTATACCTGATCCACATACTGTAACAGCCTTCGCGCAGAAGGTCGATACGCAGATCGCCGTTCTCGTCGGTATCAGCCGCGATAAGCGAGGCGTTGAAGGTGAGCATACCCGGCGCGTTCCTTATCTCGTCGGACGTGGTCCAGACACCGGGAGCGAGGCGGACGACGTCAACGCTTGACGCGTCGTCGATGACGAGATAATACCCGTCGACGCTCCATCCGCCGTTTTGCTCGATCACGGGGATAGTCTCTTGTTCAAAAGCGTCGCACCGCGAACATTCACGTACCTTTATCCCGGTCTCTTCAGTAGTAGCCGGCTTGGTCACGGTCCAGTCGCCCCAGTTATGACCGAGAGCGCTTACCTCACGGGTCTCGAGAATAAAGCCGCATCTTATGCATGAGCGCGTTTCGACGCCAGCTTCCGTGCAGGAAGGCTCTGTCGTTACCGCCCAAGTCCCCTCGTCGTGGCCGAGCGCGTTTACCTCGCGGGTCTCGAGAGTGAAGCCGCATCTTGTGCATGAGCGCGTTTCGACGCCCGCTTCCGTGCAGGAAGGCGCAGCCGTTACCGCCCAAGTCCCCTCATCGTGACCGAGCGCCGAAGTCGGTTCGGAATACTCGTCGCCGCAGACCGTACATTTGTATGTGACCGATCCGGGCTGCGTGCAGGTCGCCGCGGTCTCAGAATACAATTCATATGTATGTTCGCCCGTCGGTTCCG
>JAFSSR010000157.1 GCA_017450885.1 Clostridia bacterium | reverse complement strand
GCCCGGCAACACGATCGTCTACTCCGAGGAGCATCCGACGACCGTCTTAGAGGACATGTGTCTCGAATGTTCCGGCACCGGTCACGGCGATATCCGCGAGCCCTTTATCGAGCTCGTCCGCGCCGACGGCACGCGCACCACGGATTTTCTCTATCAGGGATGCGAGATCTCGGATATCAAGCCTGAGATCACCGGGCTGCCCGGCTCCTACGGCAAGGACGACAAGGTCGAGCACCTCTGCCTGTCGCTCGCGGACGGAGCGCTCACGCTGGAGCTGCACTACTGCGTCTATCCCGCATGCGACGTCATCACGCGGTGGGCAAAGCTCGTCAACAACGACGAGGAAAGTATCGAACTCGAACGGCTGATGTCCACCCAGCTCGACCTGCCCGACAGCGGATGGGCGGTCACCTCCTTCCACGGCGCGTGGGCGCGTGAAATGGAGAAAAGCACCGTCGCCGTACCGAGCGGCAAGTATGTCATCGAGAGCCGCGCGGGCTGCTCCTCCAACCGCTGCAATCCTTTCTTTATGCTCCACCGTCCCGCCGCCGTCGAGGACTACGGCGACGTCTACGGCTTCAACCTGATCTACAGCGGCAACCACTACGCCGCCGTCGAGGTCAGCGCCTATGACAAGACCCGCGTCGTGCAGGGCGTGAATCCCGCGGGTTTTCGCTTTCTGCTCGAGCAAGGCGAGACCTTCCACACCCCCGAGGCGGTCATGACCTTTTCCCAAAAGGGCTTCGGCGGTCAGAGCCGCAATATGCACCGTTTCGTCAAAGAACACATCCTGCGCGGCGAATGGGCGGACAGGGAACGACCCGTCCTGCTCAATTCGTGGGAAGCGTCCTACTTCCATATCAGTGAGAGCAAGCTCGTTTCATTGGCAAAGGCGGGAAAAGAGCTCGGGATCGAGCTGTTCGTCATGGATGACGGATGGTTCGGAGAGAGAAGCGACGATACCCGCGCCCTGGGCGACTGGGAGCCTAACCCCAAGAAGCTCCCCGGCGGGCTCAAACGCCTGAGTAAGAAGATCACCGACCTCGGAATGGATTTCGGTCTTTGGGTCGAGCCGGAAATGGTCAACGTCAACAGCCGCCTGTATGAACAGCATCCCGACTGGGCAATGGAGATCCCCGGCAGGCTCCACAGCGAGGGACGTCACCAGCGGATCCTCGATCTGTGCAATCCCGACGTATGCAGCTTTCTGATCGACAAAATGACCGAGGTCTTTTCCTCCGGCGCTGTCTCTTATGTCAAATGGGACATGAACCGCATTTTTTCTGATGTATACTCGCCCTATCTGACTGCCAAAAGACAGGGCGAGACCTCACACCGCTATATCCTCGGCTTATATAAGGTCATGGGGGCGCTCGTCAGGCGTTTTCCCCGCATCCTCTTTGAGGGCTGCGCCTCGGGCGGCAACCGCTTTGACCTCGGGATCCTGAGCTTTTTCCCGCAGATCTGGGCGAGCGACAACACCGACGCGCTGTGCCGCTCCCATATCCAGGAAAACTACAGCTACGGCTATCCCCACTGCTGTATCTCGGCGCATGTCTCCGGCTGTCCGAATCACCAGACCCTGCGCACCACGCCGCTGCAGTCGCGTTTCAATGTAGCGGCGTTCGGTATTTTAGGCTATGAGCTGGACGTCGGCGATATGTTCCGTTTCGAGAAAGAGCAGACCCGCCTGCAGATCACCCTTTACAAGGTATGGCGCGACGTATTGCAGTACGGCGAATTCTTTCGTATCCAATCGGGCAACGTGCATGAATGGCTCTGCGTCAGCGAGGACAAGACCCGCGCCGCGGGCATGCTCATGCAGGAGCTGGTGCAGCCGAACACCCAGTCGTTCCGCTTTTTCTGCAAGGGGCTGGATCCCGACCGCACCTACCGCTTTCACAACATCTCCGGCAGAGTCAACATCAAGCTGTTCGGCAGCCTGATCAATACCATGTCGCCCATCCACGTCCGTCAGGACAGGACTCTGCACAACCTGATCGCCCGCTTCTACAAGATGGGCGGCGAGGCGGAGGACTACACCGCGAAAGGCTCCGTGCTGATGAACACGGGCGTCGCCCTGCGTCAGCAGTTCTCCGGCACGGGCTACAACGAAAACGTCAGGCTCTTCCCGGACTTTGATTCACGGATGTACTTCGTCGAGGCGATCGATTAACAGTGTTCAGATACGACCTCACAGTCGAGATTTGTAGGGGAGGGGCTTGCTCCTCCCGGTGCTTGTCTGAATAATCAATTAAAAGCAATCATTTCCGTAGGGATGGTCATTGACCATCCCTACGAAAACGTGTGATTTGCTTCGCTTTAACGCTTAAGTTGTTGACATTCCCCCTGCGGGATCATATCAACCATCGTATAATAACAACAGCGGCACGGAATAATCCGTGCCGCTGTTGTTATAAACTCTGTATCATCAAACATTCTATGCCAGCCGCGGGAGGAGCACGCCCCTCCCCTACACAAAGGAATCAGGGCTTCGGCAGAACATAGCCGAT
>JAFSSR010000156.1 GCA_017450885.1 Clostridia bacterium | reverse complement strand
GGCGCTTCGAATACCATATCGGGCGTTTGTGTTCGCACGAGTCGATATACACGGTTTTGGTCCGGCCACGCCGGCGACTGGCGACTGGCGACTGTCGACAGGCGATCGTCGCCTCCGTCAGATCACACAGCCCGCCATTCCCTTTGCGGGAACGGTGAGCTCGGCGACCCGCCCTTCCGCGCGGACGGACAAGGCGGAAGGGCGGTCGGAGAGATTGAGGAGCAGCACGCCGAGCGCGCCGTCGGGACGGCGTACCGCCGCCGCCTCTATTCCCTGTCCGTACGCGCTCGACGCTATGCGGACCGAGCCGGGAACGACAATTTCCGAAAAGAGCTTGATAAACTCATACGCGAGCTGCTTTGTGTAACCGCCTCTGTCCTCGCATACGACCGGCGCCGAAAATCCGCCCGGCGTGTGGCGGGGCCCGCCGCGGCGGTCGACCGTGATATTCCAGTCGATCCAGCCCTCCATGCCGTGATTGAGGTCGCCCAGCATATCGTGCGCGTAAGCGAGGGCGTCGTCGAGCTCGACTCCGTGCGTCGGCGGGTGGAGCGGACAGCTCTCGCTGTGTATCAGCGTAAACTGAGGGTACTTCCCCGCGGTCAGGCCGAGCGCTTCAAAATGGTCGCCCGTGTACCAGTGGTAGGCGACGCCGTCGAAAAGCGGGGCGGTCTCGCCGTCGATCAGCGCGTCAAGATGCTCGAGCATATGCTCCTTGTTGTGATCCCAGGCGTAAAGCCCGACGCGTCCGTCCACGCCCGCCGCCCTGAGCGCGGGGGCGAGGTGATCGCGGACAAAGATCTTCATCTCTCCGGCGGTCCAGACGCAGCTGTCCCAGTCGTTCGCCGCGATAGTCTCGTTCTGCGGGGTCAGCATGGTCACCGGCACGCCGGCGTCCAGCCACGCTTTGACGTATTTGGCTATATATTTCGCCCAGGAGGCGTAAAATTCGGGCTTGAGCTTCCCGCCCCTGTTCCGAGAGGGCGGCTCGTTTTCGGGGAGCCTGCCGTCCGCGATCTGCGTGGGCGGGGTCTTCCACTCCGCCGGCGGCGACCAGGGCGACAGCATGACGCGCGCCTTGCCGCCCGACATACGGACGGCTTCAAGCACGGTCGGAATAACGCTCCGGAGGTCCCGCTCTATCGTAAATGTCTCGAATTCTGGGTCGGAAAGCACGTCCGCCACCGCCTGGTATTCGGTAAGCGAATAGTCGCAGGAGTCAAGATGACAGCGTATAAACCGCGCGTCCACTCCCCCCTCGCCGAACCAGAGCCGCAGAAGCGACTCCCGCTCTTCCGGCGCAAGCCGGTCGAGCAGATAACACGCCGACTCGGTCAGCGCAGTCCCGCACCCGCGGAAGGTCTGATACTCAAACTCCGGGTAGAGCCCGACGACCTCCCACTCCTTTTCGCCGATCAGCGCCGCTTCTTCAAGCACGGGGACGTCCGCTTTCGTAACGAGGGGAGCGCCGTTTTTATATGCGACGGTCGTTAGTATCATGTTTATCCTTTCCCGTTTTGCGCAAAGCGCAAAACATATCGAATTCGGATTTGCTTTGCAAATCCGAATATATCGAAATTTGCCGAAGGCAAATTATATCGAATTTGCGCGTAGGCGATGCTGAAATTGAAAATT
>JAFSSR010000020.1 GCA_017450885.1 Clostridia bacterium | reverse complement strand
GCTTTATCTCACCGATCTTTCCGGGGATCACAGACCCGGTGGAGATCATCGAAGCGGCAAAAGACAGCTGCAACCTTGTATGGCTGGAGAACCTGAACCTGCGCGGCGATTACGGCGCGCGGATCAAGGAGTGGATTCACGAGAATCGTCCGGAACTGGACGGATTGTATTATGAAATCTACAACAAAAAGAGCCGTGATTACTGGACGACATTGGATCAAAGGATGCGCGAGTATACCGAGAAAGAAGGAATGCCCTACCTGCGGGATGACGATCAGCATCGTTCCGAATTTGGCGATCCTCCCGTCGTAGTGAATTACTTTTATCACGAGGAAGTGAAGAAATCAGCAAAGAGAAAGCAAGACTTGTCATGAGGGAAAAGATATTTGAATATGTGAAAAAGAAATATGGCACAGAGCCGGATTATCCGTTTATATCGGGCAGAACACCGATTGCATATCCTGTTCTCCGGCATGAAGATAATCGAAAGATTTTTGCGCTCTTCATGGATGTGTCAATGGATAAGCTGGGGCTGGACGGGACGGAACGTGTCGATATTATCAATGTGAAAATGGGTGATCCCTTGCTTGCTGATATGTTGTCACAGCAGACAGGCTATTTTCACGGCTATCACATCAGCCGAGGAAACTGGATTTCCATCCTCCTTGACGGTACGGTCCCGTTTGAGGATATCTGCCGATGGATCGATGAAAGTTATGTCGTGACGGCATCAAAGCAGAAAAGGCAAAAAAACCGTCCGCCGAAAGAATGGCTTGTTCCCGCCAATCCGAAATATTACGATATCGAACACGCCTTTGACCATGCGGAAGAAATCGACTGGAAACAGGGAAACGGCATTAAAACGGGCGATACCGTCTATATGTATGTGGCGTCTCCCGTCTCCGCCATTCTTTATAAATGCAAGGTCACGAAAACCGACATTCCCTATGATTACAGGGACGGCAGCCTGACGATCACGGCTCTGATGAGGATACGGTTGCAGAGACAGTATAAGCCAGATAAATTTACGTTCGACAAACTGAAGGGCGAGTATGGTATTTGTGCAATTCGCGGTCCCCGTGGAGTACCGCATTCGCTAAGTGAGGAATTGAAAAAGTAGGAGGTTCGGCAATGTCGAGATTTACTGTGTTTGACGTTGAAACGCCGAACCGTATGAGCAATCGTATGAGTGCGATTGGAATCACCGTTATAGAGGACGGGACGATCGCAGGCGAATTTTATTCACTGGTCAATCCGGAAGCGCACTTTGATTATTTCAATACCCGGCTTACGGGAATCAGCGAGGAAACCGTGTGGGATGCGCCGACCTTCACGGAGCTTTGGCCGCAGATAGAGCCGCTGATGTCGGGTGGGCTTTTGGCGGCGCACAACGCCGTGTTTGATATGAATGTACTGAAAAGATGCCTGCATGATTACCAAATCGAATGGAAACCGTATGTGAGGTACGTCTGCACGGTACAGATGGGCAGACGGCTTTTGCCGGGGATGAGCCATAAACTGAATGTTCTATGTGACTATTACGGCATTTGCCTTGACCACCACAAAGCGGACAGCGACAGCCGTGCTTGTGCAGAAATCCTGCTGCGTTACCTGGCGAACGGAGCGGATGTCCGGCAGTTCATCAGAACGTGTTCATTCAGCAAGTGATTTTTGAAAGTGAGGTGACCTTCCTTGCACGATATATGGAATCCGTGGCACGGCTGCAAAAAGTGCAGTGAGGGTTGCCAAAACTGTTATATGTACTATCTTGATTCCCTGCGGGACAAGGACGGTTCCGAAATATACAGAACAAAGGCAGGATTTAAGTATCCGCTTTCAAAATACCGGGACGGAACATACAAAGTCAAAAGTGGAGAGATGCTTCGAGGCACTTAACACCAAATCATATTTTTGAAGATGTCTAGATAACAAGCAGATCAATTCTTCACGACGAATTGCTCTGCTTTTTTTGATTATGCCATATCATTCGCCTTGTCCACCACAAATTTACCAGCGCTGTCATACGAAGATCACCTCGTTCAGCACAATTTCTTCTGCCCGTTCTCGAATGTTGTTCATCGCCCCCACCCACGCCAGTTGGTCGCGGCGTTTTTCAAAAAGGTCCTTGAATTGACGGTTTTTATATAGTATAATAAAAGCAGGAAAACTTCGGAGAAGAAAAAATGAACTACACCATACGTGAGATACGCGCGGAGGACAACGCCGAAGTCGAGGCGGTGATACGGAGCTGTCTGCGCGAATTCGGAGCCGATCACGAGGGGACCGCCTGGGCGGATCCCGATCTGGGCAGGTTTTCCGAGATATACGCGTCCGAGGGGAACAAATATTGGGTCGCCGAGGACGAGAACGGGCGGATAGTCGGCGGAGCGGGAGTCGGGCGTCTCGACGGCGCGGAGGGCTTATGCGAGCTGCGGAAAATGTACTGCCTGCCCGAAGCGAGGGGAACGGGGCTCGGTCAGCGGCTTTTGGATACGGCGGCAGCTTACGCCGCAAAATACTATACCCGCTGCTACATCGAAACGCTCGAAAACATGACCGCCGCGCGGCGGTTCTACGAAAAAAACGGCTTCACGCGGGTTTATGATCCGCCGGTCGTCACCGCCCACTTCAACTGCGACGTGAGATATATAAAGGAGCTGTAGCTTATCAGGCGATAATCGAACGGGCTTCCCGCGATCAATGACCGCGGGAAGCCCGTTTTTGCTTGTTCTTGTTTATTCTTGTTTATTTATTTGACATTATACCTATTATATCGACGGCGCGCTCACTGTTTCCAGTAGTTGGGGTTGCCGTCGAGCGACCAGTTGGAGGGACGCTCGTACCCGCACTCGTCGAGCATCACGACGAACGCCTGATTGAGTTTTTGGAAGGCCTGCAGATCGGCGGCGGACTTGCTCTTCGAGTAATCGGCGTAAGCGAGCATCAGCTCGATATACTTGGCGGAGACAGCGGAGGACTTGACGTTGTATCTAAGAGCGTTAGTTCCGGCGGCGTCATAGGCGGCCTGCCAGAGCTCGAGGATATGCGCGATGTTGGCGCGGTAGTCGTCCTCGGTGATGATGTTGTTCCACCTGCACTTGGTCCAGATGTGCCACTCGTTCTTTGCGGAGAGCTCCTCCATAAGATCGATGTACTCGCGGATCTCTTTCCATCCTTCCCCGTAGAAGACCTCGAGGAACTTGTTGACGCGGAGGAAATAATCCGCCTCGCTCATTTCGGGATACATGGAAAGCTGCGCCACGACGTAGGTGCGGAGCTCGCTGAAATCGGCGTAACGCGAGGTATCGCCGAGGCCGTACATACCGGTCACGTTGTGGCGGTAGTAATAATTGTAGTTTTCCCAGATCTCATAGATATTCGGGAACGGACAATGCTTGTACGCGTCTCCGTTGAAGTAATCCCAAACGTAAATGGTGTCGTAGATATCGCACCAGCGCTCGAAGTTCTCGTTGAACTTGACGTTGCTGTTGGATCTGTTGGTGCAGTCGGGATCGTCTATGGCGTGCGAGAAGCAGGAATTGTCGGTCGCGACGCACATGATGGCGTTCTCGGGAGCCTTGGGATCCTGGGGCGGGATGTAATCCGTGCTCCAGCCGTTCTTTTCGCAGACGGCGGTGTAGCTGGCGACGAACTGCGCGTAGGCTTCGTCGGTGACGTCCGCCCTCGGAGCGGTGACGGTGTACTTATACGCGAGTCCTACCAGCCTTGCGGTAGGATATTCATCCTTTATCGCTTCGCCGACGTAGTTGATGATATAGGAGTAGGTCGAATGTACTCCCAAAGCGCCGTAGGTCGTCGTGCACGCCTTGCACTGGCATCCGCGGGCGGCTCCGTCGGTCAGGGTCATCCAGATCAGCGGATTGGGGTTGCCGTGATCTATCGCGTACTGCGCCTGGGTCTTGACGTTCTTTATCATCGTATTGATGACGTTGGGATCGGAGAGGCAGGGGTCGGGGGACATATAGTACTTGACGTGATAGTCCCAGGTGGGCTCGAAATCGGGCTGGGCAAGCTCGGGCAGCGAGTGGACGCCGTTGCAGAACCACAGACCTGTCTCGCTCGGCTCGCCGAGGTAGAGCTCCCAGCCGTCGAGCTGGTAGTTAATATTGAAATCCATGCCGGGACGGATCTTTATCACCGCGCCGTCGTCTATCTCATACTTTTCGGCGGGTTCGATATGATAAAGGTCCTTTGCGTAGTAGGTGACGCCTATCCTGCGCAGGAATTCGTAGACCGCCATATGGGTGCCGGCGCAATTCTCGTTGGAGGCGAGGATGACGTAATTGCCCTTGACCTCGATATAGAGGGTGTTGAGCGCCAGCTCGGTGCGGTCGACGGTGACAAATCCCGCGTCCTCGCGGTTGGTCTTACCGATAAGTATCTCCTTCGCGCCTTCAACGGCTTCGAGATCGGTGTCGGCGTAGACCGCGAGCTCTGCTCCGGTCGCGTCCTTGATGCGGGCGGCGAGCGCGTCCGCCAGCTTCTTCGCGGTGATCTTGCGCTGCTTTGCGGTGGAGCCGTATACTATCGTATACTCGGAGATATCGGAGCCGCCGAGAGTGACGGAACCCACCGGATATTCAGTTCCGGGATCGAAGTAATGGTATACAAGCTCGCAAGACCCGTCGGAGTAGTAGAGGCAGAGCGTGTTGCTGCCGTACAGTCCGTTCATTGTGAAGCTGTCTTCGCCGTGATTGCCCTCGTAGGAGCTGCCGTATTTCAGCGCGGCTTCATACTCGTCCATATTGACGGCGCAGCCCTTCGCGGCGATGACCGAGACCAGCTCCTTCGCGCCGGTGAAGATCGCGGTCGTCCCGTCGAACGAAACTTCCGCCTTCGGCGACTTTGCGATGACGTTCTCGACAAACTTCTTGACGATCACGGCGATCTGCGCGCGCGTGGCGTTCGCCTTGGGCGAGAGATTGTTTCCGCCCGTGCCGGAGATCATATCCGCGGCTATCGCCCAGGCGACCGCGGTCTTTGCGTACTTGGACACGGAGGCTCCGTCCGCGTAGGACGAGAGATCGACCGCCGCGGAGACGTCCTTGCCCTGCGCCTTGGCGTAGGCGTAGAGGAAGGTGGCGAGCTGCTCGCGGCTGACGGGATTGTTGGGACCGAAATTGGTCGCGCTGACGCCGGAGGTGTACTTGTTTTCATACGCCCACTTGAGCGCCTTGATATAGTACGCCGTGCCCTTTATATCGGTAAAGGGCAGGCCCTCCGTATTCTTGGCGTAGCCCGAAAGATCGGCTCCGGCTATCTTTGCGAGGATGGTCACGAACATCGAGCGTGTGACCGGATTGTTAACGCCGAACACGGTGTTGGAGACGCCCGACATATAGCCCTTCTCATAACACCAGATAACCGCCGAGGTGTACCATTTTCCCGACTTTACGTCCGAGAAAGGAATTTCGCCCAAGGGAGCGGAGTCCCCCGCGTTGACAGCGATCAGAGGCAGAGCCGTTATCAGCATCATAACGCAGAGAAGCATACTTATGATCTTTTTCATAGCTTTTTCTCCTGATTTAATATTTTGAATATTTAACGTAAGTTTTTTTCTACCTTGTTTCTTTAGCGGACAGCTCTCACGGTCATCGGATATCAGTCGTCGGTCAGGAGCTGATCCTCCTCATACGGGTTCATATAGGTGTGCGCGTCGCACCAGGCGAGCGGCGGAGCCTCGAAATTCACCTTGGACGGGAAGCCGTACGCCTCGCGCCAGGAGATATCCTGCTTGACGAGGGTATTGTAGAACGCCATGTTCTTCTGACGGTAGGCTTCCTTCGTGCGGTTGCCTGCGTCGCGGAAACGCTCCTCCCACATGACCGTCTGCTCGATAAGGGTGAACTGCAGGCGCGAACGCTGAACGTTGGCGAGCTGCAGCGGCATATCCTTCGCCGCCGCCTCGGCGGCGTCCCACCACGAACCTATCTCCTCGCAGGCGTCGTGCCATACGGTGAGCGGGATGACGCGGTCGGGGTGCGCCCAAATATCCATGTGGGTTTTTACCGACTCCTTGCGGGTCCAGTCGATGAACTTGCGGACCTCGCGCCAGCCGGGACCGTAGTACGCCTCAAGGAAGTCGTCCATGTATTCGTAGTACTGCTCCTCGGACATATACGGATCCCACATAAGACGCGCCTGCAGATAGCCGCGAAGCTCTCCGAACTCGCCGGATCTCGCGCAGTAGTTGCCCTCCGGATAAAGCCCGGTGACGTGGTTCTCGGCGTACCAGCGGATGTTGAGCCTCTGGGTCTCGAAGTTCGGGAAGGGCGCGAGGAAATATGCGAAGTTGGTGGAATACTCCCAGACGTACATCTTCTTTGCGACCGCCGCCCAGCTTTCAAAATCTCTTGCGAAGTCCACGTTTGCCTGGCAGGCGGGATCGTAGAGCGGATGATGATAGCAGCACTCCATCGGGCATATCTTGATTATCACGTTGTCGCGCGGCTTTGTGATCTTCGGAGCGTGACGGGTGTACTGATACGCGAAGGTCTGTATATGCAGCTTGGGATACTTTTCGCGGAAGGCGTCGGAGACCTGGTTGATGAAGCGCATCATCGTGCCGGAGTGATACCCCTCCTCCTCGTCTATCGCCTTGCAGCGCGGGCAGGTGCAGTAGTTCTGGTTATCGTTCTGCGAGATCTCGAAGATATCGAGATCGGGATGTCTTTCAAGGTACTTGCCTATGCGCTCTATCGCCAGCTTGACCTTTTCCGGATCGGAAAGGCAAGGCTGCTGGATATGGTTGTTCTCGATATCGAAAAAGTCGCCCATATTGTGGTCGCCGCCGCCGAAGGCGAGCTCGCCGCCGTGCGCCTCGTCAAAGGAACGGTAACCGCCGTTGACGTGCACCTTTGCGGCGTAGACCTGATCGCGGGCGTATACCCAGTCGATGTCGCGGTATTCAAAGGCGGGTATCTTCTCTATGTCGGCGTCCGCCGGGACGCTGATATCGCCCGTCGTGACGGAGCGTTCTATCTCCGGGGTGTAGAAACGCCAGCCGAGGAATTTTTCGAGGAAATCGTAGACGCCGTACATCGTGCCGCGTCTGACGGCTCCGGCTATGAACAGCTTTTTGCCGACCGCCGCTATCCTGTAGCCCTCATACTCGTAATTCTCGCGGCGGATGAGTCCCTCCGGCTCGCGGTCGGTCTTGCCGACGACTATCTCGTATTCGGAGGGCTCCGTCTCGTCGGTCACGACGGGAAGCTCCGCTCCGCAGGTCAGCTTTATGTACTTTGCGAGTTCCTCAGCCGCGGTCGTTTCGCTCGGATAGCTCTCTTTCGGGCGGACTATGCGGTAAAGAGATATATCGTTTCCGCATACCGTCATCTTTCGGGTGGTTGTTGCCATGGTTTTCCCTTTCTTTTATGTTTTCTCTTTTATGTTTATATTAAATAAACAAATCGTTTTTCGCCGGGGATCAGTCG
>JAFSSR010000155.1 GCA_017450885.1 Clostridia bacterium | reverse complement strand
GCGTCGTTCGGATTTGCCGTGACGCAGAGGTAGGCGACCAGATCCTTTATCTCCTTGCGGTCGTAGAAGCGCGTCCCGCCGAGTATGCGGTAATTAATGCCGCTTTTCGCAAAGGTGCGCTCAAGGGACTGCGACTGCGCGTTCATGCGGTAGAGCACGGCGTAGTCGGAGAAACGGTGTTCGCCGTCCTTGACTCCTTCGACTACGCGGTCGGCGATAAATCTCGCCTCGTCGTTCTGATCGTTGAGCTGTTTGATAAGGACCGGCTCGCCCTCGCCGTTGTCGGTCCAGAGGTTCTTGCCCCGTCTGCCGCGGTTGTTGCGGATGACTGCGTTCGCGGCGTCGAGTATATGAGAGGTGGAGCGGTAGTTGCGCTCCAGCTTTATTACCTTCGCGTCGGCGTATTCCTCGTCGAAGCCGAGAATGTTTTCGATAGTCGCTCCGCGGAAGCGGTAGATCGACTGATCGTCGTCGCCAACGACCATGAGATTGCGCCGCCCGCCCGCAAAGAGGGAGGTGAGCACGAACTGCGCCTTGTTTGTGTCCTGATACTCGTCGACGCAGACGTAACGGAAACGCCTCTGCACGAAATCGCGCGCCTCGTCGTCATCCCGGAGCAGGCTGACGGTGCGCATGATAATGTCGTCGAAATCCACGGCGTTTGCCTCGGCGAGCACCCGCTGATACTCGGCGTAGACCTGAGCCGCGCGGCGCAGTCTGATCTCTCCGCGAGCCTCTTTTTCGAGGTCGTCCGGATCTGCGAGCGACTCCTTCGCGCGGCTGATAAGGGCGGCCGCAGTCTTGGCGGAGAGGGTGTGCTCGTCGATGTTCATATTCTTGAGTATCTCGGTGAGCGCGCGTTTTGTGTCGTCGGTGTCGTAGATGGTAAACCCGGGGGCGAGACCCGCCTCCTCGTGGAAACGGCGGAGCAGACGCATACAGATGTTGTGGAATGTGCCCGCCCAGATATCGTTCGCGGCGTCTGCGCCGAGCGTCTTTTCGAGGCGGGACTTCATCTCGTTCGCCGCCTTGTTGGTAAAGGTTATGCACATTACCGCCCACGGCGGGCAGGGATCGACGGCGAAACGGGAGAGCGCGTCGGCGACCTCCTCGTCCGTGCCGGAAAGCGCGTCCTCGAGCGCCTTTGCGTCCTCGTCCGTGCCGCCGGAGTAGGGATCCGCGTATTCGCCCGCCCTTCCGAAACGGATTATATTTGAGATGCGGTTGACCAGCACGGTGGTCTTTCCGCTCCCCGCGCCGGCTATGACGAGCAGG
The DNA here is from genome assembly GCA_017450885.1 of Clostridia bacterium. GTDB lineage: Bacteria > Bacillota > Clostridia > Oscillospirales > CAG-272 > RGIG3438. The sequence goes on along the minus strand of JAFSSR010000155.1, from coordinate 21,896 downwards.
GGACCGGTGACGGTCGTCACCGCCTCCCTCTGCTCGGGATTGAGTTTTGAATAGATCCGTTCAAAGCAGGCTTTGACCGCTTGTCTGTATCGCTGTGTCATTTTTTCTCCCAACAGAAAGTCGTTTAAGATATTGTACCATAAATCGCCGCTTATGGCAAGGTCGCGGACTGTCAAAAATGATAAATAATTGTTTACAAATATTATAAAATGTGATAAAATACTCTTGATATAGACTTATGAGGTGTAAATATGGAACAATACCTTGAAGCCGGGCTTATCGTGAACACACACGGCATAGACGGCGGGTTGATGATAAAGTCGTACTGCGACACCAACGAGATACTCGCGGGGCTCAAAACCTTGTGGATAAAGAAAAAAGACGGCTTTGCGCCGATAAAGGTCACGCGGGCGGGACAGCACCGCGGGATGGTGCTGGCGCACGTCGAGGGCGTGGACGACCTGACCAAGGCGATACCGTATAAGAACACAACGGTCTACGCAAAGAGGGAAGACCTTCCCCCGCTCGCCGAGGGGGCGCACTATATCGTCGATCTTATCGGTCTGCCGGTCATAAACGCCGAGAGCGGCAAGGTGTACGGCACGCTCGCCGACGTCAGCAACACCGGCGCGAGCGATATCTACGAGGTCTCGACCGAAAAGGGACCGAGGTATATGCCGGCGGTGCCGGAGTTCGTGCGCGAGATAGATCTCGGGCGCGGGATATTCATTGTTCCTATCGAGGGTATGTTCGATGAGATTTGACGTGCTGACCCTTTTTCCCGAGATGGTGGACGGCGTGCTTCGCACAAGCATCACCGGACGCGCCGCCGACGCGGGATATATCGAATTTTACACGCACAATATCCGCGACTTTTCCGACGATCCGCGCCGCAGGGTGGACGATACTCCGTACGGCGGGGGATCCGGGATGGTCATGCAGGCGGAGCCGGTCTATCGCTGTATCGGATCGGTCGGGCGCGCGCCTTCTTCCCGGGTGATATATATGTCCCCGAAGGGCAGGGTGCTGACCCAGAACAAGGCGATGGAGCTGAGCCGTCTCGACCAGCTCATAATCCTCTGCGGCCACTACGAGGGCATAGATCAGCGCGTGCTTGACGAGTGCGTAGACGAAGAGATATCCATAGGCGACTACGTTCTCACCGGGGGCGAGCTGCCCGCCTGCGTGCTTGTCGACTGCGTTTCCCGTATGATCGACGGGGTGCTCGCCGAGGAAGCAAGCTATAAAGACGAAAGCATCTTCGGCGGTCTTCTGGAGTATCCGCATTACACCCGTCCGCCCGTCTGGCACGGCAAAGAGGTGCCGGAGATACTTAAAAACGGCGACCACGCGAAGATCGACGAATGGAGATACCGCAAGTCGATAGAGGTCACGCGCGAAAAGCGGCCGGATCTCATCTGACCTCGCGGCCTTCCCGCCCCGACGGGGCGGATCAAAAAAATACAAAACGGAAACGGAAGAAAAAATGAAGGGGCGTTTGTTTGCGAACAGCAGAATACTGCACAGGCTCGGACGTATGACGGACGGGCTTTATGACGCCGCTTCAAAAAGCGCGGTCGGACGGGGGCTCACCGCCTACGATTCCGAGACACGCGACGCCGAGCGAAGCCTGATAGCCGTCAAGGCGGGCAAAAAGCTGTCGAAGATCAATTTCAGAAGATCCAAGCTGTTCATGGCGGAGAGCATAGAGAATTCCCGCGTCGTCGGCTTCGTCAACGCCGTAATGTCGCGTATGGCGTCGTCGTACGTCAGGCAGTACGGATTTTTCACCTTCGCGTTCGGATTTTACGGCGCGCTTATGTACATACTCACCAATTTCGTTTTCAAGTCGACGACCCCCATCCCGATGTCATACGCCGTTGTCGAAGCGGCGCTCCTGCTCGTCTCGGTGCCGATGATGGCGGTAAGGAAAACCGCGGCGTCGGTGCTGTGCAGGAGCCGGCTCGCCAACTCCGTTCTCTTTGAGCTTTTCGGTATAAGGCGCGAGTCGGTCGCCGAGTACGGCAGGGGGACAAAGCGTTTCCGCTTTCCTTTTCTCGCCGGGACCGCGGCGGGCGTCCTGACGCTTCTTTTCCCGCCTTTGCGTATGATGGGAGTCGCGCTGGTGATCCTGTGCGGATACGCCGTTCTCGTTATCCCCGAGTCGGGACTGGTGCTAACCGTGCTCGCCCTTCCTTTCGTAAGCACCGCCGAGCTCGGCAGGCTGATAATTTACGTCGCCGTCTGCTACTTTATTAAGATAATACGCGGGAAAAGGGTGCTGTCGCTCGATCTCAACGACTGGGCGGTGCTGCTTTTCGGAGCGGTGCTGATACTCGGAGGTATTTTCTCCTTCGACCCGAAAGCGAGCTTTTCCTACTCCGTCAAGATGTTTTTTTATCTCATCTCATACGTTCTTACGGTCAATCTGATAAGATCGCGCAAATGGCTCGGACGTATGAAGAGCGCCTTCATCGTCTCCTGCGTGATAACCGCGATAGGCGGACTGGTACAGTCTCTCGGACGGGTGTCGCACAACTTTTTGAGCGAGGGGATCAATATAGAAAAGAACATCACCTCGTTCTTTGACTCCGAGCGTTCGCTCGCATACTTTCTGATCTTCGGATTTTTCTTCATCCTCGGCGAGTTTGTCAACAACCCGAAAAAGATACGCAAGATCTTCCTCCTGCTTCTGGGAGCGGCGGTGCTGTCCTGTATCTGGATAGCGCGGTTCGACGTTGCGACGATGGCGCTGCTGATAGCCATTTTCATCTTCTTCATGATAATATCGAGCAGGACCCTGATCGTCCTGCTTTCCGGACTGATCGTGGTTCCCGCGCTCCACTTCCTGCCGACCGGGCTCCCCGCCATGTGGCGTCAGCTCACGGAAGGGGTGTCGCAGTACGTCTCGTCCCACTCCGCCCTGCTGTCCGCCTCCGGCTCGATGGCAAAGGACTTTTTCTGGAGCGGCGGCGGGCTCGGGTGCTATCGCACGCTTTTCCAGCAGTACGCCAACGAGAGCGTCAGCTTCGCGGTCGACAGCTCGAGCATCTATCTTCAGACGGTGATCGAGGTCGGGATATTCGGGCTGCTGCTCTTCATCTCGGCGATAGTCCTTTTCACGCAGCATTCCTTCAGCCTGTTCGCGAAGTACGGAGGCAAGCGCACGACAGATACCGCCGCCGGATTTGCCGGAGTGGTAGCCGTGATGCTCGCCGGAGCGTTCGACTACGTCTGGGCGGATGAAAAGATCTTCCTCGCCTTCTGGCTGATCACGGGGGTCGCGGCGGCGGCGGGCAATATCACGGTATTCGAGGAACGCGAGAGACCGCGTTTTGAATTGAGGTAACGGATATGGATCAAGAAAAAACGGCAAAAAACAAAAGGTTCAACTTTGTTGACGCGATACTGCTGATCATCATCCTCGCCATAGTCGGCATAGTGATCTACACCTCTGTCGCGCCGATAACCAAGCAGATGTTCTCCAACTCTTTCGAGGTGGAGTACGTCATGCAGATCCGCGGAGTACGGAGAGAATTCAATAACAAAATAACCGAAGGCGACCGGGTGGTGGAGACCGAGACCCTGAAGCAGATCGGAACCGTGACCCGCGCCGTCTACAGCGCAAGCAAGTTCGTCGGTACGGCGAGCGACGGACGTACTGTGACAAGCGATTATCCCGGAATGTACGACGTAACCATCACCGTCCGCGCCACCGCCGAGATGCCGGCCGGTATGTACGAGGTCAACTCCTTCCCGATCACCGCCGGCAAGACCATCCCCTTCAGGGTCCCCGACTTTATCGGCGAGGCTGTCTGCGTGTCTATTTCGGAGGTGAAGTCGTGAGCGCCAAGAGAAGAAAAAGCGGAAAGCTCCGCTTCAATATCATCGACTTTCTTATAATCGTGATAGTCCTCGGCTGTATAGCCGGAGTCGTGATAAGGTACAATATCATAGACAGGATAGTGCTCGACACCAAGCGCGACGAGGTCAAGATCTCGTTCATGGTCTCCGGCATGACGCCTCAGATCGCAAACGCCATAGTCGACGGGGAAGAGTTCTACGTCGTCGGCACGAGCTATACCCTCGGCAAGCTGAACGAGCATAATATCACCAACGCGCGCATAGTCGAAGCCAACGACAGCGGTCTTCCGGTCGAGTCCTTCGACGACACTCTCCGCGACGTCCGCGGGAGCTTTACCTCCTACGGCGTGCATAACGACGACGGCTTCTTCCTGGGCGGCACCATGTTCCTCGCCCCCGGAAAAACGCTCACCGCGGAGAGCAAAAGCGTCAGATTTTCGTTAATTATCACAGAAATCAGCAGAGTAACAGGCGATTAATTATTAGTTCCAATAAAATTACGATCCGTTATTGATTTTCCGATCGACGGGTGATATAATATTTGTTACTATAGTTATAAACGTAAATCGGAGCAGGAGCTTTTATTATGGTAACCCGTGATATTACGATCACCAATAACGTCGGACTTCATGCGAGACCGGCGACCTTCTTTATCCAGAAGGCCAACAGCTACAAGAGCACGATCATGGTCGAAAAAGGCGACCGCCGTGTCAACGCGAAGAGCCTTCTCGGGGTCCTTTCCCTCGCGGTGATCAAGGATACCACCATCACGATCATCGCCGACGGTCCTGACGAAGAGCAGGCGGTCGAGGGGCTGTGCGCTCTTATCGAGAGCGGACTCGACAACGCGGCGAGATAAAGTATATCGTATCATCGAGCGGATCTGCCAATGTGGGATTTCCGCTCTTTTTTACTTGTAAGCAGGTGTGATGAACAAAAAGCTTGATGAATTGAGAAGGCTGGCAAACGATCTGCCGCACTCTCCGGGCGTATATCTGATGTACGACCGCGGCGGGACGATCATATACGTCGGTAAGTCCAAGGCCCTGCACGACAGGGTCTCGCAGTATTTTGCCCCCCGCGGACACGACAATTTCAAGACCGACCGCATGGTCTCGCACGTCGACCGTTTCGAGTATATGCTAACCGGCAGCGAGATAGAGGCCTTGACGCTTGAAAACCGGCTCATCAAGCTGCATAAACCGAGATACAATATTCTGTTAAAGGATGATAAAAGCTATCCGTATATCAAGGTCACCGTGGCGGACGAGTATCCCCGCGTTGAGTTCACCCGCAAGCGCGCAAACGACAAGGCGAGATATTTCGGACCCTATTCCGGCGCCGGGGTGGCGGGCTCGCTCATCCGCACGATACAGCGCGTTTTCGGCACTCCGCGGTGCAATAAGCGTTTTCCGCGCGACATAGGCAAGGAGCGCCCCTGTATGTACGCTCAGCTCGGACAGTGCGCGGCGCCCTGCACCGGAAAGATCACGCCGGAGGAATACCGCGTCATGATCGACGACGTGCTCAGGTTCCTCGGCGGCTCGTTTTCCGACGTCCGCGAGTCGCTCGAGAAAAAGATGCGGTACGCGTCCGACAATCTCCTTTTCGAGATCGCCGCGCGCCACAGGGACAGCATCAGGGAGCTCAGCCGGCTTTGGGACCGTCAGATCGTTGTCGGAAAGCCGGACGCCGAGTACGACGTGATCTCCTCCTGGCAGGACGAAAAAAGCGAGTGCGTAGCCGTCTTTTACGTCCGGGAAGGGGCGGTGTCCGACCGTGAGCGTTTCACTTTCGGAGCCGACAGCATCATGGACGGCGACGGGATGACGTCCTTTATTTGCGAATTATACACCAAGAGGGAATTCATCCCCGGGACGGTACTTCTCGGCGACGACGTCGGCGAGGAGAACATAAGCCTCCTTTCGCGCTATCTCTCGGAGAGGGCGGGCCGCAAGGTCAGCGTGCGCGTCCCGAAGAGGGGCGACCTCCGCTCGCTCTGCGATATGGTGCGCGACAACGCCCGCCAGTACGCGAAGGAATACGAGAAGGAGTACGAACGCACGAACGACACGCTGATAAAGCTGGCGTCAATGCTCTCGCTCGAGGTCGTGCCGGAGCGCATCGAGGCGTGCGATATATCCAACTTCGGCTCGGACAACATCACCGGCGCGATAATCAGCGTGGTGGACGGCAAGTTCAATAAGCAGGGGTACAGGACGTATAAGATACGCTCGACCGATACTCCCGACGACTACGCTTCTATGCGCGAAACGATAAGCCGCAGACTCGACCACCCGGAAAATCCCTACCCCGATCTGTTCCTGCTCGACGGAGGGCGTGGACACGTCGGAGTGATACGCGATCTTCTTGAGGAACGCGGCATAGAGATACCGGTGTTCGGCATGGTAAAGGACGATTTTCACAAGACGCGCGCTCTTGTCTCGGTCGATATGGACGAGATCAGTATAGCGAGAGAGCAGTCGGTGTTCCAGCTTATTTATAAAATACAAGAGGAGATCCACCGCTTCGCCGTGACCTCGATGAGCCGCGCGAAGTCAAAGACGCTCACACGGTCGTCGCTTGAAAAGATACCGGGCGTGGGACCGTCGAAGGCGAGGGACCTGCTCGCCGCGTTCGGCACCGTCGGCGCTATAAAAAGCGCGTCGGTCGAGGAGCTTGCCGCCTGCAAAGGGATCTCGCGTAAGAACGCGGAGAGCATTTACGGCTACTATCATAAATCAGAGAACGGAGAAGGATGATGCGAATAATCACGGGAACCGCGAGAGGCACAAAGCTTCAGGCTCCGGCGGGGGACAACACCCGCCCGACAGCCGAGAGGGTCAAGGAAGCGGTCTTCAGCATGATACAGTTCGAAATAGAGGGCAGACGGGTGCTCGACCTGTTCGGAGGGTCGGGTCAGCTTGCGCTCGAAGCGCTCAGCCGCGGCGCGGCGTCCGCGGTGATATGCGACCATTCCGCAGACGCGGTAAAGGTGATAAAGGCGAACGCTCAAAAGACGCATCTTTACGAGAAATGCGTCATATTGAATACAGACTCGATGAAATACGCGTCGGGCAGGACGACGGAACAGTTCGATATAGTGTTTATAGATCCGCCCTACGCCTCCGGACTGCAGCAGAAGGCGTTCGAGACGCTGGCTTCCACGGGCAAGATAGCTCCCGGCGGACTTGTCATCTGCGAGAGCGCGGAGGAGGCTGATTATCTTCCCGACGGTTTTACCGTCAGACGCCGTTCGTCTTATTCCAAAAAGCATATTACTGTCTTTGAAAGGACGGTGGAAGAGCAGTGACAAAAGCGGTATTTCCCGGGAGCTTCGATCCCGTGACCAACGGACATCTCGATATCATCAAACGAGCCGCCGCCCTCTTCGACGAGGTGATCGTCGCCGTGGTAGACAACGCGGAAAAGAAGAATATGTTCACGCTTGAAGAGCGCCTCGGATTTGTCAACGAGGCGATAGCCGGACTTGAAAACGTGAGCGCGGAGAGCTTCAAGGGGCTTGTCATCGACTTTGTAAAAGAGAAGGGAGCCGACGTTATCGTCCGCGGAGTCCGCGGGGTCAGCGATTTCGACTATGAATACGAGCTCTCCGACATATACTATACAACGGGCGGCGCCGAGAGCGTGTTTCTGCCTTCGCGCGGAGAAAACGCCCACGTCAGCTCGTCGATGGTGCGCGAGCTGATAAGATACGGACGCGATCCGTCGGAATTCATACCGTTCAAGTTGAAAGGCTGACCGCAGGTCGGCCGCGTAAGTTCATTTTGAAAGAGGAACAATAATTGATCTGTCCATCATGCGGAAAAACATATTATAACGGACGGTCGAGCTGTCCCTTCTGCGGACAGGCGGCGCCCGCCCGCTCCGTGAGTCCGGAGCGGGAGGCGGCTCCGTCAGAGCGGGAAGCTCCCACCGAGGAGATCGACCTCGACAGGGTCCGGCGTTCCGCCCGCGCAACGCCGCCGAGGCCTCCCGCGGGGAGACCCGGAAACTACTCCGCTCACCGGGATGTAAACGCGGCGACGCGAACCTATCCCGCCGCTCGCCGGCAGCCGAGGGGACCCATATCCCCGCCGCCCCGCCGTCACGACGGAGTGGTCAGCAATCCGGCGTACAGGCCGGTACGTCCGGTAAAACGCAAAAAGAGCCGTTCCTCCGGAACGGGCAAGATAATACTTATACTGACCGCGGTCGTTTTGGCGGCGCTTGCCGCCGCACTTCTGTTCAGCTTTGCGTTCAGGAAGAAAGACGACACCGCGGTGGGCCGCGAGTTCACCGAAAAGCTGATCTCCGGCGACGTCGCCGGAGCGTTCAGACTGCTTCCGTACGACCCGGAAAAGGTGTACGCCGACACGCTCAAGGCGGAGCTCAGCAACGAATTCGGCGGCGACTTCGAAAAGATGTCCGCAAAGTATAAGCCCATGGGCATTTCAGCCGGAGATATCGACTCCTTTATCTCCGCCGCATACGCAAGGATAACCTCGGAATTCAAGCTGGGCTTTGTGACGGTAGGCTCCGGGAAATACGATATATCCGTCGAGACGGCAAGCTCGAAGCAGTACGGCGAGACCGAGGCGGAAGCATACCGCCGTTCGCTCAAACAATCCTTCGAGCGCGCGGGGATAAACGCCTCCGACTATTTCGACGCCGACGCGGTCGAAGACGTCCTGGAGGTGCATTATACGATCACCGTTACCGGAGAGGACGCAAAGACGCAGAAGGGCGAATACCTTCTCAATCTGGTCGGCATCAACGGGAAAACGTACGTCATTCCCAAGAACAGCAGACTTCTGACCTCGCGCACCGGGGTGCTCGGAAGCTGGAGCTTTACCGAGGGCGAGACGGTCGTCGTCGTGAGCTTTACGGGAGAGGGAAAGGGAAGCGTTTCATCCGGCGAAAAGACCGTCCCGCTCAACTACAGATACGTCGGGACCGATGGCTTGAGCATAACCTGCGCGGCGTTCGGCGACGGCGAGACGGTATGCACCTACGCGCTGTCCGGCGATACTCTCACGCTGACGCTCTCCGACGGCATTATGGAGCTTAAAAGGAAATAAAAAAGAGCGGATCTGCGATCCGCTCTTTTTTATTGTTATCAATTCATTTTTTCCCGTACATTACGGACAGCAGGCTGTTCAGCTCGGAGGAACAGCTGCGCGCGCCGACAGCGAAAAAGGTGACAAAGTTCTCGTTGCCCGAGGCGATAAGATCGCGCATCAGATGATCCATGCCTATCCGGTGGAACGAGCCGAAATTTATCCTTATCCCGCTGCGTATGATCTCGAGCATCTCGCCGGATTCGTCGTCACGCGATCTGCCCGTTCCGAGCACCGAGTCGCCGTATGCCGGAAGAACGATCTTTGCGGAAAGCGTGAACATGGCGTCCAGCACGGCTCCCGACCTTTCGCGGTCGGGCGCGTCCTTCGGAACGACGATGACCGTGTATCCGTTATGCGGCGCGGTATAGTACCCATCCTGACGGGAGTCCCATTTCGGGAAGGGGAGTATGCCGAAGGACGCGCCGCTGTTCCGCATCGAGGCGGCGGTCCCCAGGGCGTCCTGGTAAAAGAGCGCCCGCCCGGAGGAGAATATCTCCGCCGTGGACCTGTCGTCCGCCGACGGCTGACCGTACGCGCCGAACGCGCATACGTCTCCCGTGCCGAAAAATCCTATCATCTTTTCGAGGACGGATACCGCCTTGCCCTGGTCTATCGCGATCTCCACCGCGGCGTTTTCGCCCTTTGCGGTCTCGCATAGGTCGAAATGCGGGCAGAGAGAGTCCGCCGTCTTATAGCAGTCGGTCAGGTAGCCGAAAAAGTCGCCCTGATCCCGTCTCGAATTGCCGTTGAAATCGCGGTAGGTCCCGCGGGTTATCTCCATCAGCTTGTCGATTGTCCACTCATTGTCGCGGACGAGCTGATACAGATCGTCGAGCTTGTCTTCCTTCGCGGTCTGCTTGTTGAAAAACAGCGCGTCGGAGCTGTCGAAGCAGGAAAGGGTCAGGTCGCCTATGAGATAATAGAGCCGTCCGTTGACCGTCAGCTCGTCGGTCGCCCCGGGATAGAAGCAGGCGGCGGAGAGGTCGCTTTTGATATACGGCAGCTCGTTCACCGCGGTCAACAGTTCCGCGAGAGCGGCGTCGTTCAGGATATCCCGGCTCCCGGCTATCGCGTCGACCTTTCCGGAGCCCGCGAGTATACATTCTTTCAGATATTCGGAGTAGGGCTGTTCGCCGGCGCGCTTTTCCTCCGCCTCGCGGACGGTGATCTTTACGCCGAGCGCCTTTTCCGCTTCCGCGTTGCGCTCCGATATCGCGCGGTCTACGAAGTTTTCCGACGCGGGATCGGCGGTCAGTTCGTTAACGCCCGCTTTTTCCGTGAAGGAAAGGACGGTGAATTCCGCTCCGCCGAGATCGATGCCGGTCGGGACGGCGCCTATCATATCGACGCCGCTGCCGGGTCCGTCCGGGTTTTCTCCGTTTCCGCTCTCGCAGGAACAAAAAAGGGAAAGGAAGACTGACGCCGCAAGCGCCGCCGCTGTATATTTTATGGGAAAGTTCCGGAGTTTCATCACGCATCTCCCGGTGAGTTTTATATATTTCAATTATATAATCGAAAGCGTCGGGTGTCAAGTGCGTGTTTTTCAGAATTATTTTCGGATTTTCTTGTATTTTTCAAATTATATGTTATAATTAAATAGCATATATCATCACATTTTCAAAGTATGCGGAGGAAATATGTTGCGCAAAAAACCTTATCTTTATTTCACCGCCAAAGAGATCGAGCCGCGCGGATGGCTGCTGCGCGAGCTTCGCCTTCAGGCGGACGGACTTTCGGGACATCTTCAGGAGGTCTGGCCGGATATAGCAAAAAGTCAGTGGATCGGCGGAGACTGCGAGGGATGGGAACGCGTCCCTTACTGGCTGGACGGGTTCGTCCCGCTCGCCTATCTTCTCAAGGACGAAAAACTGATAGCCGACGCAAAAAAATATATCGATTTTATCATCTCCCATCAGCGGATCGAGCCCGATAAGCCGACCCCCAACGGGTGGATCTGCCCCGTAAAGGACGATATCGAAATAGAGAACTTCGACGTCTGGGCGGTTTTCCTGCTCTGCAAGGCGCTGATCGTTTACCACGACTGCACCGGCGACGAGCGTATACCCGACGTGATATACCGCGCGCTCAAAAACCTTAAATTCCATCTTGACCACTTCGGCTGCCGCGCCTGGGGCTCCTACCGCTGGTTCGAGGCGCTCATCTCCATTCTCTGGATGTACGAGCGCAGGCCGGAGAGCTGGCTTATCGACATAGCGCACAACCTTGAGGAGCAGGGCGCCGACTATAAAAAGATCATTCACCACAAGACCTGGGATAAGGTGGGCGACGGCTGGACTCTCGGAACGCACGTCGTCAACGTCGCCATGGCGATAAAGAGCGAGGCGCTTTATTCCTTCATCCTCGACCTCGACGGCGAGCCGGTCGACCCGGACGCCTTCGCCGAGGAGATGTATCAGACGCTCATCAAAAATCACGGCAACGGGATAGGTCATTTCAACGGCGACGAGTGCATTTCCGGCACCTCGCCGGTCCACGGCACCGAGCTCTGCGGCGTGGTCGAGGCGATGTTCTCGTACGAGCAGCTCTTCCTTATCACCGGTAAGGAAAAATGGCTGGAACGCGCGGAGGAGCTTGCCTTCAACTCTCTTCCCGCCGGACTCTCGGAGGATATGTGGGTGCGCCAGTACAATCAGATGGTCAACCAGATCTACTGCGGCAAGTACCCGGTGGATAAGCGCCCCTTCCTCACCAACGGCATAGACGGCGGTCTGTTCGGGCTGGAGCCCAACTACGGCTGCTGCACCGCCAACTTCAATCAGGGCTGGCCCAAGTTCGCGCTCTCCTCGTTCGCCCGCTCCGAAAAGGGGATAGCCGCCGGAGCGATAGCCCCCGCGGCGCTGAAGACCGAAATAAACGGCGTAAGGGTCGAAGTCGAGCTTGCGACCGATTATCCGTTCAGGAACGAGCTGAAATACGTGATAAAGACCGAAAAGCCGGTCGAATTCGATTTTGAATACCGCATCCCGTCCTGCGCCGTGTCCGCGACGGTCAACGGCGAAAAGAAGGCTCCGGGCAGATATACCGTCTCCCGCGTATGGGAGGGCGAAAATACCGTCGGGATCGTCCTCGAGCTCGCGGCGGGATTTAAGGAGCTGCCCCGCGGACTCTCCATCCTTTGGCGCGGACCGCTGGCGTTCAGCCTGCCGCTCGACGAGAAGTGGGAAAAGGTAGAATACGAGGACATGGGCATAGTCCGCAAGTTCCCCTACTGCGACTACATACTTACCACTGATTCCGACTGGCAGTACGGATTTGCTTCGGAGGAAGTCAAGTTCGTCGAAAAAGACGGCTTCGGACTTCCGTTCACCCGCGCGGAGGCTCCGGTAACAGCCGAGGTCGAGATGGTCCCGATCAAATGGGGCTATAAGGACGGCTTCGACGGCACGGTCGCCCGCGACGAGCCGCAGGAGCGCAAGCCTGCGGGAGAGGCGCGCAAAATGACCCTTCTGCCTTACGGCATACCCAAGCTCCGCATGACCGCGATGCCTTTAGTTGACGAAGGAGAAAAGAAATAATGAACGTACTTGCTATCGGGTGCCATCCCGACGATATAGAGATATCCTGCGCCGGAACGCTCGCAAAATGCGTCAAGCGCGGCGATAAGGTGATAGTCGCGCACGTCTGCAACGGCGATATGGGACACGTTATCATCCCGCCCGAGGAACTCGGACCCATGCGCAACGGAGAGGCGGAGCGCGCCGGCGCGCTCGCCGGCATCGAGGTGCTTACCCTCGATATAGGCGATCTGCTCCCCAACGGATGCGATATGAAGCAGCGCGACGCCGTGGTGGAGGTCATCCGCTACGCCGACCCCGATTTTATTATCACCCACAGTCCGACCGACTATATGCCCGATCATCTTGCGGTGCATAAGCTGGTCTTCGACGCCACCTTCACGGCGTCCGTCCCGCACTACGCGCCGGGAAAATACAAGGCGAGCAAGGTGACCCCCCTCTATTATATGGACAACCTCGCCGGTATGCGCTTCGAGCCGACCGTCTACGTCGATATCACCGACGAGATCGAATTGAAGCTCGAAATGCTCGAATGTCACGAGAGCCAGCTCAAATGGATGCGCGACCACGATCACATCGACTTCGCCGACTTCGTCCGCACCTGCTCCAAGTTCCGCGGCTACCAGTGCAACTGCGCCTACGCCGAGGGCTTCACCGAGGAGCTGGTATATCCCAAAGTCGTGGCGAAACGCCTGCTGCCGTAAGGCGGGTAAATGACCGTTTATAAATCAATATACATAATGAGGTGAATAAAATGGATTTCAATTCTACAGTAAAAGGATCTCTTCTCGAAGGCTTTTATCCCGTAGGATGGGATATGAAAAAGATCGACGCCTGCTGCGAAAAGGGCGTCAAGCGCGAGGATTTCTGGCATAAGAAGTTCTCGGTCAAGGCGTGCGAGAACGTCGCCGAATTCGACGTGCTGATGGGTCACGAGATAGCCATGCAGGTCAAGGAGACACGCGACGCCGGAAGAAAACTGATAATGATACTCCCGGTCGGTCCTATGGGGATGTACCGCTGGGCGGTCTACTTCCTGCGCGAGTGGAAGGTCTCCTGCGATCACGTCTATACCTTCAATATGGACGAGTGGTCGGACAAGGACGGCAACACCCTGCCCAACACTGAGCCCGCGTCCTTTGAATACAGCATGAAGGAAGCCTTCTTCAACAAGCTCGGAAAGTACACCGTTCCGGAAAGCCAGCGCAATTTCGCGACCAAGAAGAACCTGCCCACCTATCCCGAAAAGATAGCCGCGCTCAAGGCGGAAGGCGCGAAGCTGGTGCTGGTATACGGCATCGGACGTATGTGCCATATAGCCTTCTGGGAGCCCCACTTCGCCGCCGAATTCAAGAGCGTCGACGAGTGGAAAAAGCAGAACTACCGCCTCGGCGCGAAGCTCCACCCGCTGACGATCGAGCAGAACGCCATCACCTCCTTCAAGAGCCGCACCACGCTGGTGCCCTGCCGCGCAAACACTATAGGTCCCGGTCTCTTCCTGCAGGCTGACTACGCGATAGGCGGCGCCGACGGAGCCCTCTCCCGCGGCATGGGCTGGCAGGGTATGAGCTTCCTCACCACCCTCCACTACGGTCCGGATATGCACATCACCTCCACCTTTATCCCAACCCTTCCCGGCAGACTGTTCTATCTTAAAGAGCTTGCGGGTCCCCTTACCGCCGAGTGTAATTAATTATTTTTTAAAAAACTATTGATTTTTTTAGAATAATATGGTATACTGCCATAGTAGGAAGTATGAAGAGTGGTCTCGTGCCACTCTTCAAATTGTTTTTCGACGAAAAAACAGGAGACGTTATGGCAGATAAAAACACCGCCGAGACAGTCCGCGAGGCGCTTGGAGATAAGATCGAGGCGCTCGGATACAGGCTTTGGGACGTTGAATTCGTCAAGGAAGCCTCGGAATGGTATCTCAGATTTACCATCGACAGCGACGAGGGGATCGACATCGAGGATTGCGAAAAGGTGCACCGCTTCATCGACCCGCTGCTCGATGAGCTCGACCCGATCGAGCAGTCATATCACCTCGAGGTGTCCTCGCCGGGTATCGAGAGGGAGATCCGCACGCCGGAGCACTTTGCCGCCTGCATAGGCGAAAAGGTGGAGGTCAGGCTGTTCGCCCCGCTTGACGGGCGCAAGTCCTATACAGGCATCCTCGTTTCCTACGAAAACGATGAGATAAAGCTCGACGACAGCGGCAGGGAATACGTCATCCCGCGCGGCAAGGCGTCGAAGATAAAGACAGTATTTGATTTTTGATCGAAAGGAACTATAAAAATGAACACCGAGTTTTTCACGGCACTTGAGCTGCTTGAGAAAGAGAAGGGGATCCCGAAGGAGTACATGATCGAGCGCGTCGAAGCCGCGCTTATCAGCGCGTACAAGCGCGATCAGGGCGGCGCGAGCAACGTCCGTGTGGCTATAGACCCCGACAAAAAAGAGGTCCGCGTATTCCAGCAGAAGGATATAGTCGAGGAGGTCGAGGACGAGAACACCCAGATCACCCTCGAGGAAGCTAAAAAAGTCAATAAAAAGTACGCTCTCGGCGGAGTCTGTGAAATAGAACTCAAGCCGAAGAATTTCCGCCGCCTCTCCGCCCAGACCGCAAAACAGGTCATCATCCAGGGCATACGCGAGGCGGAGCGCGGAATGCTTATCAAAGAATACGAAAGCAAGCGCGAGGAGATCATCACCGCGGTCGTCCAGAAGGTCGACCCCACCACCGGCAACGTGACGGTCGATACCGGCACCAGCTTCGCCACCCTCCTCAAGGGCGAGCAGATCCCCGGCGAGGAGTTCGAGCCCGGCGATCACGTCAAGGTGTTCGTTATGGAGGTCCGCAAGGAGTCGCGCGGCCCGCTGGTCACCCTCTCCCGCACCCATCCCGGAATGGTCAAGCGTCTTTTCGAGCTTGAGGTCCCGGAGATCCAGGACGGCTCGGTAGTCATCCGCGGCATAATCCGCGAGGCGGGCTCCCGCACAAAGATGGCGGTCGAGTCCCGCGACGACAATATCGACCCCATCGGCGCCTGCATAGGCAACCGCGGCACGCGCATCAACGACATCGTAGACGAGCTCCGCGGCGAAAAGATCGACGTTATCCGCTTCAGCGAGGATCCCGTCGAGTACATCCGCGAGGCTCTTTCTCCCGCCGAGATCGAGCGCGTCATCCTCGATGACGAGCACAGCGCGCGCGTTATAGTGCGTCCCGATCAGCTCTCTCTCGCCATCGGCAAGGAAGGCCAGAACGCCCGTCTCGCGGCGCGTCTGACCGGTTACAAGATAGACATCAAGACCCAGGCGTAATAAGAAAGGAAAGGCAGAAAAAGACTTGTCTAAAGGTTCTCCTAACGGAAACGAACGTATAAAAAAGAAGCCGGAGCGCAGATGCGTCGGATGCGGCGAGACCAAGCTGAAGACGGAGCTCGTCCGTATAGTCCGCTCCCCCGAGGGCGAGGTCACGGTGGATCTCACCGGTAAGAAATCGGGACGCGGAGCCTATCTGTGTCACGATCCCGCCTGCTTGAAGAAGGCGAGGAAGTCACGCCGGCTCGAAAGCGCGTTGAGCTGCGCGATACCGGACGAGGTATACGCCGGATTGGAGGCTGATCTGATTGGATAAAGCTGACAGATCCCCGGCGGAACGTCTCTGCGGAATGATCGGACTCGCCGCGAGGGCGCGCAAGCTCTCGCTCGGCGCCGAGCTGACGACACAGTCTGTGCGATCCGGCAGGGCGCATATGGTCCTGGTCGCGCACGACGCGTCAAAGAACACGCAGAAGAGAGTCTTCAACTGCTGCGAATATTACGAGTGTGAATGCCGGGAGATCCCGGCGGGAGCCGCGGAGCTTGCAAACGCGGTCGGCCACAGCGGGCTGATCACGGCGGCGGCGGTAAACGACGTTCACATGGCAAAGGGCATAAGAAAAATACTCGATGATTTATCCTCGACTTAAAAAAGGCAGGGTGACAGAATATGTTGGGAAACAAATATAAGATAATCAATATGTCAAAGGACTTCGCGCTCAAGAGCAAGGATCTTGTGGCGCTGCTCGAGGCGCACGGACGCACGGGCAGGACCCATATGGCTACGCTCACGCCGGAGGAATTTGATATCATACTTAACGCGATCTCGCTCGAAAATCAGGTCGAGAGGATAGACGCGTATATCTACGGCGAGACCATGATCCCGCGCAAGATACCGAAACCGGAGAAGAAAGAGCCTGAACCGAAGCCGGAGGCAGCCAAACCGGAAGAAAAGAAGCAGGAGGCGTCCGCGCAGCCTGAAAAGAAGCAGGAGGCGAAGCCCGAGGCGGGCAAGACCGATGCGAACAAGCAGGCGGCGAAGAAGCCGGAACCCGCGAAGAAGCCGGATCAGAAAAAGAAGCCCGCTCAGGCGCGTCCGCAGATGCAGACCCTCCGTCCTACGGCAAAGCACGTCGAGTCGCAGGCGTCGCATCAGCCTATCTCCGCGTCCGACAGGGAACGTCCCGGCAAGGTCCGCGTAGTAGATACCCGCTCGAGCTCGGTCGATCTCTCCAAGTACGACGAGAAGCTCGACCGCTATCAGTCCGATAAGGATTACGGACGCAGCGTCCAGAAGCTCAAAAAGCAGAACAACAAGGGACAGTATCAGAAGGAGTCCCGCTCCGCCAAGGAACGCGCGGCGATGGATAAGCTTCGCCGCCAGCGCGAGATGGCAAAAAAACAGGTGCTCCACGTCTCTCTCCCCGATGAGATCACCGTCGGCGAGCTTGCGTCCCGCCTGAAAGCGAAGGCCGGAGATATAGTCAAGAAGCTGATGATGCTGGGCGTTATGGCAAACGTCAACCAGACGGTCGACTACGATACCGCCTACCTCATAGCCGACGAGATGGGCGCAAAGATAACCAAGGAAGTCAAGGTAACGATAGAGGAAGCGCTTTTCGAGCAGGAAAAGGACGCCGAGGAGAGCCTTGTCACCCGCGCTCCCGTCGTCTGCGTAATGGGTCACGTCGACCACGGCAAGACCTCGCTGCTTGACGCCATCCGCCACACCAACGTCACCTCCGGCGAGGCGGGAGGAATAACCCAGGCGATAGGCGCGTACACCGTCCGCACCGACGGCGGCGACATCACCTTCCTCGACACCCCCGGTCACGAGGCGTTCACCGCAATGCGCGCCCGCGGAGCCATGGCGACGGATATCGCCGTCCTGGTCGTCGCCGCGGACGACGGCATCATGCCGCAGACAGTCGAGGCGATAAACCACGCCAAGGCCGCGGGAGTCAAGATAATAGTCGCGATCAACAAGATGGATAAGCACGGCGCCAACCCCGAGGCGGTAAAGCAGGAGCTCACCAAGTACGATCTCGTTCCAGAAGAGTGGGGCGGCGACGTTATGTGCGTTCCCGTGTCGGCGCTCACCAAGATGGGCATCGACGAGCTGCTCGAGGATATCCTTCTCATAGCCGAGGTCGAGGATTATAAGGCTAATCCCAACCGCCGCGCAAAGGGCACCGTCATCGAGGCGAGACTCGATAAGGGCAGAGGCCCGGTCGCTACCGTTCTGGTACAGAACGGTACCCTCCATTCGGGCGATACCGTCATCGCCGGCACCGCGGTCGGACGCGTTCGCGCCATGACCGACGACAAGGGCAAGGCGATCAAGTCCGCCGGTCCGTCCATCCCGGTCGAGATAATCGGACTTTCCGAGGTCCCGGAGGCGGGCGACGAGTTCAACGCCGTCGAAGACGAGCGCATGGCGCGCGAGCTTGCCGAACAGAGGCGCGACAAGGCGAAGAACGAGCAGTTCAAGGCCAACGCCAACGTCAGCCTGGACGATCTCTTTGCGCAGATCTCCGAGGGCGTGAAGAACCTCAATATCGTCGTCAAGGCGGACGTTCAGGGCTCCGCCGAGGCGGTAAGGATCGCGCTTGAAAAGCTGACCAACGAGGAAGTAAAGGTCAAGTGCATCCATACGGCGGTCGGCGGCATAACCGAAAACGACGTCATGCTCGCTTCCGCTTCCAACGCCATGATCATCGGCTTCAACGTTCGCCCCGATAAGAAAGCGCTCGACAGCGCGGAGCGTCAGGGCGTCGAGATAAAGACCTACCGCGTCATCTACGAGTGCATCGAGGAGGTCACCGCCGCGATGAAGGGCATGCTGGCTCCCACCTATACCGAGAGCCTGCTCGGTCACGCAGAGGTCCGCGCCACCATCCGCGTTCCCAACGTTGGCACCATCGCCGGCTCCTACATCAAGGACGGCAAGGTCACGAGAAACGCCATGATCCGCGTCATCCGCGACAGCGTCATCATAGAGGAGGACCGCATCAAGTCCCTCAAACGCTTCAAGGACGACGTCAAGGAGGTCGCCACCGGCTACGAGTGCGGTATCGGACTCGACAAGTTCAACGATATCCGCGAAGGCGACATCCTCGAGGCTTACGAGATGGTCGAGGTCAAGAGATAATTCCGGAAAGACCGATATAACCGATATAAATAACTGAAAGGTGAAGAGTCATGGACGAGGATAAAAACACAGAATCTCCGTGCGTTGAACCGGTACAATACGAGCATATTGATCCAAAGGAACTGAAAAAACGCTTCAAAAAGGAAGGGCGCCGCATAAAGACGCTCTCCCCGATGGCGGGCGTGTCCCCGTTCATAATGGTCGAGCGCAACGACGCCACCAATATGATAAAAGACACCCTGCAGATAGACCGCGCCGAAAAGTATATAAAGGAGAAGCAGAAGGAGGGAATGACCAATTTCTCCATCATGCATCTCTTTATCGCGGCGTACATCCGCGGCGTATCGCAGTACCCGGCGGTCAACCGCTTTATCCGCGGACAGCGTGTACACACCCGCGACCATATCGAGGTCAACATCACCATCAAGAAAGAAATGAACCTCGAGTCGCCCGACACCTGCGTCAAAGGATACTTCTTCCCGGACGCGACCGCTAAGGACGTCTACAGGGAGATGAGCCGCGTTATCGACGAGTACCGCAACAATCCGGGCGGAGATTTCGACGATACCGCGAAGTTAGTCAACTATATACCCCGCCTGCTCAAAAAGAACTTTGTCTGGTGGCTGAAAACGCTCGACTACTTCGGACGTCTTCCGCGTTTCCTCACCATGCTCAGTCCCTTCCACGGCTCGCTGTACATTACTTCGATGGGCTCGCTCGGTATTCCGGCGATCTTCCATCATCTGTACAGCTTCGGCAACGTGCCTCTCTTCCTCGCTTTCGGTAAAAAGTTCCGTACCAACGTGCTGACCGACGAGGGCAAGGTGGTGCGTCACTCCTTTGTCGACTTTACGTTCGTTATGGACGAACGCATCTGCGACGGATACTATTACGCCGCCGCGCTGAAGTATATGAAGAGCATTTTCCGCAATCCCTGGCAGCTCGACACTCCGCCCCAGAAGGTGGAAAAGGACCTGGATTAGCGGGGGACCGGCTTGGAGAACGGTCCAGAGCTCAAAGATCAAAGTTCAAAGAAAAAGTAAGGTGCCGAGAACTCACATCGGCGCCTTTTGCTTTTATAATGCTTGCGGAAGGCGGCGGCTCGGCTCCCCGACCGCGTTCTTCGCTCCCCGCTTCAAAAAGCAGGTCCGTTCGGACTTGCTTTTTTTGAAATTATGTGATACAATATAAAATGTATATTTATATCTATTTATATACAATATCTTGTGATTATCCGAAGGGAAGGTCGTTTTGGCAAACCTTGATCTTATTGGAAAAATGAAAGACGTCGCCGCGCGATTTGACGAAGTGATGGAGGCGCTCGCTTCGCCGGAGACCATGAGCGATATGGAGCGTTTCCGCGAGCTCGGCAAAGAGCAGAAACGTCTGACGCCTATCATTGAAAAATACAGGGAATATCAAGCCGCTGCGGAGACCATCTCCGACGCCGAGGCGATACTTGCCGAGGAGACCGATCCCGAAATGCGCGAGATGTGCTCCGCGGAGGTCTATGAGAACCGCGCGAAGTGCGAAAAGATAGAAGAGGAGCTCAAGATGATGCTCCTCCCGCGCGACGAGAACGACGACCGCAACGTCGTGATGGAGATCCGCGCAGGCGCGGGCGGGGAAGAGGCGGCGTTGTTTGCCTACGTCCTCTACCGTATGTACACCATGTTCGCCGCGTCCGCCGGCTACAAGACCGAGATAGTCAACCTCAACGAGACCGGGCTCGGCGGCTTCAAGGAAGTCACCTTTACCGTCGAGGGGACAGGCGCATTCTCGCGCCTCAAATTCGAAAGCGGAGTCCACCGGGTCCAGCGGGTCCCCGAGACCGAGAGCCAGGGTCGCATCCATACCTCTACCGTCACCGTGGCGGTGCTTCCGGAGGCAGAAGACGTGGAGGTGGACATTGATCCGGGCGACCTGAAGATCGACACCATAAAAAGCACCGGGGCGGGCGGTCAGCACATCAACAAGACCGAGTCGGCCATTCGCCTGACCCACCTTCCCACGGGGATAGTGATCGAATGTCAGGACGAGAGGTCACAGCATAAAAACCGCGAGAAGGCGATGAAGCTGCTCGCCACCAAGCTCTACGAAATAAAGCAGGCGGAGCAGCACGAAAAGATCGCGTCAGCCCGCCGCAGTCAGGTCGGGACGGGCGACCGCAGCGAGCGCATCCGCACCTACAACTATCCGCAGGGAAGGGTCAGCGATCACCGCATCGGGCTTACCCTGTACTCGCTCGAGAGCTTCCTCAACGGCGATATCGGCGAGATGCTCGACGCTCTCGCCGCCGCGGACGCCGCCGAGAGATTGAAGAACAGCGAGGCGTGACCTCTGATGGAGACCTTGATTTTTGAAAACCCCGTTCAGCCTGATATCGACCGCGCGGGGGAGATAATAAGGAGAGGCGGGCTTGTCGCCTTCCCGACCGAGACGGTCTACGGTCTGGGCGGGAACGCGCTTGACGCGGAAGCCGCGGCAAAGATCTACGCGGCGAAGGGACGTCCGTCCGACAACCCGCTGATAATCCACCTCGCCGATCCGGCGGACGCCGAAAGGTACGCCTATACGACATCCGACTTCTACAGGCTTTCCGAAAGGTTCATGCCGGGGCCGCTTACCGTGATAATGAAAAAGCGGGACAATATCCCGCTGACCGTAACGGGCGGGCTCGATACCGTCGCCGTCCGCGTTCCGTCCCATCCCACAGCGAACGCGCTGATAAGAGCCGCCGGCGTGCCGATAGCCGCGCCGTCCGCCAATCTTTCGGGCAAGCCGAGCCCGACCTGCACGGCGCACGTCGTCCGCGATATGTTCGGCAGGATCGACGCGATAATAGGCGGCGGCGACTGCGACATAGGCGTCGAGAGCACGATAGTGACCCTTGCCGGG
>JAFSSR010000154.1 GCA_017450885.1 Clostridia bacterium | reverse complement strand
AAGAAAGGAGATTCTGATACAATGGCAAGAAAGAAAAAGATCCCTCAGAATGATCTGGGGATACCGGAGTATCAGATGGAATCACTGGCAAGAGTGTTACTTCCCATATTGCAAGAGTATCTGGCCTCTGACGAGGGCAGACGAGATTCTGATGAATGGAAAGCAAGGAAGACTGAGAAGGACGACTCTGATTCCATCCATACGTCCGGTTAAGGAAGAAAAGGACCTCGGACAGTCCTGTGCTGCCCGAGGCTATTTCATAAGCAAATCAATCACACTCTTTTAGTTTTAATTGTACGCTTTCTCTTAGAGCTTGTTCAACAATACTTTCTTGACCGATTGCATTATAGTGTTCTTGCAACCGTTCCCGCAACTTAAACAACTTTCTGCTAGCAGTATCAATAAGCTGTCCATATGTTACTGCATGGATATTACCGCTGGAAGTCTGCTTTTCTGGATCAATATCCCCCAGTTTTGCACCAACAACATAGGCATCAATGGTTGCAGAACTATGTAGTACGGCAGATTTTCTTATTTGTCTAACATAGTTTTCTGTTTGAGCAACCTCTTGGTTGGTGATTTCAAAGCCACCTCTCTTAACTTCAACAATCAAAATCTGATCTGGCTTCATTATTTCACCTGACACAGAATCTATTCTGTCAGTACAAACTGCTTTGAAAGAAAACTTTTTGAGACAAATTATATCTGGTCTACGCCTTGGGTTGCTTATTTCATTAAGATCATAATCTTCGTCTTTAAACAATGTTTTTACGACTGTTGTTAATGCTGAGTTTGATACAAACATTGGTGAATCAAATTGTGCACCAAACAGCCATCTGGAATTTAGAACAAGAGGGTGAAGTGTATGTAATTCCTCAGTATCTTTTTCGTTGTAGATTCTATCAATTGCTTCGATTACCACAATGCGTTTATCTATCTCACCAATAACCGCAGCAATATCATCAACATTCCAGTTGTTAAGAATGTCAGCTAATTTATCTATTTGGTCTGGAGACATTTGGCTTAATTGGCTAAGAAGCAACTCACCTTTTTTGGCTTTTTCAATCGAAATCATCGCTTCAACAGCGCTATTAAGGTATTCTGGGGTAATAATAGGATTGTCTTCAGTTATCCTTTCCAAGAAAGCAGAAATATTCC
This sequence comes from Clostridia bacterium, assembly GCA_017450885.1. Classification (GTDB taxonomy): domain Bacteria; phylum Bacillota; class Clostridia; order Oscillospirales; family CAG-272; genus RGIG3438. The sequence goes on along the minus strand of JAFSSR010000154.1, from coordinate 15,493 downwards.
TTTGACCAGCTATATTTAATGTTTCCAAATCCTCGCGCGTTTCTCTAATGACATCCAATCTAACTTCGCTAATATGTTCTCTCATTATTGATTTTATAAATTTATCAACTTCAATCTTAACACTTTTGAAGTTGTTACTCATATTAGCAGAATCAATGAAACCAGTCCAATCAGGAAGAATTTCATCTATAAGATCATCAGCTTTTATTATGATCGTATAACGCTTTGCTGCCTTCAAACGCCCATCCAAAAAGGTGATATTCCCATACGACCATGATGGCTGACCGACCAATCTTCCACAAACCCAAAATGCTATTCCATGTTGTTGAGACTTGGCGGCTGTCTTTTCAGAATCAATAACAATCATGACCATTTTTATATTTGCTAAAGTGGTGAATTCATGATTATATACAACGCCCTTGTGCTGAGAAAGATCGATGCATTTTCCATTAATCTTTACAGTAAAATCCGGGTCATACATAAAGCGAGCCGAAAGAATGTCTGTCATAGACTCTGCATCTGGCAGGCGGCGTTCAACAAATGCGCTAATTCTTGTACCATGTCCTTGCTTAGCAATTGTTGAATGTTTAACAACTTTAAAAGGAACCTCTCCAGATGCCACCGCAATGTCGTAAATATTACATTGTCCATTCTTCCATGTTTCAACTTTGTAGCTATTGGAGAAACATAACATGCCATGACGACCTATGCCGTTCCGTCCATATGCAATTCGTTTTGTGTTACTAATCTCCGGCGGGAAAACGACATCTTTTCCTTGACGTTTTTGCCTATCATAATTCAGTGTCATCCATCGACTTGAAAACTCCTCATCAGACATACCGGTTCCATCATCTTCAACAATGATTTCTTCATGTTCTTCATAGGGAATCGTAATGTTAACATTACGTGCACCTGCATCCCACGCATTTGCAACAAATTCCGTAAGCGCAACATCATTGTTTGACGTTATAGATTTATTATTTCTGAAGATGTAGTTTTCCTCAAAGAAAATAGTATCATTACTCATATAACTCACCGCCACAAATCACAAATAAGGAATAAGAATTTCAAACAAATTGGCTTGCATTAATTCGGAATCTAAATCATTTTAACACATTGCTTCACATTTTTCAATGCATCCAAGAGAAAATCCTTGGATAAAGATCATCCAAGGATTTCACTTTGGAAGTTTTTAAACTCCTCGATAAAGCAAAATAGCCCGAACTTCTTACCGACGGTAAAAAGGTTCAAGCTATTAAGACTTGGTGCGGGAAACGGGACTTGAACCCGTACGGTGTTAACCACACGCCCCTCAAACGTGCGCGTCTGCCTGTTCCGCCACTCCCGCGTTACGCCGCGCTTTTTGCGCGCTTAAACAGTATATCATTAAAAAGGCGGTTTGTCAATATTTTTTGTAAAAAAAGAATTGAAGTATTTTAAAATAAAAGGATCGATTAGCGCCGCCCGTCCGCGAACAGGAAATTGAACGCCGTGTCGACGCAGCAGAGGTATTTTTCCAGCGCCCCGTACATATCGAAGACGCACTCCGGGATCAGGATCCTGCCGCCCCGCAGGTCGATAAATACGTTCAGTATCACGAGGCCGGACGGGGACATATACTTTGAAGCGTTGACCCGCGCTTCCTTTTCCGCCTCGTCGGACCAGTTCCCGATCACGAAAAAGTTGATCCTTGCCGCCGCGTATCTCGATGAATTACCGTCTTTGCGAATGACCTTTTCCGCTTCCTTTTCCAGGGCGTCGGCGGCGTCGGAGCCGTATTCCGGGAGCATAAACACGCAAAGTCTGTAATCCCGATCGCTTTTACACCTGCCGTAATAGCCGAAATCATACTTGTCAAGGTGCTTGAGCGCGTCTATGTCTTCCGCTGAGTTCAGCGTGACCCCGTCGGACGCATAATCGTAAACGTACGGAGTAAATCCCTCCGTGCGCCTCGATCCGATCTTTCTGAAATAAACGTACGGCAATACGAATTGAAGAATAAAGAACAGAGCCGACAGAGCGAGAACGATCCACACGGAGGCGGCGACGGAGCTTTTAACTTCAAAGATACAGCCCAACACTATTCCGACGTCAATAGTGATCATAACGAACGAGACGATCATCAGCACGGACAGGAGCTTGTATTTCAATATCGTTCTCGCTATTTTATTTCTGACCTCTTCCTTGCCGTTCATCCTGCGCTTGACCTCAAACGTAACTGTCTATAAATTCGCGCAGAGCCTTTTCACAGCCCGCCCTGTCTTTCAGATAAGACTCGCCGTGATTGGCGCCGGGGACCGTGACGATCCGCTTTTCCGCGGCGCACGCATCGTAGTTGCGGCGCGACATATCGCAGGGGACGAGGGTGTCGGCTTCGCCGTGGACAAAAAGCACCGGGACGGAGCAGCTTTTCATGATCTCCGTCACGTCCGGCTCTTTGACGGAGAAGCCGCAAAACAGTCTGCATCCCATGGCGAAAAGGTAGTACAGAGGGAACTTGGGCAGGTGCATCATGGTTTTCATGACGTGGCGGAACACGTCCTTGGGAGAGGTGAAGCCGCAGTCGGCTATTATGCACTTCACGTTCTCCGGAAGACCGGCGGAAACGGAAGCGAGCACGGTCGCCGCGCCCATCGAGATCCCGTCGAGCACTATCGGGCTGTCTTTGCCGGACTTTTCCGAGATGAAGTCAGCCCAGTCGGCGCAGTCGTAACGCTCCTTTGCGCCGTAGGTGAGGTACTTGCCCTCGCTTGCGCAGTGGGCGCGCTGCGCGGGGAGGAGCAGGGAAAAGCCGAGCGAGTAGTAAAACTCGCAGACCGGAGACATATCGGCGTGCGGGGACGAGCGGAAGCCGTGGAACATTATCACCGTTCCGCGGCCCGCCGGATTTGCAAAAAGCTCGCCGCGGAGCATCAGCCCGTCGCGCGATCTGATCTCGACGTTTTCGACCGGCAGCGACGCGAGATACTCGTACCCCTTTTCAAACACTCCGGCATAGTCGGGCATCTGCTTTTTGCGCACCTCCAGCATCTTTTCCTCGGTCAGATGCTTCTTTTCGGGCGAAACACAGCCGAACTGCACGAGCTTCGCCGTAGAGTATGCAAGCGCGGAAAGAAACACAACGACAGAGACTATCATTATTACGAGCGCGATCTCCATAAACACCTCACGATTTTCAGGTCATTTCAAAACCGGTCCTTCGCGCCGTGACGCGAAGGACCGTGATAAACTCAATACGCCTTGCCCCAGTATACCAGCTTGGTCGCGGGCTTGCCGCAGCATATGCAGCGGTCGCCGCAGGGCTCCTCGCCGAAGGGCATACAGCGGGAGGTGACGTCGGCGAGCTCTTTCATCTTGATCTCGCATGCCTCGTCGCCGCACCACATGGCGCGGATAAATCCGGGCTTGTTCTTTGCCGTTTCGATAAAGTCGTCGAGCTCGGTGCATGTATAGGTCATATTAGCGCGGCGCTCGAAGGCGTCCTTGTAGAGCGCGGCGGAATACTCGGCGAGTATCTCGGGGATCTTTGCCTCCAGCTCGTCGAGCGGAACGAAATACTTTTCTCTGTTGTCGCGGCGGACTATGACGCACTGGCCCTGTTCGATATCGCGGGGACCCATCTCGAGACGGAGCGGAACGCCCTTCATCTCGTACTCGGCGAACTTCCATCCGGGGCTGCGGTCGCTCTCGTCTATCCTGACGCGGAACTTGTCCTTCAGCTTGTCGCGTACAGATCTCGCGGCGTCGAGGACGCCCTCCTTGTGCATCTGCACGGGGACGATCATCACCTGTATCGGAGCGACGGCGGGAGGCAGTACCAGTCCGTTGTCGTCGCCGTGAGCCATAATGATGGCTCCGATCATACGGGTGGTGACGCCCCACGAAGTCTGGAAGGGGTTCTTGAGGGTGTTGTCGCGGTCGAGGAACTTGATATCGAAGGCGCGGGCGAAGCCGTCGCCGAAGTTGTGGGAGGTACCGCCCTGGAGAGCCTTGCCGTCGTGCATCAGCGCCTCTACCGTGTAGGTGGCGATGGCGCCGGCGAACTTTTCTTTATCGGTCTTTCTGCCCTTGACCACCGGGATGCAGAGCTCGTGCTCATAGAAATCGGCGTATACGCCAAGCATCCGCAGGGTCTCCTCCTCGGCTTCCTCGGCGGTGGCGTGCATGGTGTGACCCTCCTGCCAGAGGAACTCGCGCGAACGCAGGAAGGGACGCGTGGTCTTTTCCCAGCGGACGACGTTGCACCACTGGTTATACAGCTTGGGCAGGTCGCGGTAGGATTTGATTATATTCGCATAATGCTCGCAGAAGAGGGTCTCGGAGGTCGGACGGACGCACATACGTTCGGTAAGAGGCTCGCTTCCGCCGTGGGTGACCCAGGCGACCTCGGGGGCAAAGCCCTCGACGTGATCCTTTTCGCGATTGAGAAGCGACTCAGGGATAAAGAGGGGCATATATACGTTCTCGTGCCCCGTTTCCTTAAAGCGCGCGTCGAGGATCTTCTGTATGTTCTCCCAGATGGCGTATCCGTAGGGGCGGATTATCATACAGCCCTTGACGGAGGAATAGTCGATAAGATCGGCTTTCTTTACGATATCGGTGTACCATTGCGCGAAGTCCACGTCCATGGACGTGATGTCTTCTACCATTTTTTTGTCGTTAGCCATAGTTTTTTCCTCAAAATAGATTTAACTAAATGAAATTATAATACGACCTTCGCCGTTTGTCAACGGCGGGTCACTTTTTTATCGCTTTATATATTTCGTACAGCGCCATCATGAGGGCGGGGACGCTCAAAGCGCAGAGCCATTCGAGCGGAGTGAGCATGGAGAGCCCGAAGCGGGAACCGATCGGTTTGATGAACACTCCGAGCGCTATGAATATTACCGCCGCCGCCCACATAAGCGCGATGGGACGGTTGATGCGGCGTCCGCGGAAGACGAAGAGCGGGCGTTCTTTAAGTATCTCGCAGGCGACGAGCAGCTCGGTGATGATGAACGAGATGAATATGAGCGAGGTGAGCTGCGCTCCGGAATGCTCGACTCCCGAAAGCGAGAGGGCGAGCGGTGCGGCTATTGCGGCGAGTCCCCAGATCAGCCCGTAAGCGAAGGTCCTGAAGAAGTTGAGCATAAACGGCTTTGAGAGCCGTTCCTCCGTGTTCTCGCGCTGTGTCAGGATGTCGTCGGGGGCGCGCTGGAAGGCTATCGCCGCGACGACGCCCAAGTCTACTATAAGTCCGAGGAAGACTATCTGCACCGGGGTGAGGAACTCCGTCCCCTCGAATACCGGCCATACGTTATGCACTACGACCGAGTAGATGACCACCACCAGCCGCGCGATCTGCGAGACGAAGAGGTATTTGACCATCCTCATTATGTTCTGGTAGATCAGCTTTGCGGCGCAGAGGGATTTGACCATCGCGTTGAAGCCGCCGCGGTCGTTTTCCGGCGGCGAGACCAGCACGTCGCAGGTGTATTTCAGGGTCTCGCTGCCGCCTATGTCGGCGAGCTCTCCGCGGGTCGCGCGGGCGTCGACTTCGAGCGATCTTGTTCTTTCGGTCAGCGTGACGCCGGTGGCAAAGCCGACGTCCGCGTCGGAGAGCAGCAGCACGTCGTTCAGCTTTCTGCCAAGCACTCCGACCACCCGTCCGCCTTCCTGAAGCAGCTTGATGAGCGCGCGCTTCTGCCGGGAGGTCAGACCCTCGTACATTTTGTATTTGCCCAGGTTCTTCTTGATTTCCTCGGTGTCCATGCCGTCGATCTCGCCGGCTGTGATTATCTCGCTGTCGTCCTCAATCAGTCCGAGGCGTTTGAAATAGACCCGCGAGGGGTCCTGCTCGCCGTCCGTCAGCACGATGATCTGTATCCCGGCGTCGAGGCAGGCGCGGACGTTCTGCTCCGCTCCGGCAAGCGCGGGCTCGCGTATACCGATAAGCCCCTCGAGCGTCCAGCCGCCCGATCCGACCTTTTCTATGTCGGTCTCGTCGGTGCGCTTTGAGATGACGGCGACCGCGCGGCAGTTGTCCTCGTCTATCGTGCGCAGGGCGTAATTGATGTGCTTGCGCTCACGCTCGTCTATAGAGGTGCGCATATCTCCGTCCATATAGTAAGCGCAGCGTTCGAGCAGAGGGACCGCCTCGCCTCTCGCTGCGGCGAGATAGCCGTCATCGTCGGCGACTATGGCGCAGTCGGCTTTGACTCCGTAAAACGAGTCGGCTGAACAGAGAAGGGGATAATCCGCTTTCAGGACCATCCTGTCTATGCCGATGCGCTCGGCGCAGGCGACGATCGCCGACGGCTCGCTCGACGTGTCCTTGAAGACGGAGGGATCGGCGGCGTAGCCGGACGACAGAAGTCCGAATTTAAGCGTTCTGCTGCAGCTCTCGTAGAGGTTCTTTTCGTTCGCCTTGCGGAGAGTGTCTGTCGCGTATATGTACTGCACGGTCGAGCGGTCGGTGTAAAAGCCGCCCATCTTCGGGACAATCAGCGTGTCGATATCGCGGATCTCCTCCAGCGTGGTGATGTTCTTTATGACCGCGCCGGTGTTGACCGGACCGTTCTTCTTCATCGTGCCGAACAGACCCACGCCTATGATGAAATAGGCGAAGATGACGTAGAATTCGGTCATCGCGGCGCAGGCTATGGCGGCGCCGGTGGTGAAAATGTTATAGAGCCCGCGGGACTCCAGCCCCATGATGATATCGACCGTCGAGATGACGAGTATCAGCGCCATCATGGCGAGGCCCCAGATGAGGCTTGTCTTGCGGAGGGTCTTCAGCACCTTGAGGTCGTCGTGCGGGACGATCTCCCGGCGTTTGCCGGTGATGGCGGCGAGGGTGTCGTCGCCGCAGGCGACGACGATCAGCTTTGCGGCTCCGGCGGTCACCATCGAGGCGGCGAAGACCATATTCTCGCGTTCCGCCGGAGGCACGTTGGCTCCGTACACCGTTTTCGCGTTCTTTGAACGCGATTTATTGTCGTCCGAGGAGACGTTGTCGAGCACTTTGAGCCCGTTGGAGGCGGCGACGCGGCAGTCGGCGGGGACGATGTCTCCCGCGCGGACGAGCACGATATCTCCGACGACCACGGAGCTCTGCCGGATGACTATCTGCTTCCCGCCGCGAAGCACACGCGACATTGGCGCGGCGTAAGACGACATATTTCGCAGTATTTTTTGAGTTTTGGTATAGGCGAAGAGGGTGAGCAGGAGGTTGATGATTATCAGCGATAATATCACCATCGCGCTGACGCTCTCGTTGTATATCTTCGCAAGAACGGCGAGCGCCGCGAGGAGGTAGAAGCTGATATCGCTCCCCACCGCCTTGGCGCAGGAGGCGAAGGACGCCCCGGGAGTTATAAAGACGTTGTTCTTGCCGTATTTATTCAGCCTCGCCCGCGCGGTCTTTTCGTCGAGACCGTTTTCGAGGTCGGCGCCCAGCTTTTCGGCGCACTCTGCGGGCGGGATGTTGTACCATTTTTCAGCCATTTTATTTGACCGTTATCTCAAGTCCGTTTTCGCCGGCGTCCACGCTTATTATCGAGACCCCGCTTTCGTATGCCGAGATCATCTTTTCGGCGATAACGTCCTCGATGTTGCGCGAGATGTACCTTCTCATATTGCGGGCGCCGAACTTGCGCGAGAAGGACTGCTCCGCGACGTATTTTGCGGCGGCGTCCGTAAATCCCAGTTTGACTCCGCGCTCCGAAAGAACGCCCTTGAGGTCGTTGAGCATGATGTGCGCTATGGCGGTGAAGTCCTCCTCGTCAAGCGCGCGGAAGGTCACTATCTCGTCGACGCGGTTGATGAACTCGGGGCGCAGGAACTCGGAGAGCGCCTTCTGCGTGCGGTCGTCGTCCTGCTTTTTCTGATCTGTTCCGAAGCCGAGCACTCCCGACGAATTTGTCGAGCCGGCGTTGGTGGTCATGACTATCACCGCGTTTTCGAAGCTGACTATGCGGCCCTGCGCGTCGGTTATGCGCCCGTCGTCCAGTATCTGCAGCAGGATGTTCAATACGTCCGGATGCGCCTTTACGATCTCGTCGAAAAGGACGACCGAGTAGGGCTTGCGGCGTATCTTTTCGGTGAGCTGACCGGCGTCGTCGTAGCCGACGTAGCCGGGAGGGGACCCGATCATCCGCGAGACGCTGAATTTTTCCATATACTCCGACATATCGAGGCGTATCATCGCCTCGGGGGTGTCGAAGAGGTCGGCGGAGAGGGTCTTTACGAGCTCGGTCTTGCCGACGCCGGTAGGACCGGCAAAGATAAAGGATACCGGCTTGCGCTTGTAGGCTATGCCGGCGCGGGAGCGCTTGATGGCGCGCACCACCGCGTCTACCGCTTCGTCCTGCCCGACTATGCGCGCGCGCAGACGGTCGCCCAAATGTTCGAGTCTGCCGAACTCGTGCTCGGTTATGCTGCTCGCCGGGATGCCGGTCCAGATCTCTATAACGTGCGCGAGGTCGTCGGTGGAAACGTAGATCGAGTCGCGCTGCGGGGCGAGCTCCTTCAGTCTCTGCTCGCTGGAAAGCTCGGCAACGCGCAGATCGGCTATAGCCTTGTAGCGTTCCTCGCTCTTTTTCGGATCGGTCTCCTCGGGCAGAGCCTCGAGCTCCTCGCGCTTTGCCTTTGACTCCCTGTAGGTCCTTTCGAGCTCGGCGCATTCTCCGATCACCGGGTTTTTCAGCTCGGTGTACGCCGCCGCCTCGTCGATGAGATCTATCGCCTTGTCGGGGAGATATCTTTCGGTGATGTATCTCTCGGAGAGATACACCGCGCGGCGCGCGGTCTCCTCCGGGATGCGGACCCCGTGGAAGCTCTCGTAATAATTCTTTATGCCGTCGATGATCTTCACGGTGTCCTCGACGGAGGACTCCTCGACGATTATCGGCTGGAACCTGCGTTCGAGCGCCGAATCCTTCTCGATGTATTTGCGGTATTCGGCGAGGGTGGTGGCGCCGATTATCTGAACGTCGCCGCGGGAGAGGGCGGGCTTGAGGATGTTGGCGGCGTTCATCGAGCCCTCGGCGTCGCCGGCCCCGACGATGCTGTGCACCTCGTCGATGACGAGGATGATATTGCCCAGCGCCTTTACCTCGTTGATAAGCCCCTTCATGCGGCTCTCGAACTGACCGCGGAACTGCGTCCCGGCGACCAGCGCGGTGAGGTCGACAAGCATTACCTCCTTGTCGCGGAGCTTATACGGAACGCTGCCGTCGACTATGTTCTGCGCCAGCGCCTCGGCTATCGCAGTCTTGCCGACGCCGGGCTCGCCGATAAGGCAGGGATTGTTCTTCTGCCTGCGGCAGAGGATCTGCGTCATGCGGGCGAGCTCCTTTTCGCGCCCGACTATGCGGTCGAGCTTTCCTTCGCGCGCGCGTCCGGTCAGATCCATGCAGTACATATTGATGAATTTGCGTTCCGGGGCCTGCTGCTTTGCGTCCTTGTCCTTGCGGGTGCGCTTTTTGCCCATATTCTCCGGCTCGCCTCCGTCGTGAGGGAAGGGGGGCATCATGCCCTGACCGAAGATCTTGCGGAAGTCGATAGAAGGAGCGCGGCCGGGATCGGAGTCGGTGTCGTCGCCCGAATCGGCCTGACTGCTCTCGATAAGGGCCTCCATCTCGTCCTCCATATTGTCTATGTCGTTCTCGCTGAGCCCCATTTTTTCTATTATATCGTTGACCGGCTTGATGCCCAGCTCGCGGGCGCATTTTATGCAAATGCCCTCGTTTACCGGCTTGTTGTCGCCGTCCATGCGGGTGATGAAAACCACCGCCATCCGTTTATGACATCTTGAACATAACTGCATTGTTTTTTCCTCTCGGTATCAGAATTTGAAGAGATCCAAAACTTTGAAAAGGTTGAAATCGTATAGTTTTTTGACAATAAGCGTATTATCAAACGTATTTTCGTTGAACGCCTTGGGATAGAGCGACGCCAGCATGGGGACCAGAGCGTGCAGCACGATCGAGATGACCCACGCGAAGGCCAGACCCAGTATAACGCCGAGGGCGATGCCCAGTCCGTGATTGAGACCGTTGAGAAGCGGCAGGCGGACGACCCGGTCGATGAGCAGGGTGACCAGCTTGAAAGCGATATATGAAAGTATGAACACCAGGACGATCGCCGCCACGTTCGAGACGGTGCGCGCGATCGGCTCCGCCATGTGGTCGCTCAGGTCGGCGGCGGTAGATCCCGGATTGTTCTCAAAGAACCGCTCCGTCTCCTCCTGCGTGGAGAAGCGGTTCAGGAAGTTGGTGAAAAACTCGGGCAGCTCGCGGAAAAGATCGGAGACCGATTTTCCGGTGGAGCCGACGTCCTTCTCGAAAATCGAGCGGATATAGTCCGACACTCTGCCGAAAAAGAACTTTTCGTAAAGTATATCCGAAACGGGGGCGTAAAGGAGCTTGGTGACGATTATCGCGCCGATAAGCGATACGACGCGCATAAAGGAGCGGACAAATCCGCGCCGCCAGCAGGAGATCACGGCGAACACGAACACCGCGACTACTATCAGATCAAGTACGATACTCATTTTTCAGTTTCCTTTCTTTCAGGGCTCGGGATCGGATCCCGGCGCGGGCTCCGGTACGGAGTCGGGCGGGACGGCGGCGTCCGTCGTGACGGAGTCCTCCGCGACGGAGTCCGCCGCGGCAGACGTCCCGGAGGTATCCGGCGGCGACCCGGCGTCTGCCGTGACGGCGGAGGTGTCGTCGGGAACGGACTGCTTTTCTTCAAACAGCGAGGATATCGGATAGGCTTTGACCATATTAGAGTATCCGACGATTATGTTGTTTTCATCCGCGAGGAAGAGGGAACCCGCTCCGCTTTCGAGGGCGGTCGTGCGCACCTCGCCCGTTTGACGGTCGAGCTCGGCGAGCTTCCCGGTGCACAAGAGGTAGATTTTCTCTGTCCCGCAGACCGCCTGGATGACCTTCTCGTCCGTTCCGGTGTTTATGATCTCCGCGCCGTCGTTTGCAAAAACGAGGACGGCGGTGGCGGAGCCGACGGCGTTGCGGGTGTAGGTGAGAACGGTGCAGTCGGAGGATATGACGCAGCCCGACGGGGTGATGCCCGCAAGACGGTAGGTGGAGACCAGATTGTCATCCGCGTCGTAGAAGAGCAGGGCGTCGGTGCATAGCACGGTGTAGCTCCCGTCCGCGTGATACTTCGCCATAACTCCCATCGCGCCGACCCGGACGTCGGTGGATTTTGCCGTCTCGGTATACGGCTCGTAGGTCATTATCTCGGTATTGAACATACCGTCCTTTGCGTAGGAGGAGAGGATCAGCAGCTCGGACGCGTCGTCGGTAATGGCTACGTCCATGACGTACTTGTCCTTGCTTATCCTGGTCAGCAGTTTGAAGTTGTGGTCGTACAGATGGACGACCGACTGGTATTCGAGCGACTTTGCGACCACCGCGTACATTCCCTCCGGGCTGATCGCTGCGGTCGAGATGGGGTAGTCGTAGGTCTCTCCTGCAAGGCGGGAGAAGTTGTTGAACAGGTCGAAGCTGTTGCCGCCGATATCGTAGGTCAGCATATATTTTCCGCCGGTTATCAGGGCGGGGTCGGCGTATGAGACGGACTGGTCCATCGTCGAGTCGCCCCGCATATTGTACAGGGTGACGTTGTCCTTCTTCAACACCGCGAGGTCGCCGTGGAACATACCCAGCTTCGTCGTGCCGCTCGAATTGTAGTAGATCGCCTGATAGTTGCCGTTGTACGAGACCTCCGACGAGGTGTACAGCCTGATGAGATACTGGTAGTTTTCAAGCGTGATGTCCTTGCGGAAGATCATTATCATCGAAAGGAGGAATACGACCAGCACCAGGATGAGTATCAGCTTGGCGATCTTGAAATTGCGGGAAAGATCAATAAAGTATTGCGTCGGCTCGGGGTGCGGCGCCTGCACCGTCAGCTCCGGCGCGGAGGCGGCGGCAGGAAGCGCCCGCTTGTCTTTCTTTCTCACGGCGTATCATCTCCTTTCAAAATCCTGTTCAGGTAGAGCCCGCAGGCGGGGACGGTCGGACCGGCGTTTGCCCGGTCGCCCTCTTCCAGTATGCGGCGAAGGTCGCCGGCGTTCTTTTTGCCGAGCCCCGCGTCGATAAGCGTGCCGACCATGATGCGGACCATATTGTAAAGAAATCCGTCGGCGGAAACGGTGAAGGAGACAAGGTCGCCCTCCCGCGTAACGGTAAAATCGAACACCGTCCGCCGCGTGTCCTCTATCTTCGAACCCGCCGCCATAAAAGCGGCGAAATCGTGATATCCGATAAGCTCCCTCGCGCATTCCGCCATCGCGTCGGCGTCGAGCGGGGAGGGGAAGCGGTAGGCGCGCCCCTCGAGGAAGGGGTCGCGTATATGCGAATTGTGCAGGAGGTAAACGTACTCTTTCCCGCGTATGCCGTACCTCGGGTGGAAGCCGTCTTCGCACTCGCCGCAGGTCAGGACCGAGATGTCGTCCGGCAGGACGGTGTTCAGCGCGGCGGGAACGCGGTCGCGGGGAACGGCGTTGGGCGTTCCGTCGAAGCCGACGGTGCACAGGAACTCCCTCGCGTGCACGCCGGCGTCGGTGCGGCTGCACCCGGTGACGAGGCATCTGCACCCGAAGACCGAGTCGGCGGCGCGGCAGAGCTCCGCCTGAACGGTGTCGGCGTTGGGCTGGACCTGCCATCCGGCGTACCTTGTCCCGAGATATGAGATTGTCAGAAGCAGTTTAGACATATGACAGAAAAATGCGTCTCCTTTCCCGGAAAGGGAAGGATGCCGTTCAGTTGAAGACGTTCAGCGGTACTTTGTTCAAAAGGACTATCCCCGCGGTGAACGCGGCGAAAGCCAGCGTCAGCGCAAGGTCGGCAAGCCCGAAATGCAGCTTGTTCATACGGGTGCGCCCCTCGCCGCCGTGATAGCAGCGGCATTCCATCGCCACGGCGAGATCGTCGGCGCGGCGGAAGGCGGAGACAAAGAGCGGTATCAGCACCGGGATCAGCGCCTTTGCGCGGCGGATCAGCCCGCCGCTCGATAGGTCGGCGCCCCTCGATCTCTGCGCGCTCATTATCTTGTCGGTCTCCTCGATAAGCGTGGGGATAAAGCGCAGGGCGATGGTCATCATCATCGAGAACTCGTGCACCGGGAGTTTGATCTTTTTAAGCGGAGAGAGGAGCTGTTCCAGCCCGTCGGTCAGCGCGATGGGGGAGGTGGTGTAGGAGAGCATGACCCCCGTCCCGCAGAGCAGGCAGGTAATGCGTATCACCATATAGGCGGCGAAGGTGAGACCTTCGCGGTAGATGTGGATGAACTTCCACTCGAAAATAAGATGCTCGCCGCGCGTCCAGAATATGTTGATGACCGATGTGAAAATGATGATGAATATCAGCGCGCGCATACTGCGGAGCACCGTTTTAAATGGTATGCGGCTGACCGCGATCATAAGGACGGTCGAAAGCAGGAGAAAGGCGTACGAGAGCGGCGAGTCGGCGAGAAAGACGGCGACGATGAAGACTATCCCGAGGATGATCTTCGCCCGCGGATCCGCCCGGTGGAAGACCGAGTCTCCGGGGAAGTACTGACCGAGGGTGATGTCCTTAAGCATCGGCGCCCACCCCCTTGAAAGCCGCCTCGATCGCGCCGAAGGCGTCGTCGACGGTGTATATATCCCGCGGAAGGGCGATCCCCTTTTCGCGGAGCAGATTGCAGAGCCGCGTGACCTGCGGAGCCTCGAGCCCGAATTCCGAGAGCCGCTCCGACTCTCCGAATATCTCCTTCGGCGTGCCGTATTTATACAGCTCGCCTTTGTTGAGGACCAGTATCCTGTCGCAGTGGTTGGCTATCTCCTCCATACTGTGGCTGACGACGATGACCGTCGCTCCGTTCGCCCGCCGCCAGTTCTCTATCTCGCCGAGGATGGTCTCGCGCCCCGCCGGGTCGAGTCCCGCGGCGGGCTCGTCGAGTATGAGCACCTCCGGCTCCATTGCGAGCACTCCCGCGATGGCGACGCGGCGCTTCTGCCCGCCCGAAAGCTCGAAGGGGGACTTTTGCAGGACCGAGAGATCGAGCCCGGTGAACTCGACGGCGCGGCGCACCCTAGCGGCGATCTCCTCCGCGGGCAGCCCCATGTTTTTGGGACCGTATCCGACGTCCTTTTCGACGGTCTCTTCAAAAAGCTGATACTCCGGGTACTGGAAGACCAGCCCGACCTTGAAGCGGAGGGAGCGGAGATCTTTTTTATTTTCGTTTATATCCTTTCCGTTGAAAAGGACGCGGCCGGACGTGGGCTTGTACAGCCCGTTCAGCATCTGCACCAGCGTCGATTTGCCCGATCCGGTGTGACCGATCACTCCGATCGTCGCCTGCTCGTCAAAGCTGACGCTGACGTTTTTTACAGCCGCCTTCTCAAACGGCGTCCCCTTTCCGTATACGAAAGAGACGTTTTCCAACTCTAATTTTGACATCTGTTTACGTTCCTTGACGTTTGCGCGCGTTTATCGCGGACGCTATGGCGTCCGCCGCCGACCTTTCGTCCAGCAGTCCTTCCGGCAGGTCCATGCCCGCCCGGCGCAGTCTGTTCGCAAGCATGGCCGCCTGCGGGACGCCCAGACCCATCGCGGTCAGCTCCTCCTCGCGGGAGAATATCTCCGCGGGTGAGCCGTCCATCACTATCCTGCCGCCGTCCATTACCGCTATCCTGTCGGCGAGGATCGCCTCGTCCATGTTGTGCGTTATGGCTATGACGGTCAGGCTTCGCATCTCGTTCAGCCTGTCGATGGTCTCCATCACCTCGTGGCGGCCGTGCGGATCGAGCATCGCCGTCGATTCGTCGAATATTATACATTCCGGCATCATCGCAAGTATGCCCGCTATCGCTATGCGCTGCTTCTGCCCGCCCGATAATCTCGACGGCGAGTGGCGCGCGTATTCGGTCATCCCCACCGTTTCAAGCGCGCGGTCCACTCTCTCGCGAATCTCATCCGACGGGACGCCCATATTTTCCGGGCCGAAGGCGACGTCCTCTTCGACGATGGTGGCTACAAGCTGATTGTCGGGGTTTTGGAACACCATGCCGACCTTGCGGCGGACCTCCATGATCTGTTCCTCCGTAAGCCCCGGATCGGTTATGTCAACGCCGTCTACGTATATCTTTCCCGCGTCGGGCGTAAGTATCATGTTCAGCAGCTTCGCAAAGGTCGATTTGCCAGACCCGTTGCGGCCCAGTATGCAGAGGAATTCCCCCCGTTTTATATCTATATTTATGTTGTGCAGTATCGGTCTCCCCTCGTCGTCCTTGTACGAGAAGCAGAGCCCTTCCGTTCTGATGAATGTTTCTGCCATAATTCTTTCCTTTTTAATTTCTGGCCGGACGTTCCGGAAAGATCCCGCCCGGGACGCCTTAAAAATCCCGCCGTTTACTTCGCCGTCCAGCGCGACGCGGCTCCGCAGGGGATGGATATTCCCGATCCGGTGACCGGGAGCCCGAGCTCGTCCGAGCATATTT
>JAFSSR010000153.1 GCA_017450885.1 Clostridia bacterium | reverse complement strand
CTTCTTCATGGTTATCGCCTTCGCGGGGCAGATCTCGAAGCATTTTTTACAGCCGACGCACTTTTTCGGGACGAGACGGGGACGGGAACAAAGAACTTTTCTGAGAAAGCTGCCGAACGCCTTGCCCAATATCCCGGGCAGCTCGTTCATGAACTCTATGCTGTTCGGTCTCTCGATGTTCTCGAAATCGGCTATCCTCACGTCCGCGCCGTTCCCTTTGACCTCGATAAGCTCGCGCGGAGGGCAGAGCCCCCTTTCGCGGGCGAGGGCGAGGGTCGGCACGTTTTCCTCCTCGAGTCCGATGATCTCGGCGCAGATGCGGTCGCAGGCGTACGGAGAGCGCGATGCTACCAGCACTCCTATCTCGCGCGGCTTGCCCATGGTGGGACCGTTGCCCTCCATGCCGACCACTCCGTCGACTATGGAAAGCGCGGGCTTGACGAACTCGTCGATGTCGATGAGCATATTGGCAAAGTCCCGCGAATTCGGGAAGCGGTAGTGGTATTCCGGCTTGACCGTTCCGGGAATGCAGCCGAACAGGTTCTTGACCGCGGCGGAAAGCGTCATCATGCCGTGGGTCTTCAGCTTGGCAAAATCTATGACCGCGTCGACCTTGCGTATCCACGAGGCGTATTCGAATTTGCGCAGGACCGCCGCCTCCGTGTTATTTTCGCAGACCGAGGTCCCGAAATCGTCGTTGAGCGATACTCCGTCGGTCACGGCGTCGGTCATGCCGCAGACCGAGTAGACGCGGTTGATATAGAAGCCGGCGAACGGTCCGCCCGGAGAGTCGCCTATGACCGCCTCCGCTCCGCGCTCGGTTATCATCTCGCACAGGGCGCGGACAAGCACCGGGTGGGTGGTCGCGGCGTGGGACGGCTTTATCGCGCTGACAAGATTGACCTTTACTCCAATCCTCATCCCCGGCTTTACAAAGTCCAGTCCGCCGACGGCGGAGATTGCGTCCTCGAGGGCGGCGCGCGCTTTTTGCGGATCGTATTCGTCAAGTCTGACCGCGGAAACGGTGATATTGTCCATGTCGTTTACCTCGTCTTTTATCTGAAATAGTATACCATCTTTTTTCATAAAATGCAATATTAATAAAATAACTGTTGCATAGCGGGCGGAAAAGTTGTAAAATAATATCATTAACGACCGAAAGGCGGACGGTGAGATGGAATTCAGGATAACGCCGGAATACGACGGCAAGAACGTGAAATATATCCTCCGCACCGTGCTCGGTCTCTCCCGCGCCTGCGTCATGCGAATAAAATATATGCCGGACGGCATACTGCTTGGCGGCAGACGGGTTACGGTCCGCGCGGAGGTGCGCGCGGGCGACGTCCTGACTCTCGCGCTCGAGGACAGGGAAGAGGACGTGAACGAAAAGGTCGTCCCCTCGGACGCGGACCCGGATATCCTGTACGAGGACGGGGACTGTATGGTGGTCAACAAGCCGAACGGTATGCCCACCCATCCCACCCACGGGCATCTCGACGACACGCTCGCCAACGTATGCGTCGGGTATATGCGGCGGCGGGGCGAGCCCTTCGTCTTCCGCCCGGTCAACCGCCTCGACCGTGAGACGAGCGGCGCGGTGCTTATTGCGAAAAACAAGCATTCCGCGGCGCGGCTCGGCAGGGAGATGCTCGAAAAACGCATACAAAAACGGTACGTCGCGCTCCTGCACGGCCTTCTCCCCGGCGACAGCGGGGAGATATCCGGCTATATAGCGAGGAGCGGCGACAGCATAATAATGAGGATACTCAACGCAGACGGCAGGGAGAGCGAATGGTCTCTCACCCGCTGGAAAAAGCTCGCCTCGGACGGCGAATACACCGCGGCGGAAGCGGAGCCGGTCACCGGACGCACCCATCAGATCAGGCTCCACTTTTCAAGCGTCGGGGCGCCCGTCGCCGGCGACGGACTGTACGGAGACGGCGACCTCTCGCTCTGCGGACGGCTCGCCCTCCACGCGCATACGCTCTCCTTTCGGACAAGGGACGGGGAGATGGTGACGGCGGAGGCGCCGCTCCCGCCCGAGATGAAGGCGGCGATAGAGAAGATCGGAGGAAATACCGGAAATGGATGAAAAGATCATAGGACAGGAGCCGGCGGAAGAGATGCCGGAAGCTTATGCCGCGGTGACCGCGGGCGTTGAAGCGGAGCCCGCGGACGTTGAAACGGAACCCGCGGATATTGAAGCGGAGCCCGCCGGACAAAACGCCGCCGCAGACGCCGAACGCATAGACGCGGCTCGCCCGGAAACCGTCCGTGACGAGGCGGAGGAGCCGGAAGCGGAAGATGAGCCGCCGAAAAAACGTACTATTAAGGATCGAATAAAAAGCATCCCGGTCGTTTCGCGGGTCTTCTTCTGCATATTCTTCGCCGCGCTCGCGATACATCTCGTCTCGTTTGCAAGCGAGGGATTTGCCGATTTCTTCAATTTGAACGTCAGCTCCTTTTTCCGTATGGCGCTCTCCAAGCTGACCGGCTGGCTGCCCTTCTCGCTCGCCGAGACGGCGGTCATCGCTCTGCCCGCCGTGCTGGTGGTGATATTCATCTACTTCTTCGCCGTGGCGATGAAGAAGGACCGCGCCGGGCGATTTGTCATAGTTATGCTGTCGATGGTGACCATGCTCTATTCCGTCTTTGTCATAACCTTCGGCGTCGGGTATCAGAATTCCTCGCTCGACAAAAAGCTGGGACTTGAACGGAAGCCGGTCTCGGCGCAGGAACTTTACGATACGGCGATCATTGTCGGAAACGAAGTCACGGAGCTTATCGACAAAGTCGATTTCCCGAAGGAGGGCGGGTCGTCGATCATGCCCTACGATCTCGGCGAGATGAACGACAAGCTGAACGACGCCTACGTTCCGGTCGCCGAAAAATACGGGATCGTCCCGCGCCTTCGCTCGCGTCTCAAATATATCGCCCTCTCCGGGCCGATGACATATACCCACATCTCCGGCGTTTTCTGCTACTACACCGGGGAGGCGAACATAAATCTCAATTTCCCGGACTACACCATCCCGTACACGGCGGCGCACGAGATGGCGCATCAGCGCGGCATAGCGCCGGAGGACGAGGCGAATTTCGTCGCTTTTCTCGCCTGCGTCGAGAGCGACGACCCGTATATCCGCTACTGCGGGTATCAGAATATGCTCGAATACCTGATGAACGCGCTCTACTCGGCTGACAGGGACCTGTACTCCAAGCTCTGCGCCGAGATCCACCCCGACTCCATGATGGAGATGAGGGCGTACAACGCGTTCTTCGAGCCTTACAGGAGCTCCGCGGCTTCCGCCGTCAGCAGCGCGGTCAACGACACCTACCTTAAGGTCCTCGGCGAAAGCGAGGGGGAGAAGAGCTACGGTCTGGTCGTAGATCTGGCTGTGGCATATTACCGCGGGGCGGAATAAACTGATTATCGGGACCCGCTTTTGCTTTTTGCTGTCAAAATCTTGCATAATGCGGGAATATGTGATATAATAAATCGGTTGACAATCAAACGGACAGACCGAAATTAAGAAGGGTTAATTCCTGATGGAAAAGATCATAATCAACGGCGGCGTGCCGCTCAACGGCGAGATAGAGGTCAGCGGGATGAAGAATTCCGCGGTCGCCGTGATCTTCGCCTGCCTGCTGACGGAGGAGAAGGTCACGCTGACCAACGTCCCCGATATAATAGACGTCGACGTTTCGCTCGACATACTCCGCCATATGGGATGCGAGGTCTCGCGTCCGGCGGCGCATACCGTCGAGATCGACGCGGCGGGGCTTCGCGGCGGAGCGGCTCCCCACGAGCTGACCGTCAAGATGCGCGCGTCGTACTATCTTCTCGGCGCGGAGCTGGGACGCTTCGGACACGCAAAAGTGGGGATGCCGGGCGGATGCAATTTCGGCGTGCGCCCGATAGATCAGCATATAAAGGCTTTCGAGTCGCTTGGCGCCACGGTCACCGAGAGCGATACGACGGTGGAGGCCACCGCCATGCGCGGACTCAAGGGCGGGAGCATATTCTTCGACGTCGTGACCGTCGGCGGCACGATGAACGCGATGATCGCCGCCTGCTGCGCGACGGGCGACACCGTTATAGAAAACGCCGCGCGCGAGCCGCATATAGTCGACCTCGCCAACTTCCTCAACACCTGCGGAGCCAACATTCGCGGCGCGGGTACCGATACGATAAAGATCAGGGGAGCCGCAAAGCTCCACGGCTGTTCCTACGCCATAATCCCCGATATGATCGAGGCGGGGACCTATATGATCGCCGCCGCGGCGACAGGCGGAAAGCTCCGCATTACCAACGTTATCCCCAAGCACCTCGAGTCCATAACCGCAAAGCTGGAGGAGATGGGCGTGGACGTTACCGAGGAGGACGAGGCGGTCGTCGTCTCGGCTTGCGAACGGCTGAACAATATCAATCTGAAGACCCTGCCGTATCCCGGCTATCCCACCGATATGCAGCCGCAGATCTGCGTGCTGATGTGTCTCGCTTCGGGCGAGAGCAGGCTGGTAGAGGGGGTTTGGGACAACAGATACCGCTATGTCGAGGAGCTCAAACGAATGGGCGCGGATATAACGGTCAACGGCCGCATAGCCACCGTTACCGGCGGAAAGCCGCTCCATCCCGCAAGGGTGCGCGCGGTCGATCTTCGCGCCGGAGCCGCCATGGTTATCGCCGCCCTCGCGGTAAAGGGAAAGACGGAAATAGAGGATATCCGGTACATAGAGCGGGGCTACGACAACATAGTAGGCAAGCTCCGCGGAGTGGGCGGAAGGATACAAAAGATCGTCGAAGAGGATATTTTCTGAAACCGTCCGTAAACGAAACGGAAATATACAAAGCGTCCGCCGTGTGTCTTAAGGTACACACGGCGGACGCTCCGCTTTTTCGGCGTTTTTTCAAAATATTTTTCTTATCAACTCCGCAGTCATGCGTTCCTTTGCATAAAAGTCCATGGCGCCGGAGTATATTTCTTCAAGGGAGAAGTGCAGCTTCGCCGCCTCGCCGAGAAAACCGGACGCGATATCTATCAGCGCGTCCCTTTCCCGCGTAAGAGAAGAGATCGTTTTGCGGCGCTCGCCCGCGGCTCCGCGGTCGATAAATCTGTCGGTGTTTATGACCCTGTCGGGCAGTCTCTCTCCGCAGTCGCGCACGAAGGCGGCGCGCTCCTCGGGCAGGAACAGCTCGGCGGTCTTCGAGGGGTCGAGCAGATCGGGCGCGCGCAGGACGGGGTGGCCTTTTTCCTTCGCGGCGAGGCTGACGGCGCGCAGGAATTCGGAGGCGGCTCCGCGCTTTCCGGCGACGAGGTAAAGTACGTCCGCCTGCTCCGCGAAGGTGTTGAATGAGGCGGGACCCCGCATGGTCAGGGCGTCGAGCATCCTGACGCTCTCCGAAGCGCCGCCCCCTCTGCTCCACCCGCGCGATATCCGCTCGGCGGCGCGTTCGAGCTTCTCGCGAAGGAGCGTTTCCGATCGTATCCTGTCTATAAGGCGCCCGGTCTCGTAAGCCGCCGAAAGAGCCGAAAAAGCCTTTCCGAACGCTTCGGACTTTGCGTCGATCGTCCGGCGTATCTCGCCCGCCTTCGACCTCAATTTATCGGTGTCCCAGAACTGCCCTACGTTCAGTATCTCGTCGACCGCGCCGGGATAACGCGGGTCGCGGGTGTGCGGCGCGGTGCCGTCGATCACCCCGACCGAAAGCTCGGGGATCAGCACCCCGTCGAGCGACGACGCGTCCGCCGAGCAGTAGTACCGCTCGACCCGGTAACTGCGTTCCTCCGCCGCCGCGGCGACGTCCGCCATCATGCGCGATTTGCCCGTCCCGGAGCCGCCTTTGATGATGTACAGCCGGTCGATCTTTTCGAATATGCCTTCAAAATACGAGACAAAGCCCCTGCCTGAATTTGCCGCCGCGAAGTATCTCACGGCGGGCACGGATCTTTCCATAAGCAAACGGTCCTTTCAAATGATATATTCGCCCTATTCGCACAAAATCGGACAAAAAAGGTTGAAAAATTAATTTCTTCAGTATATAATATGTTTATTAGAAATAATTGCTATTCGGAGAGAACGGAATGACCACCGTATTCAAGAATTTCAAACTGATACGCCACGGGGAGATCTCCCATTTCAGCGACCTCGCGGTCGAGGACGGGAGGATCATCGCCATCGGACACGACCTTACCGGCGACAGGTATATCGACGGAAAGGGCGAGTTCTGGCTTTCCGCCGGCTTTATCGACATCCATACCCACGGCGGCGGGGGCTATGACTTTATGGACGCCGATCCCGACGAGTACGTCGAGATAGCCCGCAATCACGCGAAATACGGCGCGTCGTCGCTCTATCCGACTACGGTCGCGGCTTCGCGGGAGGAGCTGCTCGCCACCCTGCGCGCTTTCGACGAGGCGCGTAAAAAGAACGACGGAGCAAACCTGCTCGGTATACATCTTGAGGGTCCGTACATCTCGCCTTATCAGGCGGGCGCCATGGATCCCAAATACATACGCGAGCCGGACAGAGAGGAATACGCCGAGCTTTTCGGGCTCTCAAAGAACATACGCCGTATGACGATAGCCCCCGAGCTAAAGGGGGCGGCAGAGCTCGGGATATACATGAAAGAGCACGGCGTCATCGGCTCGATAGGGCACACCGACGCGATAGCGGAGCAGGTAATCGACGCCCATTACGAAGGCGGATACGATCTGCTCACCCATATGTATTCCTGCATGAATATGACAAAGAGGCAGAACGGCTGGCGCCGCGCCGGAGCGGTCGAG
>JAFSSR010000019.1 GCA_017450885.1 Clostridia bacterium | reverse complement strand
TATGCACGGCTTCTCCCACGGATTTGCAAAGCCGGAAAAGAAAGACGGCTGACCCGCGCCAAAGCGCTGTCATTGCGAGGACCGGCGGGTCGCCGGACCCGAAACGCGTATATCGACTCGCGCGAACACAAACGCCCGGTATGATATATACAGTCGCCAGTCGCCAGAATGGTCGGTGCTGAAACGTCGTAAGACGCACCCGACACCGTAGGGCGGGGTTAAAACCCGCCCTACGGAGTAAGGTGCGTTTTGTTCATTCTGCGCACCTGATATCGTTTTCCCGCCCTTACTTTTTCAAATAATTGTCGGCGAAGCCGACACCGAAATTATTCATTATTCGTTATTCATTCTTAAGTCTTCATTGCGAGCGAAGCGAGCCTGCCCCTCCCCTCAGTCGCCTACGGCGACAGCTCCCCCTCCCCACGGCTTCGCCGCGGGGGAAGGAGCTTTTTTGTATGCGTCGCCGCAGGCGACACCGCAATTCCTAATTCCTAATTCCTTTTCCCCTGTTATTCTGAACACCGTGATCCCGTTTTCTTCGGAGTCGTAAACGATCTCGTACCGCTCGTCCATCGAATACCGCACGTAGAATTTTTCGTTCTCGCTATAGCGCGTATCGACGGCGACGTAGTCGGTCAAGTGATCCTCTTTAGAGAAATTGAGGTCGTAAAGCTCCTCCCTTTCGGACAGGGCGGGACAGAGGAAGGTCGTGGCGAACACGGACGCTTCCTCGGGTATTTCCGAGAGGACGCGGCTCATCTCGGCGTATTTTTCACCGTCTTCCGCGTAGTAGGAGAGATAATTCGCCCTCTTGTAAACGGTGTTGGAGGTGAATATCAGCGACGCGCAGACGGCGAACGCGCCTATCGTCCTTCCGGCGCGCCTCGGGAGGTCCCGGTAATTCAGGACGGAGGCGTAAAGCAGGAGGATGAACGATCCGTAGGTATACTGGAAGAATATATTATGCTGATAGACGTAGTCGGGCATCAGATTGACGAGGAAATACGGGAGCGCCAAGATCAGGCGCTCTATCCGCTTGCCGAAAAAGGGAAGAAATCCCAGCGGGACGAGCGTCTGCAGTATAAACACCGTCTTTGGCGTGTCCCCGGCGGACGCGGCGGGCGAGAATATCTCGTATATGACCCTCGCCGGGTTTTTGAAGACGTTGATGACGACCGATACCAGTCCTCCGTCCGCGTCGGTGAAATTGGAGAAGCGGTCCGACATTATCCCGATCCCGAATTTTGACATCAGGGCGACCGCCGCCGCGAAGTATACCGCGGCGAAGCCGAGCGCCGCGAGCCCGATCATCTTCGCCCGCTTCCCTTTCTTAGCGGCGAGCACGAACAGGGCGAGAAAGACGACGTAGATCGGCGCGTCCTCTTTGACAAGGCAGGTGAGCGCCGTGAAGCCGAGCGTCCCGACCAAGCTCTCGCGCTCGATGAAGTAAATGAGCCAGAGCAGCAGCGGGGCGAGGAACTTGTTTTCGTGGACGTCGAAGAAGGTCCCGCCCGCGAGCGCGGGGTAGAGGACGTAGACGAGCGAAAAGATCATCCTCGACTTTCCGGAGAGCCCCAGCCGCTTGCAGATCATACACAGCGGGACGACGCCGGAGGCGAGAGTGACCGCCTGGCAGATCATAAGGGTCGCGGGCGAGGGGAAGACCGCGTAAAACGGCAGCCAGAGATAGAATATCGGCGAGAAATGCACCGCGAAATGTGAGAGGAGCGTTTCCCTTTCCAGCGTCGTGACCGGCAGGAATGAGCGGCGCATATTATAGAACATCTGACTGAAGATCCCGAAATCGTAAGTGGGGGTCGAGAAGGTGAGATACCGCATGACCGTCTGGACGCCGACAAAAACGGCGAGATAGACCGCGGCGCCTCCGCAGACGGCGTAGACGAGCCCGCGGGGCAGACGGAGCTTACCGCCGAACGCGCCGCCCGAGAAGCAGTAGACGCATATCCCGCAGAGCACCGCGCAGGCGCCGACCGGGAACCAGGGATTGTCAGCCTGATAGGAGCAGATGACCGCGTAGACGGTAAACCAGACGAGCGTCATCATCCGGTCGTATTCCGGGCGGTCGACCTTTACCGACGTGAGGAAAACGAAGGCGAAGGCGGCGGCGAAAACGCCGATCGCCGCGCCGATGTTTATAAGCTCATAAAACTTCGCCTCATAGAATTTTACCGACGCGAGCGGGACGGTCACCGTCCCCGTGATAAAGAGCGCGGTGAAAAAAGAGGCTGTCGCTTTTTCGGTGTACTTTCCCATTTCTGTTTCCCCGAAAGTCGTGTTTTTTCGATTTTTCCTTTTACAATATTATATCAGATCGCGTCGAAAAATCAAGACGAAAAAGGCTATACGACCTGTTACCGCGTTTCAGATCGTATAGCCGATTTGTTATTGAATAAGTTAATTATAAATTCTTATCATATCAAATTTCCGAACCAACAAAGCCAATTCTGCTCTTGTTACTGATACAGATGGAGCAAAAACGACATTTCCTGTTCCATCGTCATAAGGATTTATAATTCCGGCTTTATACATTTTTTTAACTGATGTTTTTGCCCATGACGCGATTTGGCTTTCATCGTCAAATACTTCGTAATCTCTGTAGAGATTTGGTGTATAGGATAAATATTGAGCGTATTTATTTAGCATTACTGTGATCATAACTCGCGTAACTCCATTATTAGGGGAGAACGTTGTGGGAGAAGTTCCGCTTGTTATTCCATTGTTATATGCCCATTTTACAGCGTTATAATAACTGGCATTGCTAGAAACATCGTTAAATGGAATTGTTAACTGCGATACATCAGGGCATCCAGCCATATTATATAACGTTTCGACAGACATTGCACGGGTAACATTATTATTAGGAGAGAATGTTGTGGGTGTTGTTCCGCTAATAAAACCTTGTTTATATACATATTCAATTGCTTTTATATATCCATTAGGTATATCTGAAAACGGACAATTCTCCCATCCATTCTGAGTGTTATATGTTAATAATTGAATCGATGGAGTACAAAAAGAGCTAAGAACGTCGGTTAGATCATTCAGTTCGTTTTTGCTAATGTCCAATCTATATAATGAAGAAAGTTCAGTTGTATTAAGCAACGTTAAACTGTTGTTATTGCAGTACAATCTTTGAATAGCATTTATGCTTGGAATATATATGCTTGTTAAATTATTGAAAGAACAATCCCCCTCTATTACAGTTGTTCCAAATCCAATTTGCGTAAGGAAATTATGACTGCAATTTAAGTATTCGATACAAAATGATAACGGGGTGTTCAATTCGCTTAAATTATTGTTGGAACAATTTAAAAACCTCAATCTATTTGTACTGTTAATGTTTAAATAAATAAGATTATTATAACTGCAGTCCAAAACTTCAAGCCAAGCAAAACTAGCATATAACGCTGAAAGCTCATTATTGTTACAGATAAGGATATGCGGACCATTAGTATATGTAGGGTATATAATATTTCTTATTACATTATGAGAGCAGTTAATATTAGTAATATCTGGAGTGCTACTCAGGTCCAATGATGTTAATTCATTGTAACTACAATCTAATGTATTCAGCCAGCCAAGATTTGTTAAATCTAGATTAGTTAAATTATTATGACTACAAATCAAAGATTCAAGATTCTCAAAATACTCCAATCCATCTAAACTGTTTATTTCGAGATTACTAACATCAAGTTCATCAATACTTCCTAAAAAACTGATATCAGAAGAAGATACTATTGAATTAGGCTGTCTGCTTCCATTATCATTAG
Source organism: Clostridia bacterium (assembly GCA_017450885.1). Taxonomy (GTDB): domain Bacteria; phylum Bacillota; class Clostridia; order Oscillospirales; family CAG-272; genus RGIG3438. The sequence continues at coordinate 28,216 of JAFSSR010000019.1, read as the reverse complement.
TATTCAGTAAAGAGATTATAGCATCTCTAAAGTTATCATCTGGAAACAAATCTGCAAAAGAATTAGGGATTACCTGATCCCAATGAGCGTATAATAGTTGTGTAGATGTAATTAAACTATTAAAATCAAACAGAGTATTTCCATTACTCGATGTATACCACCCATTAAAAACATATCCTGGTCTTGATGGAACAAAGTATGTTTTTAATGCTGAACTACCATAAGGGACATATTCAACGTAATTGTTTTGAGATCCGCTATAATTATATGAGAGTATTATCTTGCACAAATCGCTCGATGTCACCTGCAAAGCGGCATATGCGTCGACTATACCTCCATCATACTTGATTTGATAGTTTTTGTTCATGCTTTGAACGGTATTACATATAGCCGCCTTTATTTGCTTATAGTTGAATGTCGGATTTGCAGATTTTATAAGTGCAGCAATACCAGTAACAATCGCAGCAGACATCGAAGTACCGGAAGCAAAGTCATTTTCTGAATAAATTGTTGTTGTGTAAATACTATCGCCTGGAGCAGCGACATCTACATTTATAGGGCCATACGGTGAGGAAGAAGTTAGCTGATTCGTCTCCCCGGTTGAAGTGACGCTAACGATGTTCCAAAGGTCGTAAGCTGCAGGATAAATATGATTATTGTCAATATTTATATTTGTTTTTCCCGTTGAAGCTATAATCAATCCATTATAAAGGGACATCATTTTATATAGCGTTTTTGAATACTGAGAACATCCAAAACTGCAGTTAATCAATTGGATATTATGATTTTGGGCATAATTAATTGCATCGATAATAGAGTAAAGACTTAAATGACCGCTACCATCATATGCCCCAAGCCATGCAAGCTTAATATTCCAATTTATCCCGGCAATACCATCATTATTGTTAGTACAAGCACCAATTATTCCTGCTACGTTAGTGCCATGCCCGTTTGAATCAGTCGGAAATCCTCCAACCGGATTTCCAAAATTGCCAAAGCCCGAAAAATTATACCCGTTTGTATCATCTTCTCTTCCGCATGCCTGACAACTTTGAGTTGTTGTATTATAGTAATTGTTTACCCAAATATGGTTTTGGAGATCTGGATGATTGCCTTGTATTCCTGTATCAATTATGCCTACAACGACACTATTGCTGCCTGTTGTAATATTCCATGCGTCCTCAGCGTTTATTAAATCTAAAGCATACTGTAGGTCATATTCTGGATCATTTGGGACCGCATGCAGATCATATTTATAGTTAGGTTCTGCTATTTCAACATAGTCATTTGAACGTAACTTTTCCAACATGTCGCCCACATTTATCTCTGATGATTTAATAAAGCATATATTATTGCCAGTATCGCTAATGGAATAAGTATTGTACGCGGTGCTATCATTCGATTTGTTAAGAACTCTGAATTCAGAAACATCGAAATCAAGTTCCAATAAACTTTCTATTGCATCTGGAGATCCTGCAATAGTTGTCCCGGCATTGCTGTTAATTGAAATATAGTCGTCAGAATAGATTCCATATATTTCTCCTATTTCTGACTGCGCATAATCAGAAAGCACTATAACCGCTTCATCTTTAGAATAATTGTTTTCGTGTTCATCTTCCGGAAACACATTGTACCAGACATTGTTATCAGAGAATACCGGAGAAGGTATTATGCTCAATAATAACACGCAAACAAGAAGTAAACTTTCGATCATATATATTTTTCTATGTTTTTTCATCATATTCATAATTAACCTCCATTTTTCAATCAAGAATTATTTCAATTTCTTCAACGGTTTCTTTAAGATATACGTTTCCTTTATACCCGTCTATTCTAAAGGTCAATGTAATATCTACCGTTTTCCCGGGGATCAAAACTTTCTCAAGACCCGTATAATACGTGTTCCAGAGCGTTCTTCCGCTCGGCATAAGATCGACCTCGACGGTTTTACCGTTACCGGAAACGTATGCGGTAATTTTAATATTACTGTCAGGGTCGGCTTCTAAAACATGAAGAACGATATTGTTGCGATGGTATTCCGATCCGGGCTGCACAAACGCCTCCGCGGTCAGACGAATTCCGAATTTGTCGAGGATATCTTCACATTCCTCCTCCTCTGGAGGGAGGGTCATGAATTTATATATTACTTGCGCTAATTCAGCTCGGGCAGCGGCGCCCTTGGGATCGAGAATATGGTCGTCTTTACCTGTCAGGATCCCGTTTGAAACCGCCCATCTTACCGAATCATATGCCCATCCCGAAACAGCGTCAATATCTCTGAAATATCTGAGTTCGGAACGCCCGGAGACCGATAAATCTAAGTAGCGGCGGAATTTCTGCATTATCAGCGCAAGTTGTTCTCTGGATACGGGAGCACTCGGAGCGAACGTCTTTTCGGAAACGCCAACAGCTATACCATTCCGCTTTGCCCAGTTGACCGCGTTTTTGTACCACGCTGTATCCGGAACGTCTTCAAAAAGGTTTTCTTCGACCGTTTCAGCACCGGCTATCCTCCAAAGAACAGTTATCAGCATGGCACGCGATGCGATAACGTCGGGAGAAAAAGTCTCGGCGGACGTACCGCTCATATACCCGTGTTCTTTACAGAACAAAACAGCTTCGGTATACCATTTTCCGTTTTGCACGTCAACAAATGGATTGTTGAATTCCCGATCGTTTGCGGAGTCTTTTTCCTTTGATCCGAAAGAAGGCGCCGATAAGCCGACCGACAAGCAAAAACAAACAATAAATAAAACGATACGCCTTGTTTTTTTAATTATCATTATTTGTCCTCCTTTTTTCTATTCCATCGGCAGATGGATCAGATTTGTGTTTGTAGCGAGTTTGTTCATTGCTCTATACATTAATGCAGAAAAAACGTTTTTGTCACAATGAATTCTATGGAATTTACAATTTGTTTACATTTTTCTTTGTTTTTCGCTTTTATAATTTTATAAGTTTTTAAAGAATAAATAACGAATTTTAGATACTATTATATATTATTAAAATTTATAAACCATTATCAAAATATCAAAATTATCAAAATCCTTTAAATATCGAGACGGCGCCTATAGGTTTTATACACCTAATATATGGGTTATTTTAACCTCTTATGTTTATTATCGATTTGTTGTAAAATAATAGACGTAGTGAGGAGATTGCATCATGAAAAGCAAGATCATCGGTCAAAACATCAAATATTACCGTCAGGAGAGCCGTCTGACTCAGGTCAAGCTCGCGGAAAAGATCGGCGTCAGCTATGAAACTCTCAGTAAGATGGAACGCGGGATATACGGGATAACGTTAGAAAAACTGATGGCTATTTCCAAAGAACTTAATGTCCCTTTAGATTATTTGGCTTTTGGCAAAGAGTATTGCTTAAAACATCGTAAGCCGGACAACCTCACTACAGCGTTTGGGCTTCTGTCGAAAAAAGAACGGGATCTTTTCCGTGATATTTTAAAAATCATTATAGAAATGATACAGTAGACCGTTTTGTTCTTTTTCGTAACAAAAGTTTTAACAGAGTGTTGTATAGGCAACTATTGCAACACTCTGTTTTCTATGTTATAATTCTATCAGCGCTTATGAAAGGAGGCGGTCAAGTGGATAACAAAGAGTATTCAAACGACTCCGGGCTTTCTTTGGAAGAGACGGTCGAAAAATACTATGACGCTATTTGGAGAAACGCTCTTTTCCTCGTAAGATTTTCGGAAGAAGACGCTTATGATATCACACAAAACGTCTTCCTGCTGTTAGCGCAAAAATGGGATGAATTAGATAAACGTCATATCGGAGCATGGCTGTTCGAAGTGTCGAGGCGGAAGATCATCGACTTCTTCAGAGCGGAGGAAAAGCAAAGAGGAGGAAAGCAGGTAATATCGTTCGACGATCCGAGTTCCGTTTTTCCCGACTTGGCGACCTATGACGAATACTTTCAAGTTGATCCCGAATTATTGGAAAAAGCAAAGGACGAGATATTATCTTCATTGACCGAAGAAGAAAGATCGTTATATAATGATTTATTTGAAAACGGACGTTCTTACAACGATATCGTTAATTTGTATTCCGTCTCATATACCGATGTGTCGACCAAAGCGAAAAGGCTGAGAGACAAGATAAAAAAACAGGTCGTTTTGAAGGCCGACGCCCTCGATCTGTCCGGACTCGCGTATTTGTTTTTTACGATACGTCTGCTTTTGATCTTGTTATACAAAGAGGATCTGTGATCATTTTTTGATGCAAAAAACAGTAAAAAGGAGGCGATGAAAGTGGACGAGCGCAGCACATGCGGCGGTCAGAACGGCAAAATAAGTATTCTTTCCACCTTGTTTTATATTGTCAACTTTGAAATGACAAAGTCAAAAGAGCATATCAACGTGGAAGCGATCAAAACGTGTGTCGATCTCGCTCCTCAAATTGACAAAAGGTTTATTATTTCAGAGGAAAAAAAGCAGGCTTTAAAAGCCGCGGTCGTTGAGAAATATAATGATCTTCACAAAGACTTTTCCCCCGAAATAAAGAAAAGCAAAGCAAAAAAGAAAATACCCGAAAAAATCAAAATAGCGATCATTGCTGCGATTATATCCATCCTTATTGCCGGAATTGCAGTAAATGCATTTACTGATATATTCTCGTTATTCTTCAAAGATCCGAGAGAAAAGCTCGAATGGAAAGACGGTGAATCCCGCCGGATCGGCAATTATGAGATGACCATTTCTTCTGAGCTTCAACAATTCGATTCAATTGAAGAGCTTAGATCTGCAATTGACGTTCCGATAGTATGTCCAGGAAACAATAACGAAAGACAGATAGCTAACATATTCTATAGCCCTCTGAAAAGCGACCCTGCTGTTTTTATTGATTATACATACAACAATGTACAAATCAATTATACGGTTTACATTAATTGTGATCGCCCGACGCAGGAGGAAGTCAATTCTTGTGAATATGAGAGAATTGAAACCGAAAACAACAATTCGTTTTTCATAATGGAAAGTGAGATCGGTTATCAAGCTTTAGCGAGAATAGGCGACAATGTGTATATAATAAGCTCCGGTAATAAAGATGATATAATTCACTTCATTAAAAATGTAAAGGAATTATGATCATGAAAAAAATATCATTCGTTTTAGTAATCGCCATTTGTATTGTAACCATAATCAGTAATAATGTATTTGCCGAAGATGATTACTCATATGATTTCTTCATCGACGGACTGGAAATAAACATATCGTCAGAAGAAGAAATCACTGAGGATTTCGCTTATGGCATAGCTCACCGTATCGTATATGGAAACGATGGCCAAGCACACATCAATGGATCGTATTGTAATATTTATGGGCATTCATATGTTAATTCAACTACAACAACAACAACTCATAGATATTACACAACTGCCCCGCGTTGTCTGAAAAAAACATACTCAGTAAAAACATGTTCTGTTTGCGGATACGAAATCAGAACTTTAATTAGTTCAGATAGAATCTATTGTTGTAATTAATTATTCATATTTTCTATAGAAAAGGGAAACTCAATATGAAACGTCTTTTTTGCATTTTTCTGATCTCTATGTTGTTTGTTTTTTGCTCTTGCAGCTCAACCATTGAAAAAGCCGATGACAGTAAATCGGTTTCTTCCAACAGTCCTTTTTTCGAAACAGAGAAAAAATTGTTGGGAACATGGGAGATGACTTTTAATGGAAATACAACAAGATGTGTTTTTGAAGAAGATGGGAAAGGACGTTTTATAGATAACTCCGGTACTGTGTTCGAATTTACATATAAGATATTAAATGATACCCAAATCGAGCAAACGATGATCACCATCGAAGGGGTCGAAGACACCTCTGTTTACGATTATGAATTCAAAGGCGATAAGTTGATCTTCGACGGGTTTGAGTATACAAGAATACAATGACCCGTATAAAGTGCGATCAAAAAAACAAAAAACGGACTGCCGCTTGCGCGGCAGTCCGTGTGTTTTTTGTCTCAGACCAGCAGGTTTTCTTCGCTTACGGGGTCGAAGAAGTGCATGACCTTGCCGGCGAAGGTGATGAAGAGCTTTTTGCCCTGAACCAGATCGCGGCGGTCGCCCTCGTCGAGGTCGACGGTGGGGACGCGGACGATGAGGCGTGTCCCGTCCTCGGTATAAACGTGGAGGTGGAGCTCGGAGCCCATCATCTCGTTGACCTCAAGGACGCAGGGAATGGAATTCTCCCCTTCTTTGCCGAGGACGATATGCTCGGGACGGACGCCCAGCAGGATCTCGCGGCTGCCCACGCCCTTTTCGGCGAGGCGCGCGCCCTTTTCGCCGGTGACTTCGATCCTTGCGCCGAAGGGAGTGACGTAATATTTGTCGCCCTCGCGCACGAGCCCCGTCTTCATGATGTTCATCTTGGGAGCGCCTATGAACTCGGCGACGAAGAGGTTGTCCGGCATCTCGAAGACCTCGGTCGGGGTGCCGACCTGCTTGATATAGCCGTCCTTCATTATAACTATACGGTCGCCGAGGGTCATCGCCTCGGTCTGATCGTGCGTGACGTAAATGAAGGTGGTGTTCAGCTTCTGGCGGAGCAGGATTATCTCGGCGCGCATCTGGTTGCGCAGCTTGGCGTCGAGGTTGGAGAGCGGCTCGTCCATAAGGAAGACCTTGGAGTCGCGGACCATCGCGCGGCCGATGGCGACGCGCTGGCGCTGACCGCCCGACAGAGCCCTCGGCTTGCGGGTGAGGTAATCGGTTATGCCGAGTATCTCGGCGGCGTTGGTCACCTTGTCGTAGATCACGTCCTCCGGCATCTTCTGCAGGCGGAGCGAGAAGGCGATGTTATCGTAGACCGTCATGTGCGGATAGAGCGCGTAGTTCTGGAAGACCATCGCGATGTTCCTGTCCTTGGGCTGGAGGTCGTTGACCACCTCGCCGTCGATCTCGACGGTGCCGTCGCTTATATCCTCAAGTCCGGCGATCATACGAAGTGTGGTCGATTTGCCGCAGCCGGACGGCCCGACAAACACCACGAATTCTTTATCTTTTATTTCGAGGTCAAAGTCGTGTACGGCGACAACGTTCCCGCCGTATATCTTTTTGACGCCCTTTAATACAACACTTGCCATTTATGTATTCTCCTTATCATCAATTATCGGATACGCCGGATATCAACCCTTGACCGCGCCGCCGGTAACACCCTCGACGTAGTACTTCTGCAGGCAGAGGAAGAGGATGGTAACGGGCACGGCGACTATGACGCCGCCCGCGCAGAACATGGTATACTTGGTCGTTATCTGGTCAAGATTGAGCCAGTTGTACATACCTACCGCCACGTTCATTCCGGCTGAATTCTCGAACGAGATGTAGCGCGCGAACACGAAGTCGCCCCAGGGCGCCATGAACGCCGTCAGGATGGTATAGATAACGATCGGCTTGGAGAGCGGAAGGATTATCTTGCGCAATATCTGGAAGCGGGTCGCGCCGTCCACGCGCGCCGCCTCGTCAAGCGACTTGGGCAGCGTGTCGAAGAAGCCCTTCGAGACGTAGTAGCCCATTCCGGAGGATGCGATATAGACGAGTATCAGTCCGGGCACGGCGTGCGCCTGCGTAAGACCTATGTCCTTAAGGACTCGGTAGAGGATTATCATGGTCAGCATGCCCGGGAAGAAGCCGAGCACCAGCATAAAACGCATAAGCGCCTTACGCAGCTTGAAGCGGAAGCGGGAGAGCGCGTAGCTCATGCAGAGCACGATGACTGTCTGCGCCACCGCGTTGACCAGCGCGATAATGAAGGTGTTGAGATACCATTTTGGAAAGTTGCTGTTCCAGAGCGATACGTAGTTGTCGAAGCCCCACTGCTGGGGAACGACGTAACCGACCTGGTACGCCGACTCGCAGCGGAAGGACTGCAGAAGGATAAAGACGAAGGGGATGAGCCAGATGATCGAGATTATCACCAGAACGATATGGATCACGGTATTGCTTATCGCGCGGGATCTGGCGAGTCCCATATGACGTTTGGGCGATTTTACTGTATTATTCATCACTGGAAGTCCTCCTCGTTCTTAATGGAAGGCAGCACGTTGTAGACGATCAGCGCTATGACCGCGACAACGGCGAACACCAGTATACCTATGACCGACGCGAGGTAATACTTCGACTCGGCTCCCGTCGTGATCTTAAAGAGCCATGTGATCAGCAGGTCGGTATGTCCCACCGACCCCGAAGCCCATGAGGCGGATGCATTCGTCGGCGCGCCTCCGGTCAATAGGTAGATGACGTTGAAGTTGTTCATGTTTCCGATGAACTGGGTCAACAGGTACGGACCGGTGACGAACAGCATATACGGAAGGGTTATCTTGCGGTACTGCTGCCATGCGTTGGCTCCGTCTATACGCGAGGACTCGTAGAGGTCCTGCGGGATATTCATCAGGATGCCGGTCGCTATCAGCATGAGGTAGGGGATGCCTATCCAGATGTTGATGACTATTACCATCACGCGGGCGAGCGTCGGATCCTCCCAGAACGGGATCGCCTGATTTATCCACTTGGCGTTCAGAAGGAACAGGTTTATAAGACCGTTCTTTGCGAACATCTTTGAGACGTACAGCAGAGAGATGAACTGCGGGATGGCTATCGTCATGACCAGGATGGTTCGCCACAGCTTCTTTACGCGGATGCCCTTCTTGTTTATCATCATTGCGACGAACATTCCGAGGAAGTAGTTGGTGAAGGTCGCAAAGAATGCCCAGATAAGGGTCCAGGTGAGTATCTCGCCGAAGGTGGCGGCGTAGGAGTGTCCGCCCGTGCCGGACCAGGAGAGCATGGTCTTGAAGTTATCGAGACCCACCCACTGGAAGAGGCTGTTGTTGTAGCCGTCGTGCGCGCCGTCGTAGTTGGTGAAGGCTACGAGTATCATGAACACGATCGGAAGCACGGTGAAAACGAGTATTCCCGTCATCGGGAGGGCGAGCAGCGTCTTGTGGAACTGATCGTCTACCATGGAGTGGAGGTCCTGCTTGCCGGATTTCAGCTTCTTGCCCGACTTCAGGATCTCTTCCGCGGTCTTGTTTTGTTTGATGTTGGCGTACCAGGTGTATGCGAAAGCGATGATGAAAAAGATGGTCAGCACGCCGTATAGAAGTATTTTGAAAGAGTTGTCGCCGTACGCCATGGTGTAGGCGTCGAGGACCGCGTTATATTCCTCGTGAGGGCCGACGGTCCCGAGCGTGGGCAGCTTGGAAAGCCAGTAGCCTCCGGTGGTTATCATGTAGAAAATGAAGACGCCCTCGAACGCGAGGAACATTATTCCGCGCAGGATCTGTCCGCGCATCAGATTGCCGAAGCCCATGATTACGTAGGACACCTTGGTCTTCCAGTCGCCGCGGACAAATGTGAGACAGAGGTTTTTGAAGAAGCCGCCTATGCCGAAGATAAGGTTTTTGAAAAACCTGCCGATGGCAAACACGCCGTTCTTTATCGCTCTCGGGATACCGACAAAGAACATCTTCAGCTTATACAGGAATTTCTGCCACTTGGTCAGCTTCAGATATTCGAGATCGCTGTATTTTTTCATAGTTTATCCTCTTAAAACAGCCGGAGCCAAACTGAGGTTTGGCTCCGGCCGAATACTTCGCACTTCAGTAGGGGCCCTTATTAGAAGGTCCTTCGTCCTACTTCAGATCAGTTTTTAACTATGGTAACGGCGGTGCCGTCCCAGGTTACGGTGTAGTTGCCGGCCTCGACGAAAACGATGTTGTTGTCGGGGTTGTCGTCGCCGAGATCCTTTACGAGCTCGACGCCGGTGGTGACCTGTGCAAATCCCTTATCGTTGTCCCATTTGCCGGGGTTGACTATACGTCCGCCCATGTAATCGGACTCGGGAACGTCGAGGGTAAGAGAATATGTGCCGTCGTCCGCCTTTACGAGATAGTAGGTGTCGGCATCGTCGGCGTTGTTCCAGTCGTTCCAAGCGCCCACGAAGAGGAGAGCGGAGGAATCGAGCTTGAAGAGCTCCTCGATCTTAGCCTTGTAGTTGTCGAGAGCGGCCTGGAGACCTGCCTCGTCGGTCGCGGCCTTGACGTCGTCGCCGATGACCTTAGCTATATCCCACCAGGAGCCGTGGATCTGGCCCTGAGGAACGGAGTAAGGAGACTGAGCGAGCAGAGCTGCGAGACCGGGGTTGGACTGGACCTTCTCGGAAGCCTGGTCAGCAAGGTTTGCGGGACCCCAGGACAGAGCCTCGAAACGCTCCATCTGGCACTCCTCGCCGGTCAGGTACTGAGCCAGCTTGTGGAGAGCGGCCTGCTTGACGGCGTCGGTCTGGGGCTTGACACCCATCAGCTTGCAGCCGTTGAAGGAACCCATATGATATTCTTTTCCGTCTACTTCGAAGGAAGGAAGATCGGCAACGCCCATGTTGTCGCCGAGGATCTCCTTGACAGCCTCATAGTCCCAGGTTCCGGTGACAACGATAGCGGCGCCGGAAGCGAACTCGGTTCCCTTGGAGGAGCTGAGGTGCATGGGGGACTTGATGAGCTTTTCCATTCCCTTGACGGCGATGAGGCCCTCGGGAGAATCGAAGGTGTCATTTACGGAGATGAAGTTGCCGTCAGCGTCGGTGGTCCACTCGGAGACGCATCCGGTAGCGAAGAAGAAGGAAGCAAGGTACCAAGCGGAGGTGTTGAGCTCCATGGAGAAGTACTTGTTGGCGGCTTCGCAGTCGGCGACCAGCTTCTCAAGGCTGTCGATGTCGGCTTCTGGGATGACCGACTTGTCGTAGTACATGAAGTAGCCGTTGTCGGCGGTGAGCGGATAAGCGTAGAGCTCGTCGCCCGCGGTAGCGGCTGCGACAACGCCCGCGGCGTTGGCTTCCTTAACGATGGAAGCGGCGTTGGTGCCCAGCTTTGCAAGAGCGTTGGCGAGAACCAGACGTGCGAACTGGTCCTGAGCGAAGCAGAAGATGTCTCCGCCGGCCTCAACGTCGGTGACCATGTTGGTGCCCGCGTCAGCCTCGGAAACGGGCTCTACAGTCGCGTTGATCTTGATGCCGTCGGTGTTGGTCTCGTTGAACTTGGCTATCTGAGTCTTGGTGAGCTCAACAGCGTTTTCAGCGACCCATACGACGATGTCATAGGTTCCGGCGAGCTCGCCGCCGGACTGCTGGGTGTCGTCACCGGCCTTGGTGTCGGGAGTCTTTCCGGTATCCTTGGGGTCGTTTGTGCCGCCGCAGGCCGCCAGGGCGAATACCATGAGCGCTGTGAGCAGCAGAGCAAGAATTCTTTTCATTCTAATTTCCTCCAGATGAAAAAAATTAATAATATTGATATATGATCTCGGCTTGTTTTTGCCGTTCGATCCGTCTTCAAGATCGTTATTCCTTTTCGTCTGCGGCGAAAAGGAATAACGGGTACCCGTTATGCGAGTCCGTTAAATCTTTGTCGAGATTATTATACTACTAAAAAAGGTGGTTGTCTACATATTTTTGAAAATTTCTTTAATAATTTTCCAATTTTTTGTGAATTGAATGTGGACATTTTATGAATTTATCGCTTTAACAAAATAAAGCGCCCGCCTGCCGGCATTTACCGGGAGACGGGCGTACGATCAGCGCGTCGGGGCGCTCAAACCACGCGGATGAGCGTCATATAAAGGACGGTTCCTCCGAGTATGCTCAAAAGCGTGTTCTTGCGCCAGATATGCAGGAGCGCGACAACGATTACCGAGGCGATACCCGGCAGACCGTAGGGGTGAACGGTGAAGTCGGTCGAACGCAGGCAGTATACGACCAGCGCGGCGATTATCGCCGGAGGCAGGACGCCGCCGAGATAGATTATTACGGCGGGGGTCTTCCTCCTCCCTCCGAAAAGGGCGAACGGCGCGGCGCGGAGTATGAAGGTGATGGCGGCGACGAGGGCGATCATCACAGCGGAGTTGAAAAATCCGAGTCTTTCAGGCATTTTCATCACCCTCCTTCGTCTTTTTCGAGAGGACGGGTCTGAGCGCCAGCAGAGCGAGAGTGGCGGCGGAAAGCGCCGGGAAGATGAAGCCGTCGGCTCCGAATATAAGCAGGCAGACGACAGCCGATCCCGCGCCGATGAGCGCCGGGACGTGAGTGCCGAAGGAGCGCCACTGTTCGACGAAAATGACCACGAAGAGAGCGGTCATGGCGAAATCCGCCCCCTCGAAGTCAAATGGAATGAGCGCTCCGGCGACGGCGCCGAGGGTGCATCCCGCCATCCAGTAGAGGTGATCGAACATCGAAACGGCGAAGCGCAGCCTGCCCTCGTCCATCCCGTCGGGAACGGTGAGCGAGCATTGGAGGGAATACGTCTCGTCGGTGAGCTGCTGCATCATAAGATACTTCTTTTTGCCGCACTTTTTGTAGTCGTCCACAAGAGAGAGCCCGTAGAAAACGTGGCGGATCTGCACCGCCAGCGTCATCAGCGCGACAGACGGCAGCGGGGCGGCGGCGCCGAGCAGGTCGGCGAGGACGAACTGCATCGAGCCGGAGTAGCAGGTCAGGCTGATGACGAACGCCCATATGAAGTTATATCCTTTTGTATGAATTATTATCCCGAAGGCGCATCCCATGACCAGATACCCGAACATAACGGGCAGGGTCAGCCGGAAGGCGTGAGGGATCAGTTTTTTCTTTTCCATATCTCGCTCATATTTCAAGTATAAGTATCCCCCCGCAGTCGAGGAGAGGATCGCCGGGGATCCCGTTGTCTGTCTTAAAGCCGTGGTCGGCGGCGAAAGCGCGGATCCTTCCGGCGTCGGGATGGGTGTCGAGATCGCCCGCGGGAAGGAGGGTCGCTCCGTCCGGCGTGACGCAGGCTCCGCCGATAAAACCGTATCCGTAGCCTCTCAAGCTCACTCCGCCGGGCGGGATAAGAAGCGCGTCGGAACCGTTCCCGGCAAGCGCGTCGGCTATCCCTTTATCCGCCGTGACGCCCGCCGCGCCGAGGAGAAGGGTCGAGCATTTCGCGTACCCCTGTTTAATTATAATACATTTATTATATATGCCCGTGATCTCGGGCGGGGTCATATCCGTCCTGCCGAAAAGCGTTCCCCCGACGGCGAACACGTTGAAATACACGTCGCGGGGATACTCTCCGTAGGCGACTTTGCAGGGAACTATCTCGCAGCCGAGCGAGTCGAAGAAAGCGCGGCGGCGCAGATAGAAGTCCCGCGCGATAAAGAGCCTGTTCCCCGCCGCGTACCCGAGCATATCGGGATGTGTTGACGTCGATCCCTTTATCTCCGGATACTCCGGCATACAGGCGACCCGGTCGGCGTAGTTTTCCAGCTTTTTTCTGTAGAATTGCGGCATATCCGCGCCGCAGAGGATGAGTTTCATATCCGTTACCCCGGAAAAACAAATTAAGGATGGCGTCTGCCATCCTTAAAAAGACTCTGTGACTGAATTAAACGGCTCTGGAGACCTTGCCGGAGCGCAGGCAACGGGAACAAACGGCGACCGTCTTGACAGTCCCGTTGACGTTAGCCTTGACCTTGCGGATATTGGGCTTCCACATTCTGTTGGTCTTGCGGTTGGAGTGGGAGACGTTGTGACCGAAGGTCACGCCCTTGCCGCATACACTGCATTTTGCCATTTATCTATCCCTCCATTACGGTTACTTTTTCGTACTTTTTTCGTTCTTTTTGCATAGCGCGGGAATTAGTATATCATATTCCGCCGAAAAATGCAATAGTTTTTTTAAATTTTTTTATTCCTTCTCTTTTTTCTCGCCCTTGCTCTTGAACGAGAACTTGTTTTCGGTGTGATCGAGGATGCGTTTCATGTTGGAGCGGTGCAGGAAGATCACCAGAAAGGCGGTCAGCACGGCGCAGATCATAACGACGAAGAAGAAGGGCGAGCGGCTCCGGTGTATCGCCTTATAGATGTTGCCGAGAAGAAGGGGGTACGCCAGCACCGCCATTATCGAGCCGAGCGAGATGTATTTGGTGAACGCAACGACGGCGATGAATATCGCAAGCAGGAGCAGGCCGAGCAACGGCTCGAGCGTGAAGATGACGCCGGTCATAACCGCGACTCCCTTTCCGCCCTTGAAGCCGAACCACACGGGGAAGGCGTGACCGAGCACGCAGCAGAAGCCGGCGAAATATCCGCCCGCCTCGCCGAGGACGAACCAGCCGATCACCACGGCGAGCACCGCTTTGAGGATGTCGAGCAGGAAGGTGACTATACCCGTCTTTTTGCCGTAGGTGCGCATCATGTTGGTCATTCCGGCGTTGCCGCTGCCGTAATCACGGATATCCTCGTTATACTTTTTCCTTGATATTATCAGGGCGAAATTGAGCGTGCCGAGGAGGTAGCCTATTATCCCGACGCCGATGAAGGCGAGGATCAGCCACGTCGTGACGCCGGCGGGGACCTCGACGATCACGTCGTCGCCCGCAGTATCGAAGCTGAACAGCTTGAGTCCGAACATTCCGAACATTCGGAGGTTGTCAAAGGTTATCGGCATTTTTTACGCCTGCCTTTCCTTTATCTCTCCGGAGATCTCTCCGGGGGCGTCGCCCTTCTGGCGGATTATCAGCTTTATCGGAGTGCCCTCAAAGCCGAATACCGTGCGGAGCTGGTTTTCGATATATCGCTGATAGGAGAAATGGAAGAGCGCCGCCGAATTGCAGAATATGACGAAGGTGGGCGGAGCGACCGCGTTCTGGGTCATATAGTATATCTTCAGGCGCTTGCCCTTGTCGGACGGAGGCTGTACGCGCGCCGTCGCGTCGTTGAGCACGTCGTTGAGCATACCGGTCGTGACCCGCTTGTGCGACATGGCGTATACCGAGTTTATCATATCGTACAGCCGGTCGGTGCGCTGTCCGGTCAGAGCCGAGACGAACGCCACCGGGGCGTAGGTCATGAAAGAGAGCGTGTCGTAGACGTCCTTTGTGTACTCGGACGCGGTGTTGGTGTCCTTTTCCACAAGATCCCACTTGTTGACGCAGATGATCGACGGCTTGCCCGCCTCGTGAGCTATCCCGGCGATACGCGCGTCCTGCTCCGAGACGCCCGCGGCTCCGTCCACCATAATGACGCAGACGTCGGCGCGGTCGACCGCGAGCTTTGCGCGGAGCACGCTGTAGTGCTCTATCTTGGAGTCGATCTTTGACTGGCGGCGCATTCCCGCCGTATCGATGAAGGTGTACCTCCCGTGCCCGTTCACGACGAGAGTGTCGATCGAGTCGCGGGTAGTGCCGGGGATATCGGAAACTATCAGCCTGTCCTCGCCGAGGAAGCGGTTGATTATCGAGCTCTTTCCGGCGTTCGGCTTGCCGATAAAAGCCACCTTGACGGTGTCCTTTTCCTCCTCCGGCTCCTCGATTTCGTCGGGGAGCAGCTCGCATACCCGGTCGAGCAGATCGCCCGATCCGCTGCCGTGCAGAGAGGAGACCGGGATGGGGTCGCCCTCTATGCCCAGCTCGTAAAACTCGTAAAACTGGAGCGGCGGCTCTCCCGTGCGGTCGCACTTGTTTACCGCCAGCACGAGCGGCTTCCCGCTCTTCTGCAGCATATGCGCCACCTCGCGGTCGTCGGCGGTGACGCCGGCGGTCACGTCGGTCATGAAAACTATGACGTCCGAGGTCTCTATGGCTATCTCCGCCTGCACCCGCATATGGGCGAGCATGGCGTCGTCGGTGCGCGGCTCGATGCCGCCGGTATCGACAAGCATGAGGCTCCTGCCGTTCCACTCGGTCTCGCAGTAGATGCGGTCGCGGGTGACGCCCGGAGTATCCTCGACTATAGCCATCCTGGTCCCGGTCAGTTTATTGAAAAGGGTGCTCTTGCCCACGTTGGGGCGTCCCACTATCGCTATTACCGGTTGAGGCATTTCAGTCACCTCCTAATATCGCGTTGACGAATTCGTATCCGTCGTTGTTAACGTATACTATCTTTACTCCCAGCTCCCTCTCGGCGTCTTCGAGACTGACGTCGTCGAGGAAGAGGTCGTTTTCGTATCTGAGCATGACGCTCGGGATAAAAAGCCTATCGCCCAGCTCTCTGCCTTTCAGCTGGCTGATAAGATCTCCGCCGGTCACAAGTCCCGCCACGGTTATCTCGGGGCCGAAAAACTCGTTGTCTATACGGTAGACGTTCATCTCGAGCGCGGGAGAAATACGGCAAAGCTCGTCGGCGAGCGACTTTATGAAACCGTACGCCGCGTGCCCCGTGGCGACCGAGCAGCGGCGCTTTTTTGAAAGGTCGAAATCCTCGCCGGCAAATTCGACCGCACGGCGGAACTCGTCGCCCATCGAGCGGATCATTCCGACCCCGTTTTCGAGCTGCGGGTAATCTTCATAGTAGTCCGCGTCCGGCAGGGGTATCCCCGCTTTGAGGTAAAATTCGTCCGAACAGCAGAAGATCCCGCTCCCGTGAGCCGCCCTGCACTTCTCCCTCGCCGCGTCGACCTGCGCGATGACCGCTCCGCATTCCTCCGGGGTGAACGGAGTCAGCGGATAGAGCCCGGCGCGGTGCTTCGTCAGTCCCGCCGGCACCACGGAGACGCTTTTGACCGCCGGGGCGAGCGCGGCGAGATCGGATATGGTGCGGTCGAGCGCCGCGCCGTCGTTTATCCCGCGGCAGAGCACGATCTGACAATGGAGCTCTGTCCCCGCCTCCGCCATACGGTACATATGCCGGAGCGAGTCGCCCGCGAAGCGGTTTTTCATCATCTCGCAGCGCAGAGCCGGGTCGGTCGTGTGGACCGAGACGTTGACCGGCGACATCTTCATTTCGATTATGCGATCGACGTCCTTGTCCGACAGATTTGTAAGCGTTATGTAGCTCCCCGTGAGGAAGGACATACGCGAGTCGTCGTCTTTAAAATACACGGTGTCGCGCATTCCCGGCGGGTTTTGGTCGATAAAGCAGAAAATGCAGTTGTTGCGGCAGGTCCGGCTCCGGTCCATAAGGTAGCTCGAAAATCCGAGACCTATGTCCGCGTACTCCTCCTTATGTACCGTAACGTCAAAAAGCTCCGGGCCGCGGTGTATCTTCAGCTTGACCGCGCGCGGAGTGAGATAATACCGGTAGTCGAGCACGTCGTTTATCTCGTGCCCGTCTATCGAGATGATATAATCCCCGGGGAGAAGCCCCGCGCGGGACGCGGGAGACCCCTTTTCGACCGCCGTTACTTCGACCATGTTCTCGTAAAAATAAAGGCGCGTTTATACGCAAAAGCGTATAGACACGCCCCTAACCTTTGCAAATAATTACGCCTCGGTCTTGATTATCTCTTTGCCGGCGTAAGTGCCGCACGCCTTGCAAACTCTGTGGGCAAGATTGTACTCGCCGCACTTGGGGCATTTTACGAGGGTGGGCGCTTCGAGCTTGGAGTTGTTGGAACGTCTGAGGTCTCTTCTCGATTTGGAAACCTTTCTCTTCGGTACTGCCATCTTTTTTATCCTCCTCTGTAGTTATCTTACTGTTTCATTATCAATCGTCGAGCTGATCGCGTATCTTCGCCAGCGCGGCGAGACGCGGATCGATCTCTTTTTTCGGGCAGGAACACTCGCCCTCGTTCAGGTCCTTCCCGCATTTGGAGCAAAGTCCCTTGCAATCAGGCTTGCACAGGACCTTTGCGGGAAACTCAAGAACGATCTGCTCGGCAAGCGGGGTAAAGACCTCTATCCTGCCGTTTTCGGCGAGCACGTAATCGTCGGTATCCTCGTTGACCAGCGTCCCCGCGACGGCGACGCCCTTTGTCCATACCAGATGGAGCGTTCCCCGCACCTCGCGCAGACAGCGCGCGCAGGGGGTGACGTAATCCACGTCGGTATGGCAGGACAACTCGATATACCCACCGGTGTCGGTCACACTGCCGGTCACCCTAACGGGTGTGGGAAAGGCGACGTCACGCCACTCCGAGCTGTCCGGTACCTCGAACTCGAACGAAAAGCCGATCTTGTCCGCCGAACCCTCTAAAATAGGCGAAATGTCGACGTATTTTTCCATACGCTGCTTCCTTTCCGGATACGTCCCGAAAAATATGCACCAAATATTATATATAATACCCGACGATTTGTCAATACCAAAGTTGAGATATGTAATTGTAAACTTTTAATTAATTTTCAGCCGGGCTCGCCTATCCGCCCATCGCCGCGCGCAGTTTTTCGATTATCTTCTTCTCGGAGCGGGAGACGCGCACCTGGCTGACCCCCAGAAGCTCGCCCACCCTGCTCTGCGAAAGCTCCCGCCTGAAACGGAGATCGACAAGCCTCCTTTCAAATTCGCCCAGCCCGGAGATCGCCCTCCCGAGCGCTTCCCTTTCGCACACGCGGGAGTAGGGATCGTCCGGATCGGCTATCATGCCGCCGAGCTCGCAGCCGTCCTCGCCGTCGGCGGGCTCCGAAAGCGACCTCACCGGAGAGTAGGCGGCGAGCGCCTCGGCTGTTTCATCGGGAGTCATGCCCGCCTCCTCGGCGAGCTCGGAAAGCCTCGGCTCTCTGCCGAGGCGGTTTTCCAGCCGCTCCCTCGCCCTCGCCGCGAGAGCGGCGCGGCGTTTGAGCTCGCGTCCTATCTTTACCGTTCCGTCGTCGCGCAGGGTGCGCTTTATCTCCCCGATGATAAGCGGGACCGCGTAGGTCGAAAAGACGCAGCCGAAGGACGGGTCGAAGCTGCGCGCCGCTTTTATCATGCCGATGACGCCTGTCTGCACGAGGTCGTCGTACTCCATCCCCCGTCCGGTAAACCGCAGGGCGGCGGAGCGGACCAGCCCCATATTGCGCTCGACTATGGCGTCGAGCGCGCTTTCGTCGCCGTCTTTCAGCGCGAGAAGAAGAGCCGAGTTTTCGTCCCTCTCGCTCACACCAGTTTTTTGACCATCGTGACCGTCGTGCCCTTGCCCTTTGCGGTGCGGACGGTCAGCTTGTCGGTGAAGGAGCTCATTATGGTAAAGCCCATGCCGCCCCGCTCGCCCGACGGATCGGACGACCAGAAGGGCTGCATCGACTGTTCGAGATCCTCGATGCCGCAGCCCTTGTCCTTGATTTTTATCTTAACGCGCCGGGAGTCGTCCCAGGATACCGTTATGTAGATCCTGCCCTCCGTCTCGCGGTAGGCGTGGACGACGCAGTTGGTCACCGCCTCCGAAACGACGGTGCGGATGTCTGCCACCTCGCCTACCGTCGGATCGAGCGGGCAGATGAACGCCGACACCGCGTATCTTGCGAAGCTCTCGTTGACGCTCTTTGCGTCGAGCTCGAGCCGCATCTCGTTTACAGGCTTCTTTTTCATTTTACCGCCTCCCTTTTCTTTATTGTCACCAGCTTGTCCGCTCCGGCAAGCCTGAGTATTTTTTCCGCTTCCGGCGTCGGATCGGCGACGGTCAGGCGCCCGCCCAGCTCGCGCACCTTTGCGTATCTGCCGAGTATCAGACCGAGTCCCGCGCTGTCCATGAACCCGACTCCGCCCAGACCGAGCACCACCGACTCCGCGCGGTAGAGGAATATGGCGGTGTCGATCCTCTCGCGCAGTCCCTTCGCCGTGTGGTGGTCGATCTCGCCGGACAGTTCGACGCGCAGCTCGCCGTCCGCGTATTTGATATCGCATTTTATCTTGTCCATATTTTGCGTCCTTTCTTTTTTAATATCTTGATTATATCCGCGTCCCGACGCGTAAAAGGTCGTAAAAGGGCGGCCGGGGATAATAATACGAATATCCGAGATCAAACGTCCCTGAAATCGGCATCCATACGGATGAAAAAACACGGGACCGACCAAGGTCAGTCCCGTAAAACAATCCTCTATTTTATTTTTGACGGCGGCGGACCCGCAAAGATTAATTCGCCGCGCCTTCTGTCCGAGAAAGCGGTAATTATTTTCCCGGTCGCTTTGACCCGCAAGGTCTCCCGGAGTTCAAAATGAAGCTCGCTGTTAAAAAACAGCGTCAGGATCGACCCGGTCTCCGTCTTTTAATCAATAATATTCTGAGCGAATTGCATAAGGATCACCGCTGCCTGAGCACGGGTCGCGGTACCGCCCGGAGACAGCACCGCAGCCGAAGTACCGGATATCATGCCGGCGCCGACCGCCCATTTCATTGAATTCACCGCCCAGCCTGACACTCTTCCCGCGTCTTTATACCTTGAGATATCCGCAGAAGCGGAAACGTCCTTGCCGTTCTTTTTGGCATATGTATAAAGGAACTGCGCAAGCTCCTCGCGAGTTACCGTCTTGTTCGGAGAGAACACGTTTTTTCCGGTCCCGGCGGTATATCCGTTTTCAGCCGCCCAGCTCACCGCCTTAGTATACCATTTGCCTGACGGGACGTCCGTAAATCTTCCGGCTTTGTATCCCGTAAGATCCGCTTTCGCCAGCTTTGCGAGCATGGTGACGAACATTGCGCGCGTCAACTTTGCGTTCGGGCTGAACATGCCGCCGCCCGTCCCGTTCATCAACCCGCGCGCGGAACAGTACCTCGCGCCGCTCGCGTACCATTTCCCGTCGCGCACGTCCTTGAAGTCTGCGGCGTAATGCACCGTAGTATTTGTCGGGATTTTAGCATGATTATCTATCTTCTTCCAGTCATTTTCTGTCCCGAGATAGTATATATCGGATGGAGCGGAATAATAGTATTCTTCACTCGGCAATCCCTCCCACGGTCCGTCATAATCATCATCGAAAATGATGTCCGGATCATAGCTCGACGCGTTAAACGCGCCATCGCCGATATATATGACGCTTTTAGGTATCACCATCGACGTGATCGAGGCGGCGTGTGAAAAAGCGCGTTCGCCTATGCTGACCACCCCCTCGGGTATCGTTACCGACAGAGAGTTGTCCGCAGATTTGTCAAAATTGTAACCATACGATCCTGCAAACGCTCTGTCGTTGATCACCACAGTACCCGGGCGAACAGAATAATGACGGGTCTTGTTCCAAGGGCTCGGTTTAGTTTTACTATAGTCTCGTTCCACGACTCCGAGCAGGGTCTCTCCGTAATACAAAACGCCGGAAGAGTCCAGATTTTTCGGATCTTTTGCAAACGGAGTTTTATTAAACGTGACCGCTCCCGAAAAGACGTGATAATTGTTTTGATTGAACGGTATTTCGATATCCGTAAGCTTTTCGCAGCCTCCGAACGCGCCTCCGACCATCTCAAGCGGACCTTGCGCCTTGACCGAGACGAGATTATTGCATCCGCAGAACGAACCGTCCAGCAAAACTTTCATTGTTTTCGGGAGGACCACGGAAGTTATCTCATCGTTGTTGATAAAAGCCAGCTTCGAAACCCCTACTGTCCCGGGACGGAACGTCACCTCCCCCGACACGTTTTTCCCTTTCACAGCACAGTTGCCGATATAGTATATTCCATCCACGGTATTTGCGGGGTCGCTCTCAAACGCCGTGCCCTCGGCATAATTGCCTTCCACAATGCACTCCGAGCCCTCTGCGAATATGATCTCGGCAAGCGCAGGGCAGTCGGTGACCTTACCTTTGAGCCACTTTGTCCCCTTTCCGATCTTAATGGTCTTAAGCGACGGGCAATTACCAAATCCGCTTTCAATACTGAAGTTTGAATCGCCGAAAACGACCTCCTCAAGCGCGGGGCAGTTATTTACAAATAATGAATAGACCTCCCGTGCGTTCACCGTCAAGGTTTTGAGCTGATCGCAGTCACGGAATATGGTGGAGTATTGTATCTTCTGGACGGAAGCGGGAATTTCGGCGCTCTCCAATGCCGAGCATGAGGCAAACGCGTAATACTCGATTGTTTTCGCCGCGTCCATCTCGACTTTTTTCAACGACCTGCAATTTTCAAACGCGCAGCCACCGATGTATTCCACCCCGCGAAGATCCGCCTCCTCGAGCGCGAAACACATACTGAACGCGCCTTTTCCGATCTTTTTCACGGTACCGGGAGCGAAGACGTCCTTTGTACTTTTCAGGCTCTTGCAATATTCAAAGCAGCCCTCAGGTATCTCATCAAAATCGTGCTTGAACGTGACCTTCTCCAGCCTCTGATTACCGTTTAAGACCTTTTTGCCCATGGTCTTTATAGTCGACGGCAGCTCTATCTCCAGAGCGAGCGTACCCTGAAGCGCGCCGTCCTTCAGTTCGGTAATGCCTTCCTCAACAACGATCTTGTTGGTCAGGGCTCCGAAAAGCCCGCTGGTGCCTATGGCAACCACCGTAAGCTCTCCGAGATGATGGGGCACCGTCATGACCTCCATGCCTCCGGTACCGAAATTCTGACCTATTATCGTCGCCTCCTTGGTAACGGGATCGAAAGAGACCGTGAAATTGTCAATTTCAGCCGTTTGTTTTTCCGCAAACGATGGCGCAAAGGTAGATCCGATCAGTAAAGAGAGTACGATCAGAATACCCAAAACTCTGGATCTCATAATTGTTCCTCCTCGGTTGCACGATACGAATTCGGCGCGGCGCGGGACAAATACAGACAGTGCGCCGATCTTTCCGGCGTCCTTCACCGACAGTTACAGTTTACGCTTTATTCTTAAATCTGAAATAAACCCTGTTTAACAAATTTGGCAACATTCTTTTAAAAAACTGTTAAAATGTTGTATTTTGCATAAAATCAGTAACAATTATTTGTGAATTATGACGGTAAGCGCAGTTGATCAGTCCGCACCGATAGAAATCTAAACATGAAAAAGCGCGGAAACCGTGGCCTCCGCGCTTACTCTATTCTCTCGTCTCGAGATATCCGACTATATCGCCGACCGTTTCAAACGTCGCGAGCTCCTCGTCGGGGATGACTATGCCGTAGTCCTCCTCGATGGTCATAAGGAGCTGCAGGACGTCGAGCGAGTCCGCGCCGAGGTCGTCCTTGATCTTGGAGTCGGGAGTGACCTCCGTCCCGGTGATATGGAGCTGGTCGATGAGCAGTTCTTTTACCTGTTCGAACATTGCTTTTCTTCCTTTCGTAAGTCGTTATTCTTCATCCGGCGCGCTCGCTTTGAGAGACGCCTCTATCTTCTCGTTCATACGGTTCTTTTCGACCGCGTACGCCTGATCGACGCATTTCGCGACGGCGGCTTCGTCGGAGGAGCCGTGCCCCTTGACTATCGTCTTCTCCGTACCGAGAAGGACGCTTCCGCCGTAATTCTGGTAGTTCATGAACTCCTTCATGTCGGCGAACATACGCTTCATCAGCAGGGCGCCCATTTTATAAACGGTTTTAGAATAAATATCTTTCTTTATCTTTTTGAGCAGTTCGAGCGCGGTGCCCTCGGTGGTCTTGACGAGCACGTTGCCGGAAAAGCCGTCGCAGACTACGAGATCGTACTTTCCCGAAAGCAGATCGCGGCTCTCCATATTGCCGACAAAGTTGATATCGGCGACCTTTTCGAGCATCGGATACGCCTCGCGGCGGAGGGCGTCCCCCTTTTCGGTCTCGGTGCCGATATTGAGCAGCGCCACGCGCGGCTTTTCGACGCCGTAGACGTTTTCGAGATAGCGGCTGCCGAGGATGGCGAACTGGCGGAGCTGATCGACGGTAATATCGACGTTCGCGCCGCTGTCGCAGATACCGACCATCCCGCCGTCCATTGTGGGCAGGATGGGGCAGAACGCCGGGCGGCGCACGCCTCTTATCCTGCCGATGCGCAGGGTGGCGGCGGCGACCAGCGATCCGGTGGCTCCGGTCGAGACGAGAGCGCTTATCTCCGGGTCCTCGCGGAGCAGCTTTATCGCGCGGATCATCGAGCTGTCCTTTTTGAGCCTTATCGCGTCGGTCGGCTTTTCCTCTCCGGTGATCACCTCCGGCGCGTGGACGACCGATATCCTGCCGCCCGGCTGACTTCCGTTCTCGGCGAGGAGGGCGTTTATCCGCGCCTCGTCGCCGACAAAGATCGCCTCGAGATCGGGATACCGCTCCATCGCGCGGAGAGCGCCGAGCACGTTTGCCCGCGGACTGTTATCTCCGCCGTGGCAGTCGATAAGTATCTTCACGCCTTTTCCTCCAGCTTCTTCACATATGAGCGGCGGCGCTTGTGGCGGATCGCCTTGAAGCGCTTCCACTGGTTCTGTATCGCATAGTTATCCTCGAGATTGAGGTTGGTCTCGGCGTACTCGATCCCGTCCTCCCGGAGCATACGGAGCAGCCCCGCGGAGACGGCGGTGGATATGCCGCGGTTGATGTACTCCGGCGCGACGGCGACAAGCCCGAGATCTATGATCTTCGGCTTCTTGATGGCGCGGAGGATACGGACCAGCGCGGCGGGTGTAAGGCGGCCGCCCGACTTCTGCACCGCCTTTGCGATCGACGGGAAGCAGAGCCCGAGGCAGACCAGCTTTTCGTTTTCGTCGAGAATGACGGCGACGTGCTTGAGGTCGATTATCAGCTTGAAATTGGATATCAGCATCTTCTTCATCCCGTCGGTGAACGGGACGGTCCCGTAGATGTCCTTGTAACCGATATCGAGCAGCTCGAAGAAGGGATCGGCGTACTTGTCGAGAAACTTGTTTACGTTCTTCGCCTCTCCGAAATGGAGATTGTAGCGCTTCATTATATACTCGGTCATCCTGGGCAGAGTGTCGTCCGGCTCGTCGGGCAGGTAGATCTTGTTCTCGACCCAGTCCACCTCTTTCGCGTAGCCGCAGTTTTCTATCAGCCTGCCGTAATACTCGGCGTTGTACTGCTCCTCGAAGGTGGAGAGCTGGTCGAAGCCCTCGACGAGCAGTCCCTCGCGCTCGAGATCGGAAAAGCCGAGCGGACCGCATACGGTGTCCATCCCCTTGGAGAGCGCCCACTTCTCGACCGCGTCAAAAAGCGCGGAAGCGACCTCCTGGTCGTCTATCGCGTCAAAGCGGGTGAAGCGGATGCGCTTTTCGCCCGTCTTCAGGTTGCTCGCCTTCTGGAGGATGCCGGAGATGCGCCCGACCATTTCTCCGCCGCGGTAGGCGTTGTAATAGACCGCCTCGCAGGTGTCGTAGTAGACGTAATCGGGACGGAACATCTTTTTCTCGTCGCCGTAGAGCGGCGGGACGAAATACGGATTGTCCTTATACATTTTCAGAGGGAACCGTAAAAATTCCTTCTGCTGTTTTTTAGTTTTGGCTTCAAGTACGGTGACCATATATCACCTATGTATCGCGTGGAAGCTGACTCCGACGCCGTTGGGCCCGCAATGGCTTCCGGCGGTGGGATTGACCAGCACCGTTTCGATCTTGAGATCGTCGCCGAACTTTTCACGCAGCTCCTTCGCGAGCTCCTCGGCGATGTCCGCGGAGTCGCTGTGACCGATGACTACGCGATGGGACTTTACGTCGTCGCCCAGCTCCTCGACATACTGCACGAGGCGGTCGATCGCCTTGGCCCTGCCCTTTTCCTTGCCGACCGAGACCATCTTGCCTTCGGCGCTCATGCAGATTATCGGGCGGATGCCGAGCAGAGTGCCCATCGTTCCGGCGAGCCCGGAGACGCGGCCGCTGTGCTTGAAGAACTTGAGATCGTCCGCGAAGAAATACTGGGCGTAGTGATCGACCTCGGTCTTCGCCCACTCGAGTATCTCGTCTACCGTCTTGCCTTCCTTGTAAAGGTCGCCGACTGCGCGGACTATATTGTAGCTGACTATGGTGATGCCCTTTGTGTCTATCTCGTAGAACCTGCGCTCCGGATAGAGCTTTTCAAGCTCGGCGACCGCCTCGTCCATGGCGTCGAAGGTGGCGGTCATCGCACGGGAAAAGTGAACGTAAAGGATGTCGTCGCCCGCGGCGAAGACCGGCTCGAAATAACGCTTGTACTGCTCGACGCTTATCGCGGAGGTGTTGGGAAGAACTCCGCCGCGGAGCATATCGTAGAACGCCTTGCTGTCGAACTTGTCGAAATCTACGTAAGGATAGGTGGTCTTGCCGTCGATGCTGTACGGCATACTGATCAGCTTGTATCCGTATTCAGCCGCGATCTCCGGAGTTATATCGGTATCGGTATCGGTAAATAAAACGAGCATTGATGTTTCCTCCCTTTATTCGAAAATCATAATATAATCGTATATCGGCTGTCCGCCGTCTATGGTGATGACCTCGGTGCGTCTGTAGCTCTCGCGGAGCTTGTCGGTCAGGGCGTGCACCTCATCCGAGGGGACGTCCCCGCCGCAGATGATGAGGATGATGTCGTAATCCCCCGCGCCGAGCTTTTCGGCGAGCCCGAGAGCGGCTTCGTTCCTCACGTCGCTGTCGACGTAGATGGTGTCGCCCTCAAATCCGATGAAGTCGCCCGCCTTCACCGTCACGCCGTCCTTTTCGGTATCGCGGGAAGCGCAGGAGACGAGCCCGGTGACCACGCCGGCGATGACCTCCTCCATTTCGGAGACTATCGCGTC
The DNA here is from genome assembly GCA_017450885.1 of Clostridia bacterium. Classification (GTDB taxonomy): domain Bacteria; phylum Bacillota; class Clostridia; order Oscillospirales; family CAG-272; genus RGIG3438. The sequence continues at coordinate 1,910 of JAFSSR010000019.1, read as the reverse complement.
GGTGTCGCCCGACGAGGTGTCGAGCATGGAGACGGCGGCGTATCCCTCGCCGACCGTTTTGCTGGGTATGACGCGCACCTCGGCGCCCTCGTAGAGCGCCGCAGCCTGGTTTGCGGTCAGGATGACGTTGCCGTTGTTGGGGAAGACGAGTATCACGTCGGCGTTGATGCGCTCGAAGGCGCGGATGAAATCCTCCGCCGACGGGTTCATGGACTGTCCTCCGTCGACCACCTCGTCGCATCCGAGCGAAACGAAGGTGTCCTTTATGCCGCCGCCCGCCGCGACCGTCACAATGCCGTAGGGCTTGTGCGGCTTTTGCTGCACGGGCGAATAGCGGTTTTCTATCTTCGTCTCGCTGTGCTGGAGGGTCATATTCTCGATTTTGAGGGTGAGGAACTCGCCGAACTGCTGACAATGATTGAGCACGTCGCCCGGGCGGAAGGTGTGAACGTGGACCTTGACTATGCTGCCGTCGCGGAAGGCGACCACCGAGTCGCCCTCGGAGTTGAGCCAGTCGATAAAGCCCTCGAGATCGAAAGCGTCGATATCGCATTTCGACCGCTGTAGACGGAGAAGGAATTCGGTGCAGTAGCCGAACTTTAGCTCGCTGTCCTCGGTAAAGAGCGAAATATCAGCCCTTTTGGGGGCGTCTTTGCCTTCTGCCCCGGCTGAAAACGCGCTTTCTCCTTCGCCGAGGAAGGCGCGGATCATTCCCTCCATGATGTAGAGGAAGCCGGCTCCGCCGCTGTCCACCACCCCCGCCTGACGGAGCACGTCAAGCAGCTCGGGAGTGCGGTCGAGAGAGCGCTTGACCTCGTCGATGAAGTCGGAAAAATAGCTCTCCAGCGTGGAGTTTTCGTCAAGCCGTGAAGAAGCGAAATCCACGGCGTCGCGATATACCGTCAGTATGGTCCCCTCGACCGGGACGGAAACGGCGCGGTACGCCTCGTCCACGCCCATCCGGAGAGCGCGGTGGATATCGGCCACGTCGGCGCGCTCCACCCCCTGCAGTCCCTGCGAGACTCCGGCGAAGATACGGGAGAGTATCACCCCGGAATTTCCCCGCGCGCCGAGCAGCATGCCCCGCGCGACGAGCGCCACGTTCTCGGCGAGCGTCGAAGCTTTGCCGTGTTCGAGCTCCGCCGCGCCGGAATTTATGGTCATATACATATTGTCGCCGGTGTCGCCGTCGGGGATCGGAAAGACGTTGAGATCGTTGACAAGCTGTCTGTTCGCCCCGAGGTTCGCGGCGCCGCCCTTTACCATGTCGGCAAACAGCGCGCCGTCTATCAGATCGGTTTTCATATTACCTCGCAATGATAGTTATATCGACAAATATTTCGTCAATATAGTTATTATAACACATATCGAAAAAAAAGCAATAGATTTACGGCAAAGCGGAAGAAATACCAAACGCGCCCGGATGCGGCGACAACGAAGGCGGCGGGGTTAAAACCCCGCCGCTTTCGAGACAGTCCATCCCGAACGGCATTCACGCAAAGCTCCTTCCCCCACCGCAGGTGGGGAGGGGGAGCTGTCGCCGCAGGCGACTGAGGGGAGGGGAAAACGAAACCGGTTGCCGGCTGTATCCTTTAGGGCGGGGATTGCACCCCGCCCCTACCGGTTGAAATGGCGTTCGGGTGGGACGACGTCGAAGGCAGGATTACGGATTGCCGCGTCGCTGCGCTCCTCGCAATGACAGCGTTGGGTGCGACGACAACAAAGGCGGCGGGGTGACAAGCCCCCGCCCTACGTGGTCGGGTGCGCCGAAGCGGCGTTTACCGTTGCCTTCCCCTTCAGGGGAAGGTGTCAGCGTTAGCTGACGGATGAGGAGCTCGCGGAGCGCGGAAACAGAGTCGGTTGCTGACTGTACCCTTTAGGGCGGGGGTGGGACCCCGCCCCTACCGGTT
>JAFSSR010000152.1 GCA_017450885.1 Clostridia bacterium | reverse complement strand
GGGCGGGGTCCCACCCCCGCCCTAAAGGATACAGTCAGCAACCGACTTCGTTTTCCCCTCCCCTCACCCGGCTCCGCCGGGAGCTCCCCCTCCCCACGGCTGCGCCGCGGGGGAAGGAGCTTTGCGTGAACGCCGTCTTCGACCTCGAAGGCGAAAGACGGATTGCCGCGTCGTACCTTCGGTACTCCTCGCAATGACAGCGTTTTGGTGCGGAAACGAAGGTACAGCGCCTTACGTTTCCGAATTATTCGTCGCCGCCGGCGACACCGCAATTCCTCATTCCTCATTCCTAATTCCTAATTCGTAATTCGTAAATCCGTTTTCCGTTCCAAAGAAAGGGACCAATATGCTGCAGATCCGTGAAATAACCAAGACCTACCGCACGGGCGCGTTGGTACAGCGCGCCCTTGACGGCGTTACGCTCAATTTCCGCGACTGTGAGTTCATGGCGATACTCGGGCCTTCCGGCTCGGGCAAGACGACGCTGCTCAACGTGCTGGGCGGGCTTGACCGCTACGACGGCGGCGAGCTGATCATCAACGGCGTCTCGACGGTAAAATACAAAAACCGCGACTGGGACGCCTACCGGAACCACTCGGTCGGTTTCGTCTTTCAGAGCTACAATCTCATCCCCCACCAGACGGTGCTCGCAAACGTCGAGTTGGCGCTGACCATCGGCGGCATCCGCAAAAAGGAGCGCGTCCGCCGCGCCGCGGAGGCGCTCGAGCGGGTCGGTCTGGGCGAACACATACACAAAAAGCCCTCCCAGCTTTCGGGCGGGCAGATGCAGCGCGTCGCCATCGCCCGCGCGCTGGTCAACGATCCCGACATACTCCTCGCCGACGAGCCGACCGGCGCGCTCGACAGCGACACGAGCATACAGGTCATGGACCTCTTGAAAGAGGTCGCCTCCGACCGGCTCGTCGTAATGGTCACCCACAATCCCGAGCTCGCGGAGAGGTACGCCACCCGCATTGTCCGGCTGAAGGACGGGCGGATCGTCGACGACACCGATCCCTACCTTGCGGAGGATCGCGGCGAGCGGGCGGCGGCGGAGTCCGATGCTCAAAGCTCAAAGCCCGAAGAAGAGCCGGAAGGACGGGAACCGGCAGCGGGGGACCGTCCGCGCAAACGCCGGGCGTCCATGTCCTTTATCACGGCGCTCGACCTCAGCCTTAAAAACCTCTGGACCAAAAAGGTGCGCACGCTGCTCGTCGCCTTCGCCGGGTCGATCGGTATAATCGGCATAGCGGCGATACTTTCGATGTCGCACGGCGCCAACACCTACATCCGCAACATCCAGGAGGAGACGCTGAAAAGCTATCCCCTGACCATCACCGACACCAGCTTCGACCTGACGGCGATGCTCGGTCTGAACGGCGCGGCGGACAAGGATGATACGGCGGACGGGGAGGAAAAGCCGGAGGTGCGCGAGTGGAAGATGATGACCACCATGCTCTCCCGTGTGACGAAAAACGATATGAAGAGCCTGCGCGAGTATATCGAAAACGGCGCGGGCAAAAAGATATACGACTACTCCCAGGCGGTCGAATACGGCTACAACGTGACCCCGCAGATCTACGCCCTGCGCGGCGACACCGTGCGCCAGGTCCATCCCGACCGCAGCTTCGCCGCGCTCGGCATCTCGATCACCGACACGATGAACGGCATGCTCACCGGGATGTCGGCGGCCAACAGCTTCTTCGCCCTCCCCGAGGACCCCGCGATCTATCGCAACGGGTACGATCTCAAGGCGGGCAGGTGGCCGGAGGAGTGGAACGAGTGCGTGCTGGTGCTCTCAAAGAACGGGATGATCTCCGACCTTACGCTCTTCGCCCTCGGGCTCCGCGATCCCGCCGATCTCGACGCGCTGGTCAAGGCGTTCGCCGAGGGGACCGACTCCCACTTCGAGGATGAAAAACGGACCTACGATTACGCGGATTTTCTCGGCATCGGCTTCAAGCTGATCCGCGCGGCGGACAAGTACGTCTACGACGCCGAGCGCGGCGTCTGCGCCGACCGCTCGGGCGATCCCGAGTTCATGCGGCGCCTTGTCGGGGCGGGCGAAGACATTTCGATCGTCGGCGTCGTCCAGCCCTCCGAGGGCAACGACTCGCCGCTTATGAATATCGGCGTCGGGTATCCCGCCGGTCTCGTCCTCCATCTCATGGAGGGGACCGCCGAAAAGGACGCCGTAAAGGCGCAGCTCGCCCACCCGGAGACCGACGTCTTCACCGGCAAGAAATTCGGCGATCTGACGGCGGGCGAGGTCGATATGTCCACATTCTTCAATATCGACCGCGACGCGCTCTCCGGCATGCTCGCTTTCGATCCCGACGCGCTCAAAAAGGCTTTTTCCGACCTCGATCTCTCCGGGCTCGACCTCGGCGCGGTCGATATTTCCTCTTTTCTCGATCTCTCCGCGCTGCGTGACGTCAGCCTTCCCGGCGTTTCGGAGGACGCCCTGACCGATCTGCTCTCGCTTATCAGGATCAACGCGACGGCGGACGATCTGCGCGACGCGCTCGGCGGTCTGATCGGGAGCTATCTCGAATACGCCTCCGCCGATCCCGCGACCGACTACGCCCGCCTGACCGACGCGGTAAAGAGCTTCCTGGAAAGCGACGCCGCCCGCGAGGTGACGGAGAAGACGGCGCGTTCTCTCGCCGACGAGTTGAGCAGGCGCGCCCTCACCCGCGAGGAGATAAGGGATATGCTGACTTCCGTTTTCGCCGGACTGCCCGCCTATATGGCGGATCACCCGGCGGATACGGAGAGCGATCCGCTGGCTTATATAAACGGCTATCTTGAGTCCGACTACGCAAAGCAAAAGCTGGGCGAGGCGGAGGCGGAGCTGAAGTCCCGCTTTGCCGACCTCGAGCTCGCCGAGAGTTATTTTTCGGAGTTCGCGTCCGGGCTCTATAACGCGTACTGCCTGTACGCCGCCGAGAACGGTCTGCCGGATATCTCCCGGATGAGCGACTCGTTCTCCGAATACCTCTCCTCCGAAGAGGGAAGGAACGCCGTGACCGCCGCCGCGTCCCGCCTGATCGACGCCTCCGCCCTCGAGGAGAGGGTAAAGGAGATGTACGGCGACGTTTCAGACGCGCTCGCCGGCCAGATCGCCTCGGCGATCAGAAAGGCGTCCGCGCCCGCCGCCTCGGCGCTCAAAAAGATGATCGCGTCGAAGATGGGCGCCGTCGCCGACCGCGTCGCCGACTATATGAAGACCGCCCTCGATTTCGATCCCGCCGTCCTCGCCGACGCTTTTCAGATGAAGATGTCCGCCGCCGAGATGCGCGATCTTATGACCACCATGCTCTCAACCGATCAGGGGACCTACGAGTCCAATCTGCGCAAGCTGGGGTACGCCACGGTCGACGACCCCGCCTCCATCACCATCTATCCGGTCGACTTTGAGGGCAAAACGGAGATTAAAAACGTGATCGACGGCTACAACGACGCCGTCTCCGCCGCGGGCGAAGACGGTAAGGTGATCGTCTACACCGACGTCGTCGAGACGCTGATGAGCTCGGTCACCGAAATAATAAACGCGATAAGCATAATACTCATCGCGTTCGTCGCCGTCTCGCTGGTCGTCTCGTCGGTCATGATCGGCGTCATCACCTATATCAGCGTGCTCGAACGGCGCAAGGAGATAGGCATACTCCGCGCCATCGGCGCCTCCAAGCGCAACGTCTCCAACGTCTTCAACGCCGAGACCTTCATAATCGGCGCCCTCGCCGGCGTTCTGGGTATAGTGGTCACCGCTCTGCTCATCATCCCGACCAACAGCCTGCTCCATTCGCTGACCGGAAGGACGGACGTCAACGCCATACTTCCGCCTGTCGGCGCGGCGCTGCTCATACTGCTCAGCATCGTGCTCACGCTTATCGGCGGCATCATCCCTTCGCGCAAGGCCGCCCGCAGCGACCCCGTCGCCGCGTTGAGGGAGAATTAGTCCGCCGCTTCGTTGTTTTCGCACACAAACGCTGTCATTGCGAGGAGCGAAGCGACGCGGCAATCCGTTTTCCTGCCTTCGAGGTCGTCCCATCCAAACGCCATTTCAACCGGTAGGGGCGGGGTCCCACCCCCGCCCTAAAGGATACAGCCAGCAACCGACTTTGTTTCCCCTCCCCTCAGTCGCCTGCGGCGACAGCGGACCCGAAAGGGGTCCCCGGCGAAGCGAGCCTGCCGAGCTTCGTGGGGAATTGGGTCCCCCTCCCCACCTGCGGTGGGGGAAGGAGCTTTGCGTGAGCGCCGTTCGGGATGGACGACCTCGAAAGCGGCGGGGTTAAAACCCCGCCCTACGGTGTCGCCGCACCCCAACGCTGTCATTGCGAGGAGCGCCGGCGTGGCCGGACCAATAATTCCGCAGTATGCTCGGAGCGGACGTATCGCTTACATGCACGCTCCGCCGAGCGACGCGGCAATCCGT
>JAFSSR010000151.1 GCA_017450885.1 Clostridia bacterium | reverse complement strand
TTCGCGGCGGAGCCGCGAATCTCGCATGCGCAGCAAGGCGCAAATCTCGTTTTTAAGGATGCAAAAATCTCGTTTCGCCGAAGGCGAAATCTCGTCAAGTTCGTCGGCGGAGCGACATTTACCGCCGCCTTCCCCCTCGGGGGACCCATTTCCCACAGGTCTCGGCGATCTCGACCTGCCGGGGACCCCTAGGGGCGGTGTCAGCGTTAGCTGACGGATGAGGAGCTCGCGGAGCGCAAAAATGAAATCGGTTGCTGACTGTATCCTTTAGGGCGGGGATGGAACCCCGCCCCTACCGGTTGAAATGGCGTTCGGGTTGGACGACCTCGAAGACGGGGTCACGGATTGCCCCGCCGGCGACTGGCGACTGTTCTCTTTTCCGGGTCTTACTTTTTCAGCACCTCGACTCCGACGTACTTCTGCAGGACCTCGGGGACCTTGACCGATCCGTCGGCGAGCTGATTCTGCTCGACGAGGGCGGGAAGTATGCGGGAGGTGGCGAGTCCGGAGCCGTTGAGGGTGTGGACCAGCTCGATCTTGCCGGAGGCGCGGCGGACGCGCATATTGCCGCGGCGCGCCTGGTAGTCGCGGGCGTTGGAGACCGAGGAGACCTCCTTATAGCCGTTCATCGAGGGGATCTGGATCTCTATATCGTAGGTGCGCGCCATCGACGCCGAGCAGTCGGCGGCGGCGAGCTTGACGGTGCGGAAATGGAAGCCGAGTCCGGAGACAAGGCGCTCCGCCTTGCCGACAAGCTCCTCGAACGCCTCGTCCGACTTCTCGGGCAGGGTGTACTGGACCATTTCGACCTTGTTGAACTGGTGTCCGCGGACCATTCCGCGCTCGTCGGCGCGGTAGCTGCCCGCCTCGCGGCGGAAGCAGGGGGTGTAGGAGATGTACTTGCGGGGCAGATCCGCCTCGGTCAGTATCTCGTCGCGGTGGAGGGAGACGAGCGCCGTCTCCGCCGTCGGGAGCATGAAACGTCTGGTCTCGTCCTCGGCGGTCTGGAGCCAGTACACGTCGTTTTCAAATTTGGGGAACTGACCGGCGGTCAGTCCGCACTCGTAGCCCAGCATATGCGGAACGAGCACCAGCTCGTAGCCGTCGGCGATGTGGGTGTCGATGAAGTAGTTGAGCAGCGCCCACTCGAGGCGCGCGCCCATCCCGCGGTAGATCCAGAAGCCGTTGCCCGACAGCTTGACTCCTCGCTGGTAGTCGATCAGCCCGAGGTCGGTGCAGAGATCGACGTGATTCTTGGGCTCGAAATCGAATTTGTGCGGCTCGCCGAAGTAGCGGATCGGCTGATTGTTCTCCTTGCCGCCCGGCGCGAGGTCGGGATCGGGCAGGTTGGGCAGCGCCAGCATCAGCGTGCGCAGCTCGCCGTCGATCTCCTTCTGCTTCGCGTCGTTGCGCTTGATGGTGTCGGACAGGCTCTTCATCTGCGCGAAGATCTCGGCGGTGTCCTTCCCTTCCTTCTTCATCTGCGGGATCAGCTTGGTCACGCGGTTCTGCTCCGCCTTGAGCGCCTCGTTCTCGCCGATCATCTCGCGGCGGGACTTGTCCAGCTCGAGGATCCTGCCGATCTCGTCGGCGACGTAGGCTTCCTTCGCCTCGTAACGCTTGATTATCCCCTGCGGGTCTTCCTTGATGAGTTTGATGTCGATCATTTTCGTGTTGCTCCTGATTATTTATGTTTTGAATTTTTTGCTTTTTTCACCCGCGCAAAGCGCGGATTTAGCCGCCGCATCGCGGCGATTTAGCCCGCGGTCTTGCCGCGGATTTAGCCGACCGCAGGTCGATTTAGCCCACGGTCTTGCCGCGGATTTAGACGCCGCCTCGCGGCGATTTAGCCCGGCGTCAGCCGAATTTAGCTTTTCAGTCCTCCAGCTTTCCGCAGAGCTTCTCGATCAGCGTCTGCAGATCGTCGTTGTCGGTGTATTCGAGCTCCAGCTTCTTGACCTTGCCCCCGTCCTTTATGCGGACCGGGCGTCCGAGACTGCGGGTCATACGCAGCTCGAGGTCGCGGCGGTAGTCGACCCGGATGCCCGCGGGCTCCTCTTCCTCCGGCTTGGGAGGCTTGTTGAGTCTGCGGACCAGCGCCTCGGTGTCGCGCACCGAGAGTCCGCGGGAGACGACCTCCTCCACCGCTTTCTTTGCAAGTCCCTTGTCGCGCAGTCCCTTCAGCGCGCGGGCGTGCCCCTCGGTGATCCTTCCGGCGGCGAGCGCATCCTGCACCTCCTTCGGAAGCGACAGCAGTCCGAGCGTGTTGGCGACCGCCGGGCGGCTCTTCCCTACCTTTTCCGCCACCTCTTCCTGGGTCAGTCCGTGCTCCTCCATCAGATCGCGGTACGCCTGCGCCGTCTCGAGCGGCGACAGATCCTCGCGCTGTATGTTCTCGATGAGCGCAAGCTCCGACGCCTTCGCGTCGTCGACGTCCAGGACGACGACCGGTATCTCGGTCAGTCCCGCCATCTTTGCCGCACGCCAGCGGCGTTCGCCCGCTACTATCGAGTAAAAGCCGGTGTGCATATCGCGCACCACCACCGGCTGTATCACACCGTGCAGCGCGATCGACGACGCCAGCTCGGCAAGCGACGCTTCGTCGAAGACCTTTCGCGGCTGGTTCTTGCGCGGCTCTACGTCCGATATCCTCAACATGGTCGGCGAGCTGGCGTCCGACGTGCTGTTGTCTTCAAACACCGCGTCCATACCGCGGCCGAGTCCCTTTAGTTTTGCCATTTCGTTATGTCCTTTGAGATTTTGTAGTCAGAAACGAGAAAAAATAATTAGTTTTAAAACAAAGCGTTTATATCGTTATTCCCTGTTCCCTTTCGGGATTTCTTTCGGGTGGTCCGGACCTCCCTTTTCCGCGTCAGATCCTTTCGCTCAACTCTTTCGCTATCTCCATATAGGCGATCGCGCCCTTTGACCAGCGGTCGAAGTAGACTATCGGCTTTCCGAAGCCGGGAGCCTCGGTCAGACGGACGCTGCGGGCGACCGGCGTGCGGAAGAGCTTGTTCGCATAGTATTTTTTCAGCTCATCTACCACCTCCAGCGTGAGGTTGAGCCGTCCGTTGTACATGGTAAGCAGTATGCCGGTTATGTCTATGTCCGGGTTCCAGCGCTGTTTTATCTGGCGGATGGTCATAATGAGCTGTGAAAGCCCTTCGAGCGACAGAAATTCACATTGCATCGGTATGACGACCCCGACCGCCGCGACCAGCGTGTTGACCGTCAGTATGCCGAGGGACGGCGGGCAGTCGATGATTATGTAGTCGTAAAGCTCTTTTATCGGCTTCAGAGCGTCCTTCAGCCTCTTTTCCCGCCTTTCGGCGTCGACCAGCTCAAATTCCGCGCCGTTCAGCGAGCTGTTGGCGGGGATCAGGTCGAGGTTTTTGAACTCTGTATGTAATATGGCGTCGGCGGTCTTCGCCCGCTCGATAAAGAGGTCGTAGATCGTCTGCGGGACCTTGCGGGAGACGCCCACGCTGCTGGTGGTGTTGCCCTGCGGGTCGCAGTCGACAAGCAGGACCTTTTTGCCCTGCATCCCGAGCGCGGCGGCTATATTCACGGCCGACGTCGTCTTTCCGACGCCGCCCTTCTGGTTCGCAAACGCAATGATCTTTCCCATTTTCGCTCCGTGAAAACATAGTTCTTGATTATACTATGTATTATATATCATAGATTTTTAAAAGTCAATGATTTTGGAGCGATTGTCATTGGCAATGTTTCACGTGAAACGTATACGCCAATGTTTCACGTGAAACACGGGCGAGGATTGCGGGAACGATAAGGGGCGGCAAAGCAGCGTTTTTAGCCGCCTTCCCCATCGGGGGACCCAATTCCCCACGGACCTCGAGGGACCTCGGTCCGACGGGGACCCTTAGGGGCGGTGGCTCGCGTAGCGAGACGGATGAGGAGCTCGCGGAGCGTGAAAACGAAATCGGTTGCTGACTGTATCCTTTAGGGCGGGGGTGGGACCCCGCCC
>JAFSSR010000150.1 GCA_017450885.1 Clostridia bacterium | reverse complement strand
GTGATCGGCTCGCTTTTCGGGTTTATTTACGGGACCTGGCTGACCAGGTACATATTCAACTCCATACAGCTCGAGATCCCGTTTGAAAAGATAGTACGGGTGGTCGTCGCGGTGTTCATAGCTCAGAGCGTTTTCTGGCTCGTCAGCGCGGCGCTCCACAACATAAAGCGCCCGATCTGGCGTCTGCGGGTCACAAAAGCTATAAACCGCAAGCTGTTCTCGAAGGTAGCGCGGGTGGATCTTTCCTGTTACGAGGACACCGAGTTCTACAAAAAATTCACTATGACCGTCCCCGAGGCCATGGGCGGCGTAGAGGACTACGTCATCGAGCTCGTCGACGACGCGCTCTCCGAGATCACGTCTCTCGTCACGCACGCCTCGATAGTCCTTATAATCGACCCGGTGCTCATCGCGCTGGCGTTTATCCCGCTCATCTCCAACCTGATATTCGGCAAAAAGATGAACAGGATACAGTACGACTATCAGATGCAGATGCGTGAGATAAAGCGCGACAAGGATTACGTCGACCGGGTATTCTATCTGGGCGATTACGCGAAAGAGGTCCGCATGACAAACATACACAAGGTCATGATGCGCCGCTTTTACGACGATCTCAGGGAGACTCAGAAACGCACCGGTAAATTCGGATTTAAGACCGCGCGTTTTATGTTCTTCAAGACCTTCATCGACGGGACGTTAGTCTATTACGCCGGTATCTTTTACGCCGCCTTCCGCCTGCTCGTCAGTCACACCATGCTTGTGGGAGACGCCATAGTCCTGAGCAGCGCGATATCATACGTCTCCCACAGCCTCGGCTGGGTGACCTCGACCTATGTCAAAATGAACCAGCACGCCATGTTTCTTGAGAAGCTGCGCGGCTTTATCGACTACGATATTAAGATCAAGCAGCTCCCCGACGCGCCAAAGCCCGACCGCGGAAACGCTGTGATCGAGTTCAGAAACGTATCGTTCTGCTACGGCGGAACGGACAAAGAGGTTCTGAAAAACGTCGATCTGACTGTAAATCCCGGTGAAAAGATCGCGGTGGTGGGAGTCAACGGCGCGGGAAAATCAACGCTTGTCAAGCTGATGATGCGCCTCTACGACGTGACGGACGGATGTATCTCCTGCGGAGGCGAGGATATCCGCACCCTCGACCTTGAGGCATACCGCGACCTGTACGGCGTCATCTTCCAGGATCACCGCATATTCGCCATGTCCGTGAGGGACAACGTTCTTTTGGGCCGCGAAGGCGACGACGAAAAGGTCATAAACGCGCTGAAGGCCGCCGGCGTTTACGAAAAGATCATGTCTCTGCCGAACGGCATAGACACCATGCTTACCCGCGAATACGACGAGGAAGGAACGGTGCTGTCGGGCGGAGAATATCAGAAGATCTGCATAGCGCGCGTCTTTGCCGCCGACAGTCCGATAGTCATACTGGACGAGCCGTCCTCCGCGCTCGATCCCATCGCGGAGTATGAGATGTACCAGAATATGCTGGAGGCCTGCCGCGACCGCACTGCCGTGTTCATCTCGCACCGGCTTTCGTCCGCCGTGCTCGCCGACCGCGTGGTCATGATCGAGGACGGGCGGGTCATTGAGGACGGCAGTCACGCCGAGTTGATGGAGCGAGGCGGAAAATACGCCGATATGTTCGCAAAACAGGCGGAAAACTACGCGGAAGGGGGCGATGAACGTGGCGAATAAAACTGAGAAAAAGAAAAAGCCTCGTCAGAGCGTGATGCATATCGTAAAAAACAATCTGTATATGCTCCGCAAGCTGGCGAAATACGCGCCGGACTATATCGTGATCAAGTCCGTCACCGCCCTCGTCTCCGCCGCAAATTCCATTTACACGGTCTCCTTCACCAAGACCTTGTACGACACGTATATGAGAGACGGCGCGAGGATGGCGGACGTCGTCCGGGTCGTGATCCCCTTCCTTATTTTCCAGGTGTGCTGCTCGATAATCCGCTTTCTTTGCAGCTACATTTTCGAGCCGAAGTCAAAACAGCGGCTCCAGTATAAGATGCAGGGCGATCTGTACGCAAAGGCGCGGGATATGGATATTTCCTGCTATGACGATCCGGAGTTCTACAACTCCTTCGTCTGGGCTATGACCACGGCGGACGGAGAAGCTCTGGGAGTCGTCGATAAGCTTTCCGAGCTGGCGTCCTGCTTTATTGGGCTGGCGGGCGTGTTGAGCGTTCTTGCCACCATAGAGCCGCTGATCATAGCCATCATCGGCGGGTGCGTCGTTTTCTCGCTGTTTATCAGGTATTTCGGCGGAAAGATCGGGGTCGCCTTCCGGGACGCAAGAAATCCGATCGAGCGCAGACGAGAGTATTCCATGCGCGTATTCTACCTTGCAGATTATGCGAAGGAGATACGCATGAGCCGCATCTCCGACAGGGTGCTGAACGATTACGAAAAGGCTCTCGACGAGGAGACCGCGCTCCAGCGGAAATTCGGACAGAAGACAAGCGTATTACATCTGATGGGCAATCTGCTGATTGAAGCTCCTCTGGAGGTGGGGATCACACTCCTTATGATATGGCGGATCATCGGCGGGACGATATCGCTGGGAGATTACGCCGCCGTAACGGAGACCATATGGATGGTGTTCTGGAGGATGCGCAGAACGATCGAGACCTTCGGCGATTTCGCGGTCAGCTCGCTTTACATCGACAAGTTCCGCACCTTCGTTGAGTACGAGAACAAGATAAAGTCGGGACCCCTCCCGCTCCCTCCTTTTGAAGATCTTCGCATACGCGGCGTAGATTTCGCCTACCCGTCGAACGAGGAAAACACTCTCAACGGCGTGGATATCGAGATCAAGCGGGGAGAAAAGATAGCGATAGTCGGCTACAACGGCGCGGGAAAGACGACGCTCATCAAGCTGCTGATGCGTCTTTACGATCCGTCGTCTGGCGCGATAGAGTACAACGGCGTCGACGCCCGGGAATACGATCTTACCGAATACCGCTCCAACTTCGGCACGATCTTCCAGGACTACAAGGTATTCGCCGCGACGATCGCGGAAAACGTGCTGGGTGAAGAGTATTCGCCGGACAAGGAACAAATCGTTCTCGACGCCCTGCATCGCGCGACCTTTGACACAAAGCTCGAAGGACTTGACAACGGTATTCAGACCGAGCTCACCCGCGAATTTGACGAGGAGGGGGTCAACCTCTCCGGCGGAGAAGCGCAGAAGATAGCCATAGCGCGCGCCTTTGCCCGCGAATGTGATATTATCATTATGGACGAGCCGTCGTCGGCGCTCGACCCGATAAGCGAATATGAACTCAATCATTCGATCAAGGACAACGCCCGCGACAAAACGGTGATATTCATCTCTCACAGGCTTTCGACCACAAGAATGGCGGACCGGATATATATGTTCGAGGACGGACGAGTGGTCGAACACGGGACCCATGACGAGTTGATGGAGCAAGGCGGTAAGTACGCGTATATGTTTGAGCTTCAGGCACAAAAATACCGCTCATAATACATGATCCCTCCCACGTGGTAACAACGACCATCTCGCGGGAGGGATCTTTTATTTTTGATGTTTACAATCATACGACCGTGTGGTATAATCGTATGAGAGTAAAAACGCCGGAACGCTTCAAATAATAAATCGCCGAAAGGGGAACATAACATGAAACCGAATGAAAAGCAGGTAGGAAAAACAGTCGCGTTGGCGCTTGCCGCACTGCTCCCGACCGCCGCGCTGGCGCTGGGGATAGCGGCATATCTTCCTCACCGCGATCTCTATCAAAGGGCGACGGTCATTATCACCATAGGCGCGCTCGCCGGGTTATGTAAGTGGTTCATTATTCGGGTCAAGACAAATCATGTTACAAAAAGCGACATCGTCATCTTTTCCCTTCTGACCGTATATCTTCTGTACGTCGGGTACTGCCAGATAACGCTGCCGCTCTGCATCGAGTGCGACAAGCCGACATTCCTGAACAAATGGATATGGAAGGTGCTGGGCGGTTGACGGCGGAGCCGCGTGGCGCAATCATTTTCGCGCTTTTTGCGGCGGCTTTATACCTGTTCCCTGTCCCTTGTAAGCTTGTGGATCCACTTATACTTGTTTACCTTGTAGATCGCAACGAAGCATTTTGTGATCTGGTCGGACTTGAGGATGAAGAAGGTCACTCCGACCGGCCATTTGAAAACGAACGCCGAAAGCGCCGATAACGGCAGGACCATGAACCACATAAAGACGATATCGTTTATCAGCACGAATTTCGTCTCCCCGCCGCCCGGCATTATGCCGCAGAGACAAGGCGCCTCATACGCCGAGCCGATTATTGTCACCGCGAGTACCGCGAGAAAGGTCATGGCGGTCTCGCGTGTCTCCGGCGACACGTTGTAGAAATCGACAATCACGCCGCGGATGAGCATCATCAAGGTGAAGGACGTGAGTCCGATGATAAGGTATATCTTCTGGAGCCTCTTGGAATACAGCTTTACCCTGTCGATGCTCCCCTCGCCCACCGTCTTGCCGATCAGGACGGCGGACGCGGAGGACGACGCCTGATATACGACGCTCGCCACCTGGAAGACCGGAGCGGCGATGGCGTTCGCGCCGATCGCGGCGGCTCCGAGGCGTCCGATTATCGCCGCCTGGATGCCCATGGCGACGCCCCAGGAGCTACCCGATCCGACAAGCGGAAGCCCCGCCTTCACATAGTCGATAAAATAGTTTTTCCTTAATATAAAGGCGTCTCTTATCCTCAGCTTTATCTTCTTATCGCGGAAGAGCACGTAGTAAAGCGCCAGCAGCAGCTCCGCTATACGGGAGATGAGCGTCGCGTACGCCGCACCGACCGCTCCGAGCTCCGGGAAACCGAGCTTCCCGAAGATCAGCAGATAGTTGAGAGCTATATTGACGACCAGCGCGAGCAGCGCCGTCTGGAAGCCGATGCTCACCGTCTCGACGCTGCGCATCACCGCGATGAGCACCTGCGTGACGGCGAAAATGACGTAAGAATGGAGCATTATGCGTATGTATTCCACTCCCGCGTCGACTATCGCCTTGTCGCCTGAAAATAATCCGAGCACCCCCGACGGTGTGATAAAGACTATTATCGCCAGCGTGGAGCTTATCCCTACCGCTATCCACAAAGCGGACGAAAAGAGCCGCTTTATCGGGTTTATGTCCATCTTGCCCCAGTACTGCGACGCGATAACGACAAGTCCGTTCGCCACGCCGTTCATCGCGCTTTGGAGAAAGAACTGCACCTGATTTGCAAGGCTGACGCCGCTCATGGCGAGCTCGCTGTACTTGCCGAGCATCACGCTGTCGGCAAGGTTGACGCCGAAAACGATAAGGCTCTGCAGAGCGACTACCGAAAGCAGCCTGAAAAAGGTGCTATAAAAATATCTGTCGAATTTTTTACTCATCTGACGCCTCAAACAAGTTGTTTCCAAAGGATGATTATACTCCGGCGGGAGCTATCCGTCAAGTGGCGGGGTCGGTTTTTTGAAAAACCGTGTTGAAGGGCGGCGGATAATGTGATATAATGGTTCCGACATATGATATCGGAGGTTGAAATGGAGGAAAAAAACAAAGGAGGCAAAGAACTTTTCCGCGCGGTAAAGTTCACGCTCTTTTCAATTAGCGCGGGAGTTGTCGAAATCGGCAGCTTTACCCTGATGAACGAGGCGTTCCGTTGGAATTACTGGGTGTGCTACCTCGTCGCGCTGGTGCTCTCGGTGCTTTGGAATTTCACCCTCAACCGGAAATTCACCTTCAAGTCGGCGAACAACGTTCCCGTCGCGATGCTCAAGGTCGCGGCGTATTACGCCGTGTTCGCACCGCTTTCCACCCTTTTAGTGCACTATCTGACCGGCATAGGCTGGAACGAATACCTTGTGGCAGCCATCAATATGGTTATCAATTTCGTCACCGAGTTCCTCTATCAGAGGTTTTTCGTCTTCGGGAAAAGCGTCGACTCCGCGGAAAGGAAAAGCAAAGAAACGAATGATCCGTTATAATATTTCTATTGTTATATATCATTAGATATATATTGTAAAGGCAGATAAAAACATCGCAGTCCGCGGACTGCGATGTTTTTATTCATTTTCCGTTCCAGAGCGACCGTTCGAGGTCCACCCTCCCATCCGGAAGGAAGACCACGCCCTCGCTTTCGAGGACGGTGCGCTGGAAACCCGGCTCTATAACGTCGAAGGCGGTCTTTGTCCTTCCCTGCTTATCCACGACTCTGTGGCAGGGGACGTCGGGCTCTCTGCACGCCGCCATAGCGTAGCCTACGACGCGCGCTCCCGCC
>JAFSSR010000149.1 GCA_017450885.1 Clostridia bacterium | reverse complement strand
CGCAGGGATGCCGAGAAGCCGGAGTACATCCAGTGCGTCAAAGAGGTCCTCGGATCTCTCGAGAAGGTAATAGAGGAGCATCCCGAATACATTGAGGACGACATCCTCGGCCGTATGGTCGAAGCCGACAGGTTCATCACTTTCCGTATCGCCTGGGTCGACGACGCCGGCAAGACGCAGATCAACCGCGGTTACAGGGTGCAGTTCAACTCGGCGATCGGTCCCTACAAGGGCGGACTTCGTTTCCATCCCTCGGTCAACCCGTCCATTATGTACTTTCTCGGCTTTGAGCAGACCTTCAAGAACTCCCTGACCGGTCTCCCCATGGGCGGCGGCAAGGGCGGTTCCGACTTTGATCCCCGCGGCAAGAGCGACAGGGAAGTGATGAGATTTTGCCAGGCGTTTATGACCGAGCTTTATCGCCATATAGGCCCCAGCGTAGACGTCCCCGCCGGTGATATCGGCGTAGGCGGACGCGAGATCGGCTATCTGTTCGGACAGTACAAGCGCATCCGCGACGCCTACGAGAACGGCGTCCTTACCGGCAAGGGTCTCTCCTACGGCGGATCGCTCATCCGTCCCGAGGCGACCGGCTACGGAGCGGTATACTATCTCTGCGAGGTCTTAAAGCACGAGAACGACGATATAAAGGGCAAGCGCGTGGCTGTTTCCGGCTTCGGCAACGTCGCATGGGGCGTCTGCAAGAAGCTCGCGCAGCTCGGGGCGGTCCCGGTATCCATCTCCGGACCGGACGGCTGCATCTACGATGAGAACGGTATCGTCACCGACGAGAAGATCAACTTCCTGCTCGAGATGCGCGCGTCCGGAAGAGACCGCGCCCAGGACTACGCCGATAAGTTCGGCGTCCCGTTCTACGCAAAGACAAAGCCCTGGTTCATCAAGGCGGACGTCTGTATGCCCTGCGCCACACAGAACGAGATCACGCTCGACGAGGCGAAGAAGATAATCGCCAACGGCACAAAGTACTACATAGAAGTTGCCAATATGCCTACCTGCGAGGACGCTTTCGATCTTCTCCGCGCGACCGACGGCGTTATCGTGGCTCCTTCCAAGGCTGTCAACGCCGGCGGCGTATGCGTTTCCGGTCTCGAGATGAGCCAGAACTCCCAGCGCCTTGCCTGGACCTCCGAAGAGGTCGACGCGAAGCTGCACCAGGCGATGATCAATATACACGAAAACTCCATGAAGGCGGCTGAACGCTACGGTCTCGGCTACGATCTCGTCGCCGGCGCAAACATAGCCGGTTTTGAGAAGGTCGCCGACGCCATGATGGCTCAGGGAATTTATTGATCTACAAGTGCGCCGGGCGTTGTATATTATAATACAAGTGCTGAATAAGGTCGGCGCATCATATACAGCAAAACAGAGGATCTACGAAAATCTCTTAAATTTTCGTAGATCCTCTGTTGTTTTATACTCTGGAGTGATACGCATTACTATATTTTTATATAATTTATTTAATTGTAGATTATCTACCGTATTTATCCATGAACTCTCGTACTGTGCGTTTTATGGTGACGTCTATCTTTCGTTCGCAGAATTTTACTATACTATCGGGTATCTCGCGGTAAAACGCCTCGGCGATCCCTCCAGCAATACACGCCTGAGTGTCTGCATCGCCGCCGAGCGATACCGCGTTTCTGACTGCGCTTTCATAATCGTGTGATTCCAGAAACGCAATGATAGCGGGCGGTACGCTATATGATGCACGGCTGTCAAAAACGTGATTTTCTCTGATTACCGAAAGCGGCGTAGAAAGATCGTAGAAATCATCTTCAATATAGTCTTTGATATCTTCTTTTGTCCCGCCTTCCAATGCAATCCGTACTGCGGCGGCGACCTCCTGCGCGCCGATGATCGCCTCCCGGCTATTGTGGGTTGGATAACAGCTTGCTTTTACCTGTAGCATCATCTGATCAAAGTCTTCATACGCGTAAGCGATGGGGAAGACACGCATCGCGGCGCCGTTGGCATAACTCTTGTTTGGCTTTGCCGCAGGGTTTCGCGCCCATTCGGAAAACATGTTTCCATATCCGGCGTTAGGAAAGTATGAGTAGAATTGTCTATACCGGGCCGCATATTCAACGCTTCTTTTCCTTACCTCAAAACGTCCAATCTCGGAAGGATCGTCTATAATGGTCTTACATACGGCGGCGATGAGTACACTGTCGTCGGTAAAGGTGCTGTCAGCCTCAAAAGGAAAATCGTATTCTTTTGTACAATGAATCTCATAATGTGAACCTATGATGTCTCCGTATATCGCTCCGAACATAATCCGGTATCCTTTCAAAATTGAATACTGTATTCTGACAGTTGTTATTATCCCAACAATTCATTGATCTCGTGGACGACTTCCCACATCATATCAGCGCCGTAGGTCCAAAAATCCGACGGGGCGGGGAGGCGAAGTATGCTTTTAAATCCCGCTCTCTTTGCCGTGCCGACCGCTCTTTCCATATGGTAGTCGCTTGTAATAAGAACGACGGGAGCGTCCGGGCCGATGATTTTGACGGTGTTTTCAAAGTTTTCCGCTGTAGATTCGGCTTTGTCTTCGAGGATGAATTTATCGTCGGATACGCCGTCCTTTTTCAACAGCTCGCCCATGACCGCCGCCTCTGTCTTTCCCGACCCGTCCGGGTTGCCGCCGGTCAGTATCAAGACCGCGCCGCTGTTTTCTTTAAGATAGTCCTCGGCGGTCGAGATCCTCGAAAGCAGATCGTCCGTCGGCTTTCCGTTCTCCAGCGCTATCCCGAGCACGATAGCGTGATCCGCGCGGGCGGAGGTGTCGATCATACCGCCGACCATCACACGGCAGCAGAAAAAGAGGATGACCGCGGTCATGCAGATCACGCAGATCCTCATTATCCTGCCCGCGACAGCAGCGGCTTTGCTTCGAACGAGCGTAAATATTCTGAACCTGACGTCCAGCGAGAAGACTATCAAGACCGCCAGCATGGCGAGTTCTATAAGAAAACTCTTGATATATACTTCTTTTCGCACAACGGCGCCGATCCTGATCATCATAACTATTATGACGTCCGCCGTGAGAAGCGCGGATAAAAAAAGCAGTATGTCGCCTATGATCCTTCTCGGAGAGAGGCGGCGATTGTTTTCTTTATCTTTCATTTTAACGACCCTGCGTTTACACTGTTTTTAAGAATTAATAAAAGTAAGATCATATAGCCTTTCAAGCCGCGCGGCGATATCAATCGCCGCAGACGAATATAACCGAAAAAAGCGCTTTTGTCAGTAGACAAAAGACGCTTTTTTCATGGTGCGGGCAAGAGGACTTGAACCTCCACCGAGTTGCCCCGACTAGAACCTGAATCATTGATCTAATACGTCCGACGTGTGCATTCGGCTTACATGAAATGCGCTGAAAAGCCTTTATTTACAAGGGGTTTCAGCGCATTTTTGCGTTTTCCCCTTATGGCATAAGGAGATGCTGATTTTGCACGTTTTTCGGATTTTTGGTAGACATTCGGTAGATGCCGGCGTATTAGAATAGATTTGTAACAGCCAAAAAAACACTCATTTTCGCGTATCCGGAATCCTATTCTGCAGCCTTTATTATACACGGCCCGCGGACAAAAAACAAGAGTATTTCAGAGCACCTAAAGGATACTGAGCTAGATCGTTTCATCTTTACTTTTTTGTTGTAAATTTGCGAGAATTGTCTTTACTTTTTAACATTTGAGTGGTATAATAAGTAAAGATGAAAGTGAGGTCGAAGGATGTATTCATACAAAGGTCTTGAAGAAAAACTGAATGAGCGCGGGATCGGGCGGTCGGAACTGACAAAACTGCTCGGTATCTCTTCGCGCACGATCGCCAAGATCGGTCGCGGTGAGAAGCTTTCCCGTGCTGTCATGGAAAAGCTTGCCGGATATTTCGGATGTGCACCGGATCAGCTTTGTCGACAGATCTCGGACAATCCGGTTTTGCAGATTTTGCGCGAAGAAAAAGAAGCGAAGATCTCCGGCGGTCTGTACCATGAACTGCAGGTGCGTATGACCTACAATTCCAACCATATCGAGGGCAGTCGGCTCACCGAGGATCAGACGCGCCTGATCTTTGAAACGAACACGCTGAACGTCGGCGACGGCGT
>JAFSSR010000018.1 GCA_017450885.1 Clostridia bacterium | reverse complement strand
CACGACCAGTTCACCGAGAGGCTGAAGAGCAGAAGGTACGCCGTAAAGAAGCCGTGACCCGCGATATTACAAAAAAGGACTTTCGCCGAAGCGAAAGTCCTTTTTTTGTTGTGTCCGTGATCATCTTACGGTCAGAGTGACGTCGAATTTTACGTCCTTTCCGACCTTGTACTTTTCGTCCAGCGCGGGGCCGCAGGAGTTGGAGCCTATGCCCGCCATCGCGCCGTCTATCGAGACGTAGGTCCCGTCGCTTTCGGGGAGAGCCCAGTCGTACGGCGCGTCGGTCAACGTCTCGGGCGACCAGGGGGAAGCGCCGAAATAAAACGGCCTGTCGGAATAGAACTTAACGTATCTTGACGCGGAAGCGCCGACCGCCGCCTCATAGGTGCCGTAATGCGCGCCGTTCTCCTGCGGGCGTATGCAGGAGGTCCCCGAAGCGCCGACCGCGCCCTGCCAAAGGCCGTAGCTTGCCGACAGGCGTTTGTCTATGTACGCTTCACCGGGTCCGTACCCCAGCCATTCGGTGTCGTTGTACTTTTTCGGCAGCTTGAAAAGCAGTCCCGTTCTCGGCAGCGCGGGAAGCCCGTCGCGCCTTGCGGAATCGACCGAAATATTCAGCGTCCCGTCGTCCTTTACGGTGTAAACGATCTCCGCCTTGACGGCGGGCGGCATCCAGTCGGCTCCCAGCGAGACCGACGTGCGGAAGACCGCCTCTTTTTCGTCCGCCTTTTCGACGGTAAAGGAATAACACTTCTCTTTCAGCCGGTTATAGCCGTTCGCGTACCACTGATGCTTTATTATCCTGTCGTTGTCGGTCGGGGCGCGCCATGCAGAGAGGCGCACCGGCTCGAGCAGCCTTTCCGCGCCGCCCTTGCATATCGACGTGAGCTTTCCGGTCAGCCGGTCAAACCCGTATGAAAGGCTCCCGACGCTTACGGTCACGCCGCGATCCGTTTCTTTCACTTCTACGCTGCCGGCTCTGCGCTTCGCCGGGCGATCCGGCGGAGCCATGCGGTAGACGACCTCGCGGTTCATCAGTCCCGTGACGAATTCGCCGTCTCGCCGCGCGGCGTAGACCGTCACGCAGGCCGCGCCTTTTTCCGGCAGATCGGGTTTGAAGGTGTACGATCCGCGCGGCGGTATGATCGCTTCTATCGTCTCGCCGGGGGCGGGTCCGTACAGGCATCCGTCCGATCCGACGGTCTCGAACCGCAGGTCGAGATCCGACGTGTCGGAGAAAAATCTCTTATTGAACAGCGTGATGCTTTGGTCGTCGTTCTTTGTCACGCCTATCGGCGAATATGCCTCCATAGCCTCGTCGGCGGCGGGCGAGCGGTAAAGGTCGCGGTCGGGGCGGAGCAGGCCGTCTATGCAGAAGTTGCCGTCGTTCGGGCTGTCGCCGAAATATCCGCCGTAAGCGTATTTAGGTTCGCCTTCCGCCGTTTCGCCGATCTTTATGCCGTGGTCGGCGAACTCCCAGATACAGCCGCCGATAAAGCGGTCGTCCGAGTCGAAACGCTCGTTGTAGGCGGCAAGGTCGCCGGGGCCGTTGCCCATCGCGTGGCAGTATTCGCAGAGGAAGAGGGGCTGGTCGTATTCCGGATTTGAAAGGTATGCGTCTATCTGCTCAAAGGCGGGGTACATCATGCTCTCGACGTCGACCGACGACGACTGCCGTCCCTCGTTTTGGAGGGTGTTGGCACCCTCGTAGTGGATCAGCCGCAGTCCCCCGTCGCGCCGGCGGATAAGCCGTGACATGGCGTCGTGATTGCGCCCGTATCCGCTCTCGTTGCCGAGCGACCACATGATGATCGACGGATGGTTCTTGTCCCGCTCGTAAAGCCGCTCGGCGCGGTCGAGATAGCAGGGCTTCCACGCCGGATCGTCCGAAAGGAGCGACCTGTTCCCGCAGGCGTCGCAGCCGTGGGTCTCGATATCCGCCTCGTCCACCACCCACAGTCCGATCCTGTCGCAGTATTCGTAAAAGCGCGGATCGGCGGGATAGTGCGAGGTGCGCACGCAGTTCATATTGGTCTCTTTCATTATCTGCAGGTCGTCGTACACCCGCTCTATCGGCTCGGCGTAGCCGTATTCGGGATCGGTGTCGTGGTGGTTGACCCCCCGCAGCTTGATCGGCTGACCGTTGACCAGCATCCTGCGGTCCTTGATCTCCACTCTGCGGAAGCCGACCGGTATGCGTATCGCCTCGCCCGCGCGGAAAACGAACAGCTCGTAGAGCGCGGGGATCTCATCCGACCAGAGGGCGGGGCGGTCTACCGCGACCGAGATCTTATTCCCCTCGCAGACTCCCTCGGCGACCGTGTCTTTTCCGGGCGAGATCAGCTTGTAAGCGGTCGCTTCATCTCCCCCGGCGTTTATCACGCAGTCGAGCCTCGCCTTTTTGAGCGACGCCTGAACGGTCGGTCTGACGGAAATATCGTCTATATGTCCCTTCGGACGGAAAAGCATATACACCGGGCGGAATACGCCGGACATACGCCACATATCCTGATCCTCGAGGTAGGAGGCGGCGCACCATTTGAGCGCGAGTATTTTAAAGGTGTTCTTCCCGGCGCGCAGATAGGGGGTGACGTCTATCTCGGAGGTGCAGTGGGAGACCGTGCTGTAGGCGGCGAATTTGCCGTTTATCCAGAGATAGAAGCAGGAGGAGACGCCCTCGAAGATCAGGAACGCCTCTTTGTCCTTTATCCTCTTTCCGGCAATAAAGAACTCGCGGGAGTACAGTCCCGCCGGTATCTCGTCGGGGATGTGCGGCGGGTCGAGAGGGAAGGGATAGTTGAAGTTGGTGTACTGCGGCGCGTCGTACCCGCGGCCGAGCTGCATCTGCCAGCAGGACGGGACCGTGATCCTGTCGGGCAGGACGGCGCCGCTTTCGAGGTCGGGTATCGCGTCCTCCGCGCGGCAAAACCACTTGAAGTCCCATTCCCCGCACATATCGAAAAAGAAAGGCGACTTCTCGCGCGGCTTTCCGCCCGCCGACTTCTCGTCGGCGAAGGGGACGTAATACGCCCTCGGCGGGAGGCAGTTAATATGCTGTACCGCGGGATCGCGGTGATATTTCAATTCAATCATCATCTTACCTCGGATATCGTTTTTCTTTATCGGGGAAAACTTTTCCGGGAAAAGTTTTTCCCCGAGCCCCTTTCAAAAGCTTTTTCGCTGTGTTCTTATAAGGCGTTGCAATGGCGGATAAAGGGAAAGTCACGCTCCGCAGGAGCGCGACGGTCGGTACTATCCGAATAATCGTATCCGAAAGTTAACTTTCGAGGGCGATTATTCGGATAGTACCTGCCGCTTGACACGGCTTTGCCGGTCAAGCGACGACCCCTTTACCGCCGCGAGAGAACGCAATCTGAAAGCTTTTAAGGGGGTATGGGGGTGGCTTTTCTCGAAAAGCACCCCCAATAAAATCGTTTTACTATCCATCAAAACGGGACCGGGACGGCGCCCGGTCCCGTGGGATCGACTGTGTTTACTGCTCTTTTTTCTCGGGGTTTTTCTCGGGATTGTTCGGGTCGAGCTCGCCGAGCGCGATGTACGGGCAGTATTCCTTTACCTCGGTCTTCGACGGCGTCGCCCAGCGGACGGCGTTGGTGATGATCTTCTGAACGTAGGGGTTGTAGTAAGTCGGGCAGGACTCGTGGCCCGGCTGGAAATAGAACACTCTGCCGAGACCGCGGTGGTAGCAGAGACCGGAGCGGAAAACGTTTCCGTGCTCGAACCAACCGCCGAAGACCAGCGCGTCGGGCTGAGGGACAAAGAAGGGCTCGGAGTAGAGCTCGTCGATCCCGAGGTCAAAGCAATAGGGGATGCCGTCGGCTATCGGATGGGAGGGAAAGAGGTTCCATACTATCTCATGCTGTTCGTCGCCCCACTGCAGGTCGCCGGTCGCGCCGACGATCGCCTTGAAGGGCTTTGAATGGTGTCCGGAATGGAGAGCGATAAAGCCCATTCCGTCGCGGTATACGCGCTGTCTGATCTTCTCGACCAGCTCGTCCTTGACCTCCCCGTGGGCGCAATGTCCCCACCAGAGAAGGACGTCCGTGCTGTTGAGCGCCTCGTCGGGAAGTCCCTGATCGGGATCGTCGAGAGCCGCCAGCCTGACTTCCATATCGTCGTTCTTGTCAAGGAACTCCTTGATCGTGGCGTGCAGACCGTTGGGGTAGATCTGGGCGACCTCTTTTATCTCTTTTTCGTGGCGGAACTCGTTCCAGACCGTTACGCGTATTTTGTTTGCCATAATGACCTCCGGAGCATTAAAAATATTACCTTTATTATGTCACAAAAAGCGGCGGTTGTCAATAACGGAAGCCAAATGTTGACAGGCGACTTGAAAAATAATATAATAAACTTACAAAAAACAAAAAACGGGGGGCGTAAAAATGAAAGATAAGATCAGAGTCGGCATAATCGGATGCGGCGGCATAGCCGGAGCGCACGCCGAGAATTACCTCAACTGCGAGAGAGCGGAGATCGCCGCGCTCTGCGATCTCGTTCCGGGCAAGGCCGCCGCTTTTGCGGAGCGGAAGGGCGTCGCCGGGGCGAACATATACGCTTCGTACGATGAGATGTTCGAACGCGAGGAGCTCGACGCGGTGAGCGTCTGCACCTATAATCAGGCTCACGCCGATCCGACGATAGCCGCGCTCAGGCGCGGGGTTTGCGTCCTCCTCGAAAAGCCGATCGCGGCGTCGGTGGAGGACGCGCTGCGCATAATCCGCGCCGAAAAGGAGAGCTCCGCGTTCGTCTCGGTCGGCTTCCAGCCCCGATATGACCCCGATATGCAAAAGATCAAAGAGATATGTCAGTCGGGCGAGCTCGGCGACATATATTATATCCAGACCGGCGGCGGGAGGAGGCGCGGACTGCCCACGGCGGAGTCGTTCGTCCGCCGCGATCAGGCGGGGGTCGGCGCGATGGGCGATATCGGCTGCTACTCGCTCGATATGGTGCTCAACGCCATAGGCTACCCGAAGCCCCTGACGGTAACGGGTTACGCTTCCGACTTTTTCGGCAGGGATCCGCGGTATAAGTTCAGCGGATCGTTCAACGTGGAGGACTTCGCCGCCGCTTTCATACGGCTCGAGGGCGGGATCGTGCTCGATTTCCGCATCTCCTGGGCGATGCACCCGGACACCCCCGGCGACACCATTATTTTCGGTAAAAAGGGAGCTCTGCGCATCCCCTCCACCGACTGCTGGAACGCCGGCGTCGGCGGCGACATGACGCTGTATTACGACGACGAGAACGGCGAGCCGACCGAAAAGAAGATCCCCGCCGCGCCGGATCACGGCAAAGAAGACTGCTTCGCCTGCAAGGTCCGCGCGTTCGTCGAAGCGGTCAGAGCGGGCGGCCCCGCGCCGGTCCCCTCGCGCGAGGCGTTCATCAACGAGGCGATAGTCAACGCCATCCTCGACAGCGCGGAAAAGGGCGGGGAGATAGTCGTCGATCTGCCAGAGGTTTAAGCTGTGGAAAAAGGCGCAAGGGATAAGGAATGAAAAATTAGGACTTAGGAATTAGGAATTAGGAATTTCGGTGTCGGCTTCGCCGACAAATATTTGAAAAAGTAAGGGTGGGAAAACGAGATCAGGTGCGCCGAATGAACAAAACGCACCTCACCCCGTAGGGCGGGGTTTTAACCCCGCCGCCCATGAGGTCGCCGCACCCGAACGGTGTATTATGCGGTGTCGCCTGCGGCGACACATACAAAAAAGCTCCTTCCCCCGCGAAGCGGGGAGGGGGAGCTGTCACGCGAAGCGTGACTGAGGGGAGGGGAAAACGAAGTCGGTTGCTGACTGTATCCTTTAGGGCGGGGGT